>CAJCHM010000019.1 GCA_903970255.1 Acidobacteriota bacterium
GGAGAAAAGAATAGATTTAAAATTAGATGCTATCACAAAAGATCTACATGTTTTTGCTCAAGATCTTAAGGAAGAGCGTAGAAATAAAGACGCTTTGTATAAATTTGTGTTAGATAATTATAATAAGGAGATTAAATAATGTTTTTCATAGCTCCCACATTTTTTGGAGTACTTATTGTTATTTTTTTGATGAAGGCGATTTCTTCGGAGATGAATTAATAATATGACAATATTTCTAACTCTTGGATTTGGATTGATTATTTTAAATGTCTTATCCCTATTTTTATGTACAAAAAGTTTTCTTTCAGAACTTAAAAGAGACAATAGATGCGGTATTTTTTCTGCCTTTATTTATTGGCTTTTGAAGTAGCTTCTTCTTTCTTTAGTTCTTTTTTTAATTGTTCTAAATTTTTTGCTGTTGCTGGAATATCATTAGACAAAGATGCTTTTACGACATTTCCATAAAGTTCTCTAAGAACACGACTTTTATATGCTCTATGAATCAGTTTAAAAGCTTGATAGGGAAGTGCTACTCCAGCAATTCCAGCACCTATCGTTTTAGCAGTTGTAGAACCAAATATTCCATGAAAAATAGGAGATTTAATATAATCACCAAAATATTTTTTTAAAAATTTAGAAGCTACGTTGCTAGCATAGTATGCTGAATAGGCTTCATTGGAATTTTTGTATGGAACCCCAAATTTAGGATTAACTCTGGCATATTCATCTAAAGTACCAATAATAGAATCTTTCACTCTATTTAAATTCATTATAGAACCTTGTCTTGAAGATGGATGAGCAGTATAATCAAATCCTCCATTGGCTTCTATAAGATCATTTATCTTTTTCCTAGTTGCCACCAATTCATCAGCTGGAATTTTTCCGTTTTCAATTTTACTTTTTAAGTGGGAAATTTTTTCAAGCGCTTTTTCAGTCTGAGGGGAATGGCCACCTTTCATCAATTCTGTTTCTAAAGCTATAAGATTTTTTTCTAGTTTATTTGCATTAAGACTAACTCCTTTTGGAAGATTATTTTCTGCTTCTTTCCATAAAGACTGAGCATATTTTTTAGCTCCTCCTTGTCCTTTTGATTTATAAGCAGATGCTAAATCCAAAGCAAACATAAGGGCCATTTTAGCTACAGATCCGGTTGATTCATCACTTCCAAATGATTCCAATCCATGTTTTGCAGCCCACCCAGCAATTGGAATTCCTAGAGTTCTGAGAGCTGAATAAGATGAAGAACCAGGCATTGCCATTTGGGTTATGTCGGATAAGAATTCTCCCCCTTGTTTTTCAAATTCAGATTCCGGGCTTGTATATCCTCTCGTTGCTTTTTCACTAAATTCTTGTAACTCTGAAGAGGTTGGTAATTGTGATCCTAGTTGAAGGCCTGTAATTTGTTTGATCATTGATTGGATATTTCCAGTAGTTCCTAAACCTGATTCTAAAACTCTAGAAGTGGCTTTTGCTGTTCCTTTATCTTGAAGTCTTTCAAGATCTTCGCCTTGATCCCAAATCATTTCTTTTTCACGTTCATATTTTTCTTTTGAACGTTTTTGAAACCGGTCTACAATTTCTTCATTTTCAGATTGAAAGTCCTGAATAGGTTGCGCCCGCTGTCGTATCTTTAATCTTTCTGTAAAAGGGTCAGAACTGATACCCATCTTTCCTCGCTAATTCTTTAGCTTTTTCAGGATCGTTATTTGATAAATCTAGATATTTATCAATCACTTCAGTAGATAATTGTTTGGATTCATTTGATGATTGATTCATTTGATCCGCTTCGTCCTTCATACCCTTCAATTCATTCTCTAATTCACCTTTCAATCTACGGTAATTTTGCTGAGCATATTTTATGATCTGAACGGGATCTCCATCAGAACCGTAATGATCAATGGAAGATTTAATAGTTTCATCTTTGAGATAGGCAATTCTGTTTGCTAAGGATAATTGTTTTGCGATTAGGCGACGACCATCAGGACTATTTGCAAGTGTAGGAAATCTCTGTCTAAATTGGGCTAAATCGAAATTAGTCACTCGACCTGGAAAATATTCTTTTGCTCTTCCAAGAAGTCTAGCTATGATTTTTACATAATCTTGTGCCTCTGGATTTAATAAAGCTTTAATTCTCGGCTCTCCTGTATCCCAATCTATATTCCATTTTTCTAATCCAGTAGGTAAAAGCCCTGGAGTTTCATTATATTCTTGAAGTTGCTTCAAATCTCTAAAGTCTTCATCCAATGCATTAAGGGAATCTATGGTGTCCGAATAGAGTGGAGCATTAATTTTTCTATTTTCACTCTCTTGTTTAACCATATCTGCTGAAGTTCTTCCTATGGACTCTTTAAGTTCTGGAAAATCTAATTCATATGATTTGGATTCAATTCCAGGGATTTCTATAGATGGTTTTAGGGTGTTTTTTTCTTCTTCTCCGAATTGTCCTTTTCCACTTTTAGATCTACGAATCAGTTCATTTACATTCTTAATAACATCTGTTTGTCCTCCCACTGGAGCAGCTTCCATTTGATTTTGCCATAGAGAAGCTGTTTCTTCGGGATATCCAGCCTTTAAAAGTGACTGTTTGATCTGATTGCCTATTGTTTTCATTTTCTTGGCTTGTATAGCCTTGAATTGATTTTCAGGAGATAATCTCGAG
Source organism: Acidobacteriota bacterium (assembly GCA_903970255.1). GTDB lineage: Bacteria > Chlamydiota > Chlamydiia > Chlamydiales > Rhabdochlamydiaceae > CAJCIW01. Next base: position 2,660 of record CAJCHM010000019.1, read on the forward strand.
ATTTCTTGGTCTGAAACTTCTTTTCCTTGAGCAATTTTACCTAAAACTTTTTGCTCTTGTTCTTGGTCCCTTTGCTGCTCAATCTGCATTCTTTTTTTGAATATATTCTCTCCATATTGCCCATAGGGCTGCAATGCAGATTGAAGCTTCGATTGTCTTTCTGACGGATCTGCGTTCTCCATTTCTGGATCATTCATCACCTTATCTAAGGCTTTATTCGCGAAGTAGTTACCCGTAAAATTGGCAAGACCTCCGCCAATTGATTCACCCAATGAATCTGAAAGAATCCCTCTAGCAGATTTTGGAAGATGGACGAATTGTACCATTTTACATCCCTCCGCCCATTGCACCGCCTGCATTTTTAGCAAAAGACATCATCATACCTGGAAATAATCCGGAATTTCCCGGTTTATTCGCATACATATATGGCTGCGCGTTAAGCACGTTCTGTGTCTGTTGGTTGTATTGCCCCATAAGTTGCTGTAATGCTTGCAGGATCATGTTACTTTTCCCAGATGCAAGATTCTTTTGTAATCCCGATGCGCCTGCACTTAGTGCTTGCCCAAATCCCGATGATGACAAAGCCCCTCCCTGGGCACCTGCTCCAGCGAATCTCTCTCCAATATTAGGTAGAGTTTCTTCATTGAATTGATTCATCTGCTGATCTTCAAAGTTCTTGAAAAAGTCAGAATTCGGATCGAGCATGGACTGAAGCAGACTCATGATGTCATTCATTCCACCCATGTTTTGGGTTGCATTCTGAGTGTATTGATTGAAAAACTGGTTTTGACCTTCATTAAAATTAGACTTTTTCTTTATTTTGTCGTCTTGACCGAAAAGAAAAGTTTTAAGATCCATAATTTACCTCAATTTTTAAGATATTCCATCGTCCAATAACATTGTGTGAGTACAGAACCGCTATTGTTAGTTATTGTCACAATTTGCTCCGCTGGATTTGTGTTATTAAACCTAATGTATACTTGCGGATCATTTAAAAAAATATATATAGGACCTGCAATTGTAGCTCCTCCATATCCATGAACGGGATAAAGAATGCCATTTATCAAAGGAGGTTGTGTCATTGTGGTTAATGTTAAAGTAGTCACACCTGTAGGAATCTGAATTCCAAGATTCAATGCCACTAGATCAAAATCCACTCTATAACCATTGCGATTATTTTGAAGATTCGTAGGATTGATTGAGAAATATTGCTGAAAACTAGCCGTTTCTTGAAGAATATGCAATCCGCCTTCTTTGGTATTTAAAGAGTCTACAATCCTCTTGCGATCAAGTGTCAATATATCGACAAAATCTTTGCTGTTTGAAGGTGGGAAATCTATAGATTTAGATAATTGATTAGACTGAAGTGGAATATCACTGCTAAACGCCATTTGTCCTCAAAATATTATCTTACCAGCTTCTCGAATCCATAAATTGATCGCATTAAGTTCAAATGATTCTTGGTGAGTCGTGATCTGATTCATCAAAGTATCATCAAAAGTGATCTGAATTCTTATGTATTGCCCGAATGTATTTGCGAAAAATCGATGCCATACATAACTAAATGGCAACATATCCAAAGGAGGGGGAACGAAATTTTCAACTTCTTGATTTCCGACCAATAGATTTCCATAAACATTTGGTGTGGAATTCACTATCAAATTGACTGATATTGCTGATCCTGGCGAATTGGGCTGAATATCTGTTTGAAAATCAATATGAGAAATTCTAATTTGTTTCCCTTGCTCTTGAAATGGATTAAAGTCTTTCGTTTCAATTGTCATTTTTGGAAGCAGTGTAACTTCTCCATTTCCAATATATGCTGTCTCACCTATAGGAGGAGCCACATCAATATACTCGGTTCCATCCCACTGAGTAATTGTGATATTGTTAATATCAACGAAAGCGATTTGATAAATCTGATTGTTAAGAGCAGACAATGTCCCCGAATTCACCAAGATATTTTGTAAATAGATAATTTCTTCGTCTTCAATATTGTGATTTGGAATCGTCAACTCTACAGGCGTCACGGTAAAATCAATTGCTGAAATAAATAACGATTTTCCCTCTATCGATGTCTTCCCATAAAGATGCACGTAGCCTTGTTGATTTCCCGAAACTACAGCTGGAAATAGAGATTGGTCCTCCATGTCATCCCAGTAAACGTCCATGTCATCCCAGAATGTGGTCAAACTATCCCAGTTTATCCCATTGATGAGCTGAAATCTTCCAAATGCGGTGACATTATTTCGAAAGATGGCGTAAGTATTATTGCGATAGTTATAAAGAAGTGTCTTATTTGGAAAATATTGCCCAGGTTCTAAATACTGCGAATCGGGATAACACCAAAATGCGAGTTCTTTTCGGAAATCTCTTATTCCCCATACTCGTTTAGTTCCATTATTTATATTTAAAAAATCAAATACTTGATCAGGAATTTGTTCATCTATTCGATTTACTGTGTTAGAAGTGGCACTTGTGATAGCTCTATCGCCTACCGATGCAACTCCTTGATCGAATATGATAGATGAGAAAGTCGATTCACATCCAAAATCCGAGGAAATCCTCTCCCAGAGAAATGGAAGCCCATATTCGCCTATGTAACGAAGTTGCCATGTTGATCTTTCAAATTGTACGATGAGTGTATTTTTAAAAAACGATGCTGAAACAATATCCTCATTAATAGGAGCATCAATAAATCCCCCTCGTCCAAATATATCTCTTCTCCATGCAAGATCTACAACAGGCGAAGGAGTCATACTCTCCAAAGGGTTTCCGATCTGCGAAAATACAGCTCTATTTCCGATATTGGTAGCCCCTCCATATCCTTCGGACGTTGTTCCTTCGTATACATTTAAAGCAACAAGCCTTCCATAATATGGAATTAAAATTCTTGCTTGATAAAGTGAGATCGTTGCTGAAACAAGAGGGGCGAAAGGCACCCAAGCAGAAGTTGACTGATCGGTGTAACGAATGGGATCAGCTGCATCTACTACAAAGTTTGTTGCGAAAAACAGTCTATCGCTAGGCAATATTCCCCTATAATTAGCTATGGAAAAGAAATCCGAGTCAGATCCGGCCCACGTAGTTCCTGGTATGAATTCGACAAAGTAACTTCCTGTATTAATGTAAGCATATTTTGTATCCCAAAATACGGTTTGCTCATCATTGACGGGAGCCAATTCTCTTTCCCAGATTCCCATCACAGGAAGACAAGGAAAATAGGTCATTGTGATAGTGACAGCTTGTCCTGCTGCTGGTGCTGAAAATTTTAAAGTTAAAACTCCAGTCGAATAATTTATAGTGGCTGCTGTGATATTACCCGCCGGAGCAATCGTTAAAGATCCGGTTCCTGAGGAATCGGTGAGAGTTTGCGCGCCTATTACGATCACGAGAGTCATGGATTGAAGAACGGCATTCGGTTCACTTGTGTTTACCCAAGAACCTCCAGAAATATATGGAGTTGCTTCAGTGTTTGCGTTTATTGTGAAGTTATTTTCATCAACAACTGTGATGGAATAGGTGTTCCCATTCAGTTCAGGCATCCCTATAACTCCAGAAATCAGAATCATATTCCCATTTGGCAATTCATGTAGAGGACTTGTGACTTGTGCCGGGTTTGCTTGTGTGACATTCGTGATTATTCCCTTTAGTCCAAGGAAATAAAAAACATTTATGAGTTGCGGTGATTCAATCAGATTAATGTTTCCTGCACTAACTGAAGACAAAACTCTGCTCAATCTTCCAAGAAACTCCAGACCTTCTCTTTTTTTGATGCGATCGCGCCAAAGATAGGCGTTTTCAAGTACAGGAAATGCTGAATCTGGCAATAGAAAAGGCTTCTTATCTGTTTCAAGACCGCCTTGTGGAAATCCAAAAAGAAGAAGAGGTTGCAGTGACATTTATGGTAAACTCGTTACAACATTATAATAATAACTAAATCCAGACCGCTGCACACCTCCATCATCTCTAGAATCGATGGTTATACTTCCGGGAGATGTGGTTAGAGATATAACAGTAGGAAAATATCGACTAGACGGCCCATTTTGGGTAAATCTTGTAATTTGTACCGACCAAACAACTGTAATATTAAATGGAAAGGTTATCTGCTGGACCGAACCAGTTCCATTTGTCCCTGTAGCAAAACCTGAAATCATAATCAGATTTCCTGGAAGAAATGTAACAAATGCACTTCCGGTTACTGCTGCCCCAGATACACTCGCAGGATTATAAGTAGGAACAAAGACAGCTGGAATGATATTTGCTGTTAATTGAATGTCTGTTCCGTCAGCAGCTGTTGATTGCGGTTGAAAAAATATTTCAGGAACTGCGCCAGTTACATTTTTTGTGTACAGTGCAACCTCTCCAGCTGCTGTTCCTGGTGATGAGGCTTGAACTATTGGGAATTGAATCAATTTATGCTTCCCCGGCCCAGAAGTTGCATTGAAATCAATATGGTTTTTATCAAAAACGGATTGAATTATTGAGAAGTTTGTGTTGATGGGAATTCGGGTAACTCCTAAGGACTGGCCGGAGTTCGGTAAAATCGTATAGGTCATTTTTTCCTCATCTTCTTAAGAGTTTCTGCAAATCGCGCTCTTTGTCCTAACTTTCCAGGTTTTTTCTCTGCTTCTTTAATCTTTTTCTCAGGAATTTTCTTACCCATAGGGACTCCTAGAGATTTATGAAGAGCTCCTGGCTTTTTAATTGCTTTTTGTATGAATTTTTCAGACATCTTTTTTCCTTTAATTTTAAGATCCTTGCCCAAAACCGAATCCGCCAAATCCGCAGCCGCCATATCCGTTATTCAATTGATCGGCATAAATAGTTCCAATTCGCTGCTTGCTTCCGATTTGCGCATAGGTTCTAGCCTCTACAACCGCATATCTTTCAAAAAGCATCTTATCCATCATCTGAATGCTGTTAAGATCTGTAATGTCCTCAAAAAACTTTTTAGAGGCACCCGCTGCTAGAAGCTCCCACCATTCACGTAACTCTGGAACACCTGTTAAATCAGGAGAATCTGGATCTAGAGTGCCAAGAAGTGCTTGCGATGGTTGTCTATAGGCGATTAATTCAATGGTGTAACCCTGATCTGGAATAGGTCTCAGTGTGAATTGATTTTGGAAAAACAAGATACTCAATGGAATACTCATTACAGTTGGGCTATACATAACTTGGATATTGGCGCCTGCCGGAACTGGATTTGCAAAAGTGACGGAAATTGCTCCTGAATTATAATCGATTGTATTGGGCCCGGCACCCACAGAGCCAATCAAGTTGCCATTTCCATCATCTGTAATATTTTGAGTAGATCCAAGCGAAGTATTCGCTGTGATCAATATGTTTTGAACACGGCTGATATTGGCTTGTGGAAATGGAACCGGATTTCCAGATGGAAAAACTCCCGTGGAAGAAAGAGGTGTTGAAACCATTGGATTATTATTAACGCTGCGAACTACTGGAACATTGATGAGAGTTCCTGTATAGGCGCTTGTGCTCCATGTTCCACCAGAAATATATGTCGTAAATCCGGTTGAGTCGACGTTTATCGTGAAGTTATTCGCATCGACTACAGTTATGATGTATATATTCCCATTCAGTTCAGGCATCCCTATAACTCCAGAAATCAGAATCATATTCCCATTTGGCAATTCATATAGAGGACTTGTGACTTGTGCCGGGTTTGCTTGTGTGACATTCGTGATTATTCCAGTCAAAGAACCAGTTGTTCCATTACCCTGAGTGATATTCTGTTGAAACTGCCAATTGCTTGAAGACCCCCAAAAACCTGTATTTCCCCAGGGTTGCTGATACAAAGGAATGATCCTTTTCATACAATAGCAAGGCATTTCAACAGTTGTGTAATGCTCTGAATCAAATGGATAAATATCAATCCCTCGAATCGTGTTGAATGTATATCGATCTTTAAGCTTTAAACTTCTGAATTGAGAGGGTAGATCGTACAAATAAAAACTATTGATATAGTCAATGATTTGAGCATCAGTTAATTGAAAAGTATTTCCAGCTCCAGTCATTTTTCGAACTTTTAAAATGATGTCTGCGAGCGTTGCAATTGACATTTCAAGTCCTTACATTATCAAAACAATCCTGCAAATTGACCGTCGCAGGATATGAACCAGGAATTATTCCGGAAGATGAAGGAACACATACCGGGGGTGAATTTAATCCAGAAACCGGATAGATAAAAGGTGTCCAAAATGTAGAGTCGATATTCACCGTTATTGTATTGTCTGTATGTGATAAAACTTCACTTTGCATGTTGTTTATCTCTTCCATTCCATATGGTTTTGTTACTCTGAAAGAAACGATCTCCCCATCTGAAAATTCATGATTTCCTAGGAAAGTAATCTGGGCATACTGGGAATTAGTTATGCCCGTAATAAACTGATATCTAGGAACAAACATGTGTCCAAAATTCACAGAAAATCTACTGGGGTAAATCGAACACGCGATTGAACTTCATAAGAACTTGGAAGTCCACGCAAAGGTAATTCCCCTTTTAAGTCCTTATTCTTCAATCCAAATGTACGTACTTTCCTCTTGGTATTATTCAAACGCTTAACAATACCCATAGGAAGCTCACAGATCTCACCATGAGTTAACCTGATAGTAAGTATCGGTTGATCCTTGAAAGTGCGTTCTGTGAAGTCTAACCAACCTCCTTGGGCATCTAGAAATTCAAACATCCCCTTACAGGGTTTGTCATATTCTTTACGCACCTTTTTAACGAGTTCAGCAAATTGCTCGGGAGGCATCGTGTTTTTAGATCTTTTACGCAGTTCTTTTATTTCCATTTTTTCACCATTTGAACTGTACGGTAAAACCGTACAGTTCTTTAAAAATTAATTATTATTGTATTTGTCGTACTTATAGGCTTGCCACATCCACACATCACCTGTGGTACTATTTGCAAAAATAGTAGCCCCAAGATGTATTACAAAATTATTTCTGTTATCGAAAGAATCTTGTAAATTAGTTCCAGGAGGAGGTTGAGGGATATTCAACCCGTTCATAGGAGATCCTGCTAATGGAACAATCGAAGAAGCAGACGGTCTTGCAGTTGCTGGACTTACTCCGGCAGCAGCCACTGCAGATGTTGGAAAGCTAAATGCTGTGAATCCAGATGTGTTTGTATCGATAATAACGGACGAATTAGTCGCGGTATTTGTGGATACTAGAACTCTTGATTCAGGCCTTCCGACAGGAGCATTTAATTGAACCATTCCAAATTGGGTAGGAATATTAATCCCCAAAGTTTCACCAGGAGTGAAATCATTTGGCTGAGAAAAATAAATGACAGCAGACCCGGCAGCTGCCTGCGTAATACCTACGATATTTTTGTATCTTGGATACATCCGATTTGGAATTATTTTTTGAACAAATCCTGTGGTTCCGTCCACAGTAATACCAGTCACACCAGCTGCTTGTGCAGTAGCCATGTAACCCAAGGTTATACTTGTATTAGTTGTGACAGCTGTGACCTGAAATAGGTAACCGGAAACTTGCTCCATATTGACAACGTTATAAAGACGAACTGTGTCCCCAACTCCAATCCCTGCGGTGATTGGCATAGACACAACCCATGTTGTATGATTTACGGCCGTAATTGCTAAAGGAGCAAAAACAGGAGGACTATACGTGTTGTAAAAACTGATTCCATCCGATGCCAATGCAAAACTATTTAATGCCGATGTGGTAACAGCTTGATGAAGTCCTCTAGCTGTCGCTTGCGCCATGGATTGCTCCCACCAGAATTCAACATCTTGAGCGACATTGCTTCCGAATTGAGTGATATTCTTCATGATGAAGTAATCAGGAGGATTCATGCTGCTAACTACAATGTCCTGAGGAGTACTTGCAGTGGCTATTAAAGTTCCACCTTGAATTTTAGCAAAAGGTAACATGTGAACCTCCCTTATATACCGGTTGAGCGAAGGTTTTGAATCCAAAGGTCGGTGGTGATGCACTGTCCTTGGTAGAACGAGCAACCAGCTGTATGTCTTAACCATTCTATTACTTTCAGCAACAGCTTGCTTACTGACCAATTTCTTGGCGGGGGAACCGCTTCGAGCTCCCCTCTACAGGTTTCCTCTGTAGTTTGGACTATCGTATACGCTTTCGCGTCCATCAAATTTAGTCTCTCAGGCTGCCAAGGCATAAAACCTCGCTTGCCCCTTGTCACCATAGCTTTCGCCGTAGGTTTCCAAGTCGATTATTGACGGTTTAACCTGCACATTCATTTTTATGCAGGGATCATTGTTATCGAATCTGTTACCACTCTTGCGAGCGGATAGGTCATTTCTGCCTATCTCTCTATGTCTCCATAGAGTCCAGAGCACCGCTTCCCTTTCGGGTCTTCTCGCTTGCTCGTTCACGGTGAATGATTCTATGCTCGAAACCATGACATTTCGTACATAACCATGTAACATCAAGAGGGAGATCATAATCGTGATGATGACCTTGAGGCTTGCATTTAATACCGCATTTGGAACAACAATCTGGCCTAATAAGATGCCCATAATGAATAGCAAGCTCGACATAAAGATGAGCTTTTTTCTTATGTGGGTATTTATACTTATATTTTTTAACAGGTTCATTGTCCTTCTTCTTCCGATACTCAATAGAGCTTTTTTTGTAAGGCTCAGGATTATCTTCGTATCGTTTTCTTCTATATCCCGCTACATGATCTTTGTTTTTTTCGTACCATCGGTCATGTTTAGCGGTCATTTTTTCGGTATTTGCTTGCTCGTATTTTTTGTCTTTAATACGTTTACAAACTTTGCATTGTTCTCTTTTTCCCCATTTACCTTTTTTATAGTTACCAAACTCTTCAAAAGGCTTTTCAATATTACATGAGGTACATATTCTACTAGTTATCATACACAATCTCCTTTATGATTTTGTGTATATTATAACCAGGTGATAAATATATTACCAATCAATCTTCCGCCTTGTTGTCCCCCCGCTCCTACGCGGCTTCTAGGAGTTCCAAGTCAATCAGAGAAGATTTAACCTGAGCCAACATTAACCCAGGAGGCAAATACATGAATCTTGCCTTTCCACCTGCTTGCCAAACCACTTTATAGCTTTCTTTAGCGCATACAAAACAGTTGGCGACATCATTTCCAAGAAGGGATGCAGCGGGAGTTACTGAACCTTGTTCTGAAACAAAGAATCTGACGTTATTAACACCGCCCCATTCTGTTTGAAGAGTTTCATTCACATTGGGATATGCGAATTTTCTTACAAAATTCTGCAGGTTGTTTAGAACTGGAATCATACGAGTCGTCAAAAGACATCCATAAGCATCGCCAATTGGACTTGTCGCGAATCGATCCTCGCCTGGTATCATGACAGTGATATATTCAGCAGAGTTATTCTGAAGAATAGTAACAATGTCGTCGGTATCGCTAAGAGCCATTTCTGTGGGTAAATCCCCATTGCCCCCCCCTACAGAATTTATTACCGAGGCCGAACTTTCGAGATTATCGCGCTGCAAAGCGTCCTGAGTTTCTCTCATGGCTTGTCCTAAACGGGCCGCAGCACTATTTAACACTGGCAAACTGTTACTTTTATAACCTAGAAAACTAGGCGGAGAAGCTCTTCGGCATTCTCTCTGCATGTTTCCATGCAGATCAGACTTTCGCATATCCTTTCGGATTCCACTCGCTAAGTCGTTTAGCGTGACAATAAATGCGCTTTTATGTATAATTTTCTCAAAATTAGGAGTAATTACATGTGGAGTGAAACTGAATTGGCCTATCTTGCTGGAATCATCGATGGCGAAGGCTGCGTATATATTTACAAAAGAAAGACACGCAACAATCACACAGATTTTTTTCCAAGATTGCAATTGATAACCACTAGCAAACTTCTTCATGATTGGATTCATAAAGTTTTTGGTGGAATGATTTTTAATCGAAAAACATCTAATCCAAAATGGAAACAAAGATTTGAATGGTATACCACTCGAAATCTTATGGATGAAATTCTTGAAAAAATTCTTCCCTATATGGTTATAAAAAAATCTCATATTCAGATTATGATTGAGTTCAGAAAAACTTTTGAAACCTATTATGGCCGAAAGGGTATTCCTCATGATGTTGTTAAACTTCGTGAAGATCTCTGTTCTCAATTAAAACTCCTTAATAAACGTGGTTTATAATCTTCGCCAGTGTCACCCTCGTCTTTACGTTAGGGCTTCCACCTCAATCAGAGCGGATTTATCGAGGACTCAATGTTAATCCTCGTTGGTTATCGTCACCTGTCTCGTCAAAACGATATAGGTGGCATATACTCTTACGCGGCACAAAGTAAGAGATCACCAAATCGTGGACTGCCTTTTTTATCCACGTCAACCCTATTTAGCTGTTGGCTCGGAGGATTATTTTGTGCATCATCAAGAGGCACTGGGAATAGATCGAGTCTGTCATAACGAGACTGTCTATCGATAAAGCCTTGATTGTCTGGCAACTCAACAGGAGTTGCAAAAAGATTGTGAATCAAATTGCGCTCTGGAGTAGACAACAGCTTTGCGTTATACCTCTGCTGTATTTGCGGAGGCATCGTTGAAATTGAGACTGACATTTTTAACCTCAGTTATTAACTGAAGCTAGTAGCTACCTGCCGCGTAATTCATCATCTCTTTATAAATATTTGAAAGCTCTGCTTTGCTCATCTGGAAAGCTTGTGCCATTGGACGTTTATCATAAACTTGAGGGCTTTGAACGGTTTTGGCATTCTGCTCAAGTTTCCTTTCCACTTCTTTGGCGCGTCTTGATTGGGGAATCTTTTCAGATAAATTCATTGCCTTCATATATTTATAACATTGCATTCCTATCTTGTAGGGATCTTTGAGATCGGCAATTGTAGTCGCTAGTTCAGGATCTTGTTCTTCTAAAAGAGCCATTGTTTCGGAATTAACAACCTCATCGAAATCCGTGTATTTGCTCTTCAAGCGATCCATGAACTTTGAGTCTTCTCGCTGCTTAAGAATTTTATGTACTTCTTCAACAGCCTCTTTTTTGATTTGTTCTTTTTCTCTTTGTACAAGTTTTCTCACCTTGCCCTTAGGAATAAACTCGTCATCTGAAAGACTTTCTAGCTCATCGATTTCTTGCTTTACAGGATTTGCTTGAGTTGCTAATTGCATCAGCTTCTCATTCATTTCCCGTTGCATTTTCAGATCTCTTTCAAGGTCATTTTGCCTTCTACGCATCTCTTTCCAGTTTCTATCCTGACGGTCTTCTACCGCATTCGCAGGCTCTGGCAATTGATTCGTAGTTGGCTCATGGTTTTCCGTACTTTCAGGTGCGACCTGTTGAATTACGCTATTTTCTTGAACTTCTTCCATGTTTTCCTTTTGCGTTGGTGAGACGTTATTTACACCGCGTGCGTTGGTGAGACGCTAAAACACCTATAGACTCACTGTATTCAATAAATTATTTTATTTAAAGTTTAAATTTGATATTTACCATTGTAAAGTTAAATATTTAAATGGTGAATTCATGAAAAGTCTGTATGGAGATCGAGAAACAGTCGGAACCATTTATCAAAAAGCTCAGATAGAAGGCGAAAAACAAGTCATTACCGGAGATGTGAATTATGAACTTAGAAAAAGTCTATGCGATGATTTGAATGATACGATTGATTCAGGGACTAAAGAGTTTGAAAATAAACCCTTTTATATCACTGTACATGAGAAAAAAGACCTTCAAATGAAAAGTGCGATATTGCGCAGAATGATAAAGACAAACTACAGACCGTACCCAGAAGATGACACGATGGTTTTTCATGTGATTCCCAACTTTGGAGAAATTAGGTTTTGTTGGTGTCTTCCTCATTGGTCCGATATGGATAATGTCATAATGAATGAAAATTTGTTTGACGTTCAATATGTGGGTCGCATTAAGGCATGGAAAGGAATGCGATTAGAACATTTTGGATTTTGTGCTAATAATGAAGGAAGGTGGATGGTTAATCCGAATTATAAGGGTGATGAAGTGATGAAAAAAACCTCTTGCACAATGGACTTTATATAAACTTTTTTTTCTTTCTGAAAAAATCACTTTGGCTTATGCATTTTCAGCATTTGACCATCGCGTCTTTCATCCATCATATCGACTTCTTCTTTAGCAAATTTCCTATGGGTTTTTGTCTGCATAGTCAATTGATTTGCTTCTATTGAACCTTTCTGTACTTCTACGCCATTTTCTTTATGAGCCTTTGGATTTCCAGGCATTTCATATCTTGAACCTTTAGCCATATCACCTCAAATTAGTTATAACGGCCTTTATATTCTTGCTTATCCAGTTCTTTCGCTGCCATTTCTTGATGAGAATTATTACGTTCTTGATATTCAGTCGTTTTGCTAAATCCTCTCTGAGAAAATGCAGATTCTGGAAGGTGAAAATCATCAACTACAGGTTTCATGTCACCTTGGGCATATCCGGCTTTTGCCATTTTGCCCTCTTTCCCAGAATGATTAGCTTGTGCAAGATAGTCAATCCCTTGTTTATTGTAAACTTTTGATCTGTCTGCTTTTTCACGCATTTGGTGAATAGGCTCTCTATTAGAACCTGAGTAATTTTTTGCCATATATACCTCGCGAGTTATGGGCTTTAATGTGATTGTAGATTAAAGTTTTTTTTTTAAAAAGAGATAATTCAAACTATCAAATTTTCATTTGTATTGTTTCAATGTAAATGGTCTGTTAATCTTTCGTGTTTTCAAGTTAATCTCATTCCTTCTTAGCTCAGCGGCAGAGCAGTGCGCTGTTAACGCATTGGTCCTAGGTTCGAATCCTAGAGACGGAGTTTTAAACCATAGAAGAAGACATAGGAACTTCTGTCATTTCAGGAGCTTCAGGAATTGATTTATTCAAAGGCTTTTCATTTTCATCTTTAGCATCTTCGTCTTCTTTCCCCTTTAAACGTTCTGTGATATCGAGATATTGCTGTAAATGATTGAGATCTATGCTTTGGAGTTCTTTTATAGCTTTAACCATATTTAAGGCAGATCCAGAACGGTCTTGTTCAGCTCTTTGTATACGTTCTGCATTCAGAGCTTTATCAAGCTGGATCTTAGCTAGTCTTTCTTGGGCTAATCCTTCTTTAGAGTGGGCTTCAGCCATCATCATTTGGTTTTTGAGTTGAATATGCTCAAGTTCTATCTTTTCGCGTTTTTCTGCTTGTTGTTGTTGAGATTCTTGCGCCTTTTGAATCTTTTCATTGATACGATCTTTATTTTGGATCGTCATTGCTTCGACGATTTCATCCATAAATACCGTTTTTAGATTATCAGGAACTAACTGCTGAAGATGTAATAATTGGGCGAGTTCTAATTGCTGTTGAGACTCAGTCAGGACGCCTTGAACCACTTTGCATCCGTATTTGAAAAAAGCTTTATTATCAAATTCAGCAGTCGGATCTTCCCCTATCACTTGTTTAACTTTTCCGTATGTCCAAAAATATTGGATCATTCCGATTTGAATATCCCCGCAAAGTCTTTGGGATTCATCAAATTGATCAAATAACCTCTGTAGATTTCGTGCGGTAGCGGCTTGCCTCATCATGGAAATGATTCCGGCTTTATCATCTACATCAATACCCATTGCAGAAGGATCAACACCAGCGATTCTATGAATCACTTCCATCAGCATCTCTTCCATTTGCAGCATTACAGGGCTTGGAGGATGAATATCCATATTTTGTATATCGTCGGGACTTGCATCTTTCTTATAAAACAGGCTTCTACCGTGTCCTTGATTTAGCGCATCATCAGGAGTTACTAGAGACCCTTGTCGGATTTTGTAACCTTGTTGCTGAGCCTCGCATATATCTAAATCCCCTACTTTCATTCGATTAAACAGAAATTGAGCATCCTTCAGATCAGAACACACAGATCTGAATTTGTACGCATAATAAGGAGTATCCGGTGAAAAATACCCGTAGAAACCAACGTAAGGGTATCGATCTATTCCGTATGGGTTGCATTCATCCACTAAAACTCGATCATTTACAGTTAACGTCCTTCTAACGGTGGGTTTTGCCTTTCTAATCACTTTCAAACGTTTTCCAAACGTTTGCATGATAATGCGCAAATCTTCCTCGTCTCCTGTAAATTCTTGACATTCTTCTGTTTCACGATCGATCAAATATTCAACTTCTCGAGTGCTCAGATACCAATATTCATCGAATGCAACCACATTAGGAAATTGAATCTGATAAACTTCAGGCATATAATAGAATTTATCATCTCTATATGATCCACGGGGTAATGACAGAATTTCATCAGCAAATTGAGAATATAAAATTGCACATTCATAAAGATCAAATAGTTGTCTTATCCAAATAAATCTGCAGTCACTTAAATCGTGACGTCTAAAGTAGGGATCTATCATCACCGATTTAAAATCGACATTTCGAATGCGAATATCTGGAGAAATTGGATCGCAAGTATAATCTGGAAACATTGACACTAGGGAAAATCCCTGGATCAGCGGCCCTTGTTCAAAGGCATCTGAATAAACTTGATATGCACCCGACTTATTATGAATGTAGGAAAGACATTTCGTCATTTGATCAGCTGTCTTTTGCATAGGAGATTGAATCGGTATGCAGATAGATGACTTTCGGGATTGTCTTTGCTGTCCGGTAATTGCTTGAACAATTGGGTTCATGATGTTGAAATTAAACATTTTTCTTCTGGATGGCAGAAGATTAGTGGGGAATATTTGAGACCAAATATCCTGGTCAGCCATACAGAAGCGTTGATTTAGATCAGCTTGGTACCACTGCGTTTGAAGAATGTTGATCGATTCAGTGTAATTACGATTCTGTTGTTGACGAATGGATAAATCAATTTGAGAATTGGGCCAAAATATTGGGTCACTATTGCGCATATTTTCATTATATGCATAAACTAATTATTTTAAATAAAAGAATTTATTACTTTATACTCCCAAAATTTTTTGGCAATTTAATCTGTTTTTTTGGGACAGACAATTTTTCCACAGATTCTTCTATCCTGGAAAGAGTAGATAAAATGCATGTTACTTTTGCGTATGGTTCTGAATAAATAGATTCATACTCAGTGGTTAATTTCTTCATCATCTTCTTAACGTCCACTAATTCTTTATCAATCTTTTGACTATTTGTTTTCTCGCCTAACTCAATCATTTCTAAGATTTTTTTATTTGCTAATTCTAAGAACTTATCAAAATCTTTTCTTTCAGATAAAGCAGCTCTCGCAGTTGAAATAACTCCTTTCAATTCAAGCATCATTGAATTTACTTTATTAGCATTTTCCTGAATTTTTTTGTCTAAATCTGGGTGTTTATTGAATGAGATGCCTAAAATCATTTCCTGTATTTGATTATTTTGATGTATACATTGCTCAATACGATTATTCATAAATTTTTGATTTTCTATCACTAATTTCAAAAGTTCACGATATTTTTTCAAAAAAAACATTTTATTCCCAATATTTGTTTAATGCTTTCATATCATTATCGATTGATCCAGAAGTTTCGCACTTAGGAAGTCCAACTGCTAAATATCTCATTGCATCCGCAAAATGACTCGATGCATCGTGACATGGTTTCTGATTATAGACTTTATTCTTGTCGTTCCACTCTCGATGATAATGTTCTAGTGCTTTTATCAAATCTGCACATTTTTTTTCATCGATATAAATTCTTGAAGACAATAAAGCCTTAACCGCTTCAATTCCATCGGCAATGAGACCTTTTGGAACCACCGTAACGGGAATATTCAAATCGTTTAAAATATCTCTTCTTGTACACCCCGATCCAAGACCATCATTTTGATCGACATCATGAGGAAATAAATGAACTCCATATTTATATGGCCTCGAATTGAATACATCTTTCATATGCGATAAGGTCTTATTTCGATAATTTTCACAGTCAATGATATGAATATTGGTCCCTGAAATTTGAAAGAATATAATGGGATTATCATCATCCCATCCAAGATCACAAGATGAATTTACGAGTTTGCTTGGGTCATATTTCACAATTCCAATGCGTTCATCATTCCTCATATTCATCAGTAAGTTAGCGTAATAAGAACCTTCAATACCTCTATCGAAGGAGCAATAGTATTCTTGGAGTGCTAGTTCTTCACTCATTCCCTCTTTCTTTTCTTGTTCTACATCTTGGCACGTCAAAACATTCGTATCTAAAATCGTTAATCTTTCTGCAAACCACCCTTCCGTAACTTGAGCGGTTCTAAATATGTCATAAAAGTGATTTCGACCTCTTGGGGTACTAATAAATATGGCTACCCCTTTGTTAACTTTTAAAATTGGACGAATAAAATCCCAAACTGCAGGATCTTGAATTGCATATTCACTAAAAACCACAATCTTAGGGTTAGTTCCCATTAGACTATCAATATTATCCGAACCAATTAATTGAAATAACGATCCATTGGTAAAACGAATCTTCATTTCTTGAGAATTTATATTTGCTATGACTTCTTTTGGAATATAATCAATGATGCGAAAACCATCGATATTAATCGCATCCCATATTACTTTTTTAGCTTGCGAATATGTGGGTAGAATATAATAGCATGTGCAAATAGATTTTATGAGTTCTTTTATACACCAATTGAAAATTGTAACATCTTTTCCACCTCTACGATGAACGCACCATACGACGCGTTTTATTCCACTATCAAGTGCTTGCAGCACCCTGAGTTGATATACTCTCGGGAAGAATTTCGATTGGATTTCCAGTTCCAGGGGCATAATTTACCTTGAAATTGACGGAAGGAATTTGTTTTGACTCATCCTTTCTAAGGTCAGATTCAAATTTGGCATGTTCTCTTTTATCGTGCCCCATGAAATGATCATAGACTGACGCGTTGTTTTCATAGGCTTTTACGTGTAATTGTTTAGAATTTAACCATTCTTCCCGCCTATATCCTAGGTGAGCTTTTGCAATATCGTAAGCCTCTCCGAATCCCTCGGGATCTTCATGAGACCATTGAGTTAATTTAGCTGGACGAATGTTTTTAGTAGCACAGAATTTGCAGAAGTTTATGCTATCGTCTTTTTCTGCCCATTCAACAAGATCTATTGCTATTTGCGTACGATCATGTATTAAGCGTTTCCAAGGAGGCTTTTTTGATTTTGATGTTTCCATGAAACTTATTTAACATTAAAATAATTTATTGTTAAATAAATTTATTTAAAATACTACTCGAATGGGTAATTTCATAAATTATCCTTTCATAAGTACTTCTTGAAAAAATTCCATCATTTCGTAGTGGTATTTCGCTTTTATAAGATGGTATTGTACACGATGCCAATGATCAATACATTCTAATCCGTATTGTGCGAAGAAAGTTAGTGCAGCAGCCATAACTTTAGTTGAGAGTCCAGACACAGAAAAAGTTGCCATAAACGATGTAAAGAAATATTTAGCTTTTTCCTTATCGGAACATTCTGGAAGAGACCAAATTTCTGTTTCCAGACACATCATATATGTCTCTGCCTTATCTCTATGAAATTCTACTAGATCTATGTATTCTTCCATTTGATCGTTAGTCAACACAAGATTATTATTGTAAATACTGCAATGAGCAGGTTCTGCTATCATGTAAGAACCAAAACAGAATAATAAAAACAAATAAATATACCACATAACACTTATCCTCTGTTTGAATATGAGATTTCCTACAAAAATACATCCAGTAGTAATTAAAGAGGAAATAACTATATTCACAAAATTACTCGAATCGACTCATTCATAGGGATTCCATGGTCTACAACGTCTGATAATATATCTTATGTTAAATGATTTTTAGCGTGATATCGTTCCATAATAGTGCCTGAATCAAGTACATCAATTTTCAAATTCTTATCTTGCTCACAGTATGTTTCAGAGGCATCGAAAGATTTGACACTTTTATACTCAACTTTCTTCATCATTCATTTTGGAAGAGCCTCTATACATTGTCTAAGTTTATCAATGTTTTCCCTGTAATGGTGATCCATTTGTTCTTTAGTAAATTTAACATCAGTTCTAATCGATCCATTCAGAGGGTTTTTACCCTCCATTAGGTTTATCAGGATCTTTAGAGTGAGCATCGGAACTATATCGGGTAATTTGGTCGACGTAGTTTGGCATACACCGCATAGTCCATAAACAATCTCATTGAACATTATTCCATATAGGGAAACCATCAAAGACACATATCCTTCGGTATTTTCCATATCAGGATTTATGTTCAATTTTATCCTCATTTCCGAAATCATCTTTGTTAGAATCAAATGAAAGTTAATGTGACCGTACTCCGATAATTCTCTAATTTTTTCATCTGTATCATAATAATCTATAAATTTGTCTTTCACTTTAACTCTCGATTAAGGGTTTCCAATGTGTCACACCTATTACCTGACTTCCAGAATTTTCTTCGTCTAGGCATTTCCATACAAGAGTAGTATAGAAAATGTAGAAATTATGAAAAACAGAAATGTAACGCAAAACTTATCCTGAAGGACAAGTTTTGCGAGTGGGCATTGGAATCAGGGAAGTAGTTCTAAACATTCAATATTGACACTTGCAATAGTGATTGGGAAGACGCTTCCAGTGATATTTGGATTCAAACTAACAGATGAAGCAGAAGTATTTCTAAGTCTCAACATATCTCCAGCTTTAACTTCTATAATCACATCTCCTGTGGAATGAGCTGCATCATCATTCGGGCTGGATGTATAACCTGAATAAATTGAACCCGGAACTAATACTCCATTTAACCAAAAACCAAATGACCATGAGGGTACTGGTTGAGGAATGGGAGAAGAAATTCTAGCTTGCAATTGCCATTCTATGTGATAAATTCCATGTTTTATAAATTTTATATCCCCTGTTACGTTGGCCTGACTTAAGTCAAAGTCTGTGGCTGAGGAGACGGCATTTTGAGAATCAAATAGAACTTGGTCTCCAATAGCTGGTGCGTTAAAGGGCTGAATAGTTTGAGCCAAAGAAGCAAAAACGTTAGCAAAAGGCTCTTGAACAGAAGCTGGCGGATTTGTACCAGATCCATCGGGCCCTTGCAATCCTTGAACGCCCTGAACCCCTGCTGGCCCCATTATTCCTTGTGAACCTGGAACTCCTTGAATTCCTTGTGATCCTTGTAATCCCGGCATCCCTTGTGGCCCTTGAATACAGCAACAGCAATCTTTATCTTGACCCATATAAACCTCCAATAGTGGACGGAACTTCATATCCCGACAATATTCACTATAACATTTATTTTACTTTGAGAGTGTGTTTAATAAAATCTATCCTATTATAGGAGTGTATTTCGGTTCGGAAATTTTCTCTAGAAGGTCAGATAATAAAAAAAGTTGAAGAAAGATTACAATGTGTGTTTCATAAAATCTATCCTCTAAAAACTCGTAAATGCTCGATGTCAAAAACCCTATTAGTTCTGAAGTCGGAGTACATTATTTGTCTTAAATCTCTTTTTGGTTTTCTTTCTGAAGGTCTTTCGACCCAATTTTTATTTGAAGACTTGATTTCGTATTCCTTAGAACACTTGGGGTTGCAAAAATATATTTTATCTTTTGCTGGCGCTATGAAAATCAAATCACAATTTTTGCACTGTCTTTTAGATTTTTCTGTAATTCGTGGTTTATAATTTTCTCTTATTTTTTTCTTTTGATATTCGACAGAACAGGGAACGCATCTTTTTTGGTGAGAAACTTTACGTGGAAATTTCTTTTTGCACTCTAAACATTGAAATGTTTTTATATTCACACCTCAATCCAAAGCAAGCTTACCGTGATCCATTGGCTCAATTAGAGGCATTTTAACACGGTAAGTTGCGAATTGGAATTCAGGCTTAAAATCATATTCGTCTTATCCAAACCATTCAACCGATTAGGAGTGTAATTGACATGATCAGCCTGAAAAATCATCATGGATTTCTTTTGAATTTATGTCGATTTATTCCATCCACTCATTGCATTTATCGCAATACAAAGAATCATATAATCCACTGTACTTGAACATTACCCCGCAATCACATGGATATTTCATTTATTTTTTCTTCTTCATCATCTTTTCACCCATCGCACAAACTCTATCTCTTTTGTGATCTTCCTTTGCGAGACTTTTTAGTTCTTTCACTTCTTTCTTAGCGCCTTTCTCAATCTTTTTAATTTTCTTGTCCATTTTCTTTGTCCTTAATGTATTTAAATAAATAATCGATCAAATTTTCTCTATCTCTCATAGTGATAAATCCCTTATCACCTACTGAAAAATAATAACCTTTCCCTGATCCTCTCAGATACTTGAAATCTTCCCATTGCATTTTTTTTCGTTGTATTTCATCCACTATTGAATTCCAATCTTTTTCTGGAAATTTCGAAATATTCCTCTTCTTTTTCTATACCGAATGAATGATCATTTCTTCTTAATTTTTGACCGTAATTTACGCGCTTCAGATAATGCGATTGCTACGGCTTGCTTGGGATTAGAAACTACTGGCCCATTCTTACTTCCGCTGTGCAATTCACCTTCTTTGAATTCGCGCATCACTTTTTTAACCTTAGATTTTTCTTTGGACTTATTACTCATTTTTTATCCTGGTGCTGCATTTTTAGTTCTACTCCGAAATTCTCATCGAAATCTTGCAGAGGAAGGTTACACGAACTGATAAACATCATCCAAAACGCTATTACTATCATCATTAGCGAGAACGTTACAAAAGCAATTAACCATCGATCATCTTTCATAGGCATTTTAATTTCCTTTAACAGATTTGTTTTCCTTTGAATCGGACGCATCTCTCGTTCAGTTCTGATTTAGTGATTTCAATATCATGTTTTAATTCTTTCCAAACCCCCGGATATTTCTTAGAAATCTTAGATAGACATGGAGAGAACCTGTCCGCGAATTCAGAGATCAAGCACGCGGCAGATAGCTGCATATTATGAAGATCATGGCTTTCAGTTATTCCGACCCTGTCTATGTAATCCACTATCATTCCAAGATCATCTACTAGTTGTATAAGATCGTCTGGTTTCATGATTGCGAGAACATCTTTTGCCTTTTCAGGAAGTGTTTTCTTTGCCATTACTTTGATCTCTGTTCGTGGTTTAAGGTCATATTCTTTTTTTAAAGTTGTAGAAATTATTTGCTTGTCGTCGAAGTATACTATTTTTGACATGCAATCTTTATAGAATTTTTCTAAATTATCATCGTCTGGTTTTGAAATATTATCTACACATCCCCATCTAAATAAGTTGTAAGTCTTAATATCATTTTTACGGGGTAAATCGAAGTAGAATTTGATTTCAACTTGAATCGGGATTTCATGTGAATACATAGTGTGTTTATAGAAATCACATAGTGATTTTATGATGCCTTGAACTTTCTTCTTTTGCTTAGATTGCGGATCGAAAACAAATCCGGATTTGCACATTCTAGCTCGAGCTTTTGGAATTGGAGGCCCATTGATGGTAAACTGAAGCATTCTAGAATCTTGTAAAAATATTCTTGATACAAGATTCATCTTGAAAACGTCAAGTTATTTTATTCATAGGATTACCTGAAGTACGCATTTTGTGCGCATTAATTATTACATACAACATACACATTGAAATGTTTGAGATCTTCCGTATCCTACCAATTTAATTTTTGGAATATAGAAAAACTCATTAGAGGCTGTAGGATCGATTTTATTTTTAAATCCGTGTTGTGACTCGGAAATTATATTATCGTCGATTGTATTCAAAGTAAACCACCTTCTTGGGGCATCTTAGTTTTCTTGAACCCCAGCGTTTTTAGGCATTCATCGAATTTGTCTTTAAATCCAGGCATATCGTAATCGAAAGTTCTTAATCCTGCATCGGATTGCGTCGGGCATTTCGAAATAATTTCAACTCGCTTGCTGAGAGCCGATATTTCCCAATTCGGTGATCTCAGGCATTCTGAGGCATCTTCCGAATACTGGCGGTTTTTTTCCACATCGATTTCTTCGGGGATTTTTGGTAATTCTTTCGCTGCCCACATCAGCGTTTGTATCAGAGTGGTTTTGATTTCTATCGATGGATGTTTGATGAATGCGACGGCATGTTGAACCGATTTTTCCGGAAATGACATTAGCGATTTCTTATCGCTTTCTGAAAGCTCTAAATCTTTCAAACATTCATAAAAAACGACGGCGCTCGTTCGTTGTTTTTCTATTGGTATTCTATTGTTTATATTATAATGGGCGATAGTGCCGCTGGGCTCATTGGATAGTGCCGTGTCGCACTTCCGATCGTGCCGTACGGCACTTTCGTAAGACTTTTTTGAATTTATATTACTTGTTATTAGGTTTTGATCAAATATTGTATACCAGCTGGTCCTGTCAAATGGATTTTTATTAAAATTACCTTTTATCAATAATCCAGAATCTAAAAGAATTTTTGTGGCTTTTTTTACTTCATCAATAGTCAAACACCCGATACATTCAGCGATTGTTTCTTGTGTTTCATACATCCATATCTTCCCATCTATTAAATTTGATTGCCTCGATGATTTTCTATTGTTAAATTTAAGCCAATTGAAGATATGGCCAAATAGTATAGCCGCGTGAATTCCTAAATGCATAGAAATTCCCTGATCACAAGGATGAGAAGACCCTGCAAACATGTCTCTTGGATTTTTATTTTCTGGTAAAATTGACATTTTTTTTCCTTATGGGTTGATTTAAATCCCAAGAAGAACTAAAATGAAACTAAGCCATTCTCATTTTAGTTCTTTCTTGGAAAGATTTAGGCTCGCTTAACCGCGGGCCTTTTTTATTTTATACATATACTGTAAACAATTTCATTTAAAATTACTTCCTTATGCAAAATATTCATTTTACAATCAAAATCCAGGGAACATCCTGGTGGAATATCATTTACTATTATTTGGATGGTTGGATGTCTGTTAAGTGACATTTTTCTCCTAAATGTGTTGCGATTAATTATAAGAAGTGACAAACTGAGACTGTCGTTTAAGTTTGTCAAAACTTCATTTAAAGCCGTCTAGAAAGGACGGCTTTTTTTATTCTATGCGTCTTTTGCTTTTAAATCCATTGAAGCCCTTAATCCTCTCATCTTTCTGATCTTTTTGTTGATGTAATTAGATGCTTTAACCTCTCCTTTTGTGGCTTCTTCTATTTTCAAAGCTAATTTAGTCCCTGGCAACTTAAATTCATTAATTATTTGAGAGACGTAAGAGCGGTGATATCCTATTGACTCTGAGAATTCTTTAATTGTAATGTAATTTTTAAATAAATAAGTACGCAAATCCATTGTTTTTTCCTGTGTTGAATGTGTGTAATTATTGCATAAATTTTATTTTTTTCAATCTTTTTTATTTTTTTATGTTGAGATAAAATCTGACGTTTGTTATATTTATAAGGAGACACAAAACAGGAGATTGAAAATGGAATGGTTCAAGAAACACACAGATCTAGTAATAATGTTATCTGCATTTGCAAGCTGTATCTTGTGGATGAACGGAAAGTTTAATGATATAGAAAAAGATGTGGCAATAATCAAAACGGTTTTGATTATAAAAAACATCATGCCGAATGAATTTGCGAAAGTAGATAAATAGATTAAAACAAAAGGGGGACGCCAATCCCCCAATAAAAAAACTATAAAGCAAGGAAAACTTAACATGTCATTACATAAATCACAAGAGTTTTATGATCAACTAGAGCCAGAAGATTTTTCACACTGTTCTTACAAAGATGAGCTTGAAGAAGAAATATCAGAATTGAAGAATGAAATTAAATTATTACGATTTCAAATGATAAAACAATCTAAAGATCGTGAAATGTTTATCAAGCGCCATCTCGATACTTTAAAGAAAGAAGTTTATGGTAATGAAGAGATCGATTTATTCAAAATAGACGCATCCATATGCAATATCGCTTGGGTAGTGGGTCAAACAAACGACCGAAATAGAATGATAAATGTTCAAAGGAAAGGGGTTTAACAATGTCTATAGCACTTCAACAACAGAAAGAAATGACATCATTTAACAATGAACAGGTCAAATTAATAAAAAACTACCTGTGCAAGGGAATAAACGATGATGAGTTGAATCTTTTCTCAGCTGTTTGCAAAAAAACAGGATTAGACCCTTTTATGAAGCAAATTTATGCCGTCAAAAGAAAAGATCAAATGACAATACAAACGTCAATCGACGGGTATCGTTTAATAGCTGAAAGGACAGGTAAATATGCACCTGGAAGAGAATCCACTTATCAGTATGACAAGGACGGAAGAGTTCTATGCGCTACATCTTACGTAAAAAAGCAAACGGCTGACGGGACTTGGCACGAGGTCGCGGCATCCGCTTATCTTGAAGAATACAAGCCGAATTATACGAGTCAATTTTGGGATTCTAAACCCCACATAATGTTAGCTAAATGCGCGGAATCTCTAGCTCTTAGAAAGGCATTTCCTAATGAATTGTCTGGTCTGTATTCGGATGACGAAATGCACCAATCTTCAAACTCTCAACAGATCGAAACATTCATAAGTGATGATCAAAATTATGAATTAAGCACTTTGTTAGAGCATTGCAGTCCGGAATATCAAGTAAAATTCAATGAGTGGCTAATGGGTAAAAAGATCAATTCATTGCAACTTTTGCCTATGTCTCTATTTGTTTCAGTGAAAGACGGACTCATTAAAAAGAGCCAAGATTATCAAAACTCGATACAAACTCTAGAGGCTGCAAATGGAACAGAGAACGCCTGAATGGTTAGAGTTTAGAAAATCTAAAATCGGGGCAAGTGATGCTCCGGTTATTATGGGAGTTTCTACTTGGAAAACAGCATTGCAATTATGGGAAGAAAAATTGTCCCCATCCTTGAAGAATGATGAAAATCAATCAATGAAAAGAGGAAATGAATTAGAACCTGAAGCTTTAAGAAAGTTTGAAGAGTTGACGGGTTATTTAATGTCTCCGAAAGTTTTGATTCATCCATCAATTAACTGGATGATAGCTTCAATGGACGGAATGGAAATCGAAGGTAAAACAGCCGTGGAGATAAAATGCCCTGGAAAAATAGATCATGAATGTGCGCTCGATGGTCAGATTCCAGAAAAGTATATCCCTCAGCTCCAGCATCAAATTGAAGTTTCTGGATTGCAAAAAATTTACTACTTTAGCTATGCTATCACTTCTTGGAAGGTTCTAGAAGTATCTAGAGATGATAATTATATAATAAATCTTTTAAAAAAAGAAAGTGAATTCTTTGATCTTATAACGAAAAAAGAACCTCCTAAAGAAACTGATAGAGACATTCAAGAGATAAATTCTCCTGAGTGGGAAGAACTTTCAAGAAAGTGGTTATATTTATCGGAGAAATCCAATGAAATCGAACAAGAAAGAGAGAGAGTCAAAAAAAATCTTCTTAAAATTGCAAATCAAAGAAGTTCAAAAGGAAATGGACTCTCAGTTACAAAGATACTACGAAAAGGCGCAGTGGACTATACACTTATCCCACAATTACAAGGGGTTGATATCGAGCCTTATAGAAAACCACCAATAGAAACTTGGAGGATATCTGGATGAAAGAAGAGGATAAAGGAGTATTTGGATAAATAATATGGCACTCACAATCCAATATGACTTTTTTAAAAAAGATTCTGACGCGGATTTGTTACGCCAAGAAATTGACGCAATAAACGATAAAGTCAATAACGTACGAAAAGGTTTATTTGCAAGGCATAGAACCCTTGAGACTTCATTGAATAATCTCCTGAAATTATATCTCGATCAACAAGAAGAGATCGCTAAATTGAAAATGAATTTATTGGAGATTAAAAATCGAAAATAAACAGTTATTCACTCCAGAACAAAAAATTAAATGGTGGGGAAATGGAGAATGGGTAAATGAATTTGACATGTCAGAATTTAT
Organism: Acidobacteriota bacterium; assembly: GCA_903970255.1. Lineage (GTDB taxonomy): Bacteria > Chlamydiota > Chlamydiia > Chlamydiales > Rhabdochlamydiaceae > CAJCIW01. The sequence continues at coordinate 28,639 of CAJCHM010000019.1, forward strand.
CCATGACGAGATTTCTTGTAGAATTCTTAGGATCTTCATTTTAGAACCCTTTACGAAAGAAGAACAGGTATTTGGCGGTCATCTATGTGGATATTGCATGATTCCAAAAGATCACAAATATCATGGAAAAACTAAAGATGTTTTCACTTTTGATTACGATGTTCATGGTGGAATTACTTATAATGAGATGCAAGATGAAGATCATTGGATAGGATTTGATTGTGCTCATTGTAATGATATTGTCCCTTCCACCGAGAAGTATATGGAAGAGTGTGCCATAAAAAATTTCCCCGAATTTTTTATTAAGAAAACATATAGAAATTTTGATTTCGTCATTATTGAAACAAAATCTTTAGCCGAACAGATTAAAAATGATTTAAATGAAAATGCAACTGATTAAGGTTAAAAATTAATTATCTAGGTGTTGTAAGAGTCTGATTCAGATAAAATGCGTCTATTGAAAAAGATCCAGCAGCAGTAGTTCCTGTTACTCCGACTGCATCAAGAAAAACAGTGACAGCTGTAGTCGGAATATTTGTTGTTATCGGTGTTTGGGATACTCCATCTATGCTAAATGTCACACTAGAAGCCGCTGCGTTTACGACTAGCTGAAGATTATGAAAAGCTGCTGTAACCGATACGGATGTATTTGTAGTTGTTCTTGTAGAAGATGAAGCAGTTTTAATGTTCCAATTACCTGAATTTATATTGTCAGAATATTCAAAGTAAACACCATTAACTTGATCGGCATCAAAAGTATCTCCCAATCCGCATCTTAATACATATCTAGGACTTGATATACTTAATGTTATAATTTTAATTATCCAATTTAGAGTCAACACACCTCCGCCAAGAATTATAGGCATATAAATCCCGGATTGTGTGATATTTCCTCCTAAAAATACTGATACATCACTTGAAAAAGAAGCATTTGTAATCATTCCTGGATGACCGCTGGTTATATTAGTTGAATCAGGGTTGAAAGATGGACTTCCTTGAGGACAATAATATGGATAAGCTCCACTTAATCCAGATGTGCTACTTTTCCAAATACTCGTAAAATCATCATATAGAATTAAAGAAGTTGATCCACCTCCTGAACCCCCGCCGGCTGCTTGAAATGTCGGTAATGCAGAAGCCCCATTACTTGTTAAAACTTGTCCGGTTGTCCCAACGCTGGCAATACTTTGATAGGCTCCTGTTGAAGTAGTTCCTCCACATAATACAGCGTAGGCTGTTGCCGATGTATTTCCGGTTCCTCCTCCTGCTACTAACGCTGTTCCAAAAATAGGTTGTGAAGATGCACCTTGTGAAATAATAGGAACGCCTGAAGTTGCCGAGGGAGCCACATTGTTTAGGGTATTACTTGCTCCTCCTGTAATGATATTATATTGGGTGACTTGATGATCTGCGCTATTATTTACTGGCATGTGACCTCTTTTTAAACGATAGTGATATTTCCTACAGAAGACAAAACATTCCATTGAGTCGAAGCGCCTCCAACCACGGCTAATAAGTAAACAACGTCGTATCTATTCGTAGATGCCAATGAACCTCCGACTCCTGAAGTTGTAGAAGCAGCTGAACCAAACTGAATTGATTGACCTGCGTTTTGCGCTATCTTCCATCCACCGGCCCCTTGTCCCGCCACTTGTATAACTGAGAATTGAGGAGCTGTCGAGGGTAATGTAAGCGTCACTAAACCTGCATTGTCGGATAGATAACCATTATTTACTACCATTGAAGCTGATGTGCCTGTAACATCAGTCCAGGTTAAAGCTCCACCCGTTGCATTAAGAGTAATTGTTCCAGCTGCATTAACAATACTGACGCCGGTTCCTGCTGTTAATGTAGAAGCTGATGGATCATTCCCTGTGTTTCCTATTAGAAGTTGCCCATTAGTAAGCAAACTGGATGTCAACGCATTAGATGCTCCACCGATCAATACAGCATGTTGAGTTACTGTATCTGCTGAAAATGTGCCTGCACCGTCATATTTTACGATACCTGCTGCTGAAATATTTACACCGTTATTTGTTGCCATTATTTTTTCCTATATTATTGTTAGATTTCCCATACTGCTAAGAACATTCCATTTTAAATTTGCTATTTGGCAGACCATTCTTAGGGAGTCTCCCTGCTGTGTTGATGATATAGATCCAGTTACGCCAGCTGTAGTAGACAAATTACCTAATCGTATTGATTGGCCGGCTCCTTGAGTGATCGTAAAACTTGTGGATCCATCTAAAGATACTTCTATTGTATCTCCAAGATTTGAAGTAGCAGGAAGTGAAAGTGATAAGGCGCCTCCAGGAGATACACAGAAGTAACCATTATTAGTTAATAAAGTTTGGCTAGATGAGATCGTATTCCATGTTATTCCGGATCCTGTAACTGAAATGGTGAGTGTGTTTGTTGCTGGGTTGTCTACTACAGTCGTTCCGCCTGATCCGACAATGTTGATATTTCCAGATCCATCTCCAAATACAGAACCACCAGAATTTCCTGTCAGAGTTTGCAAAAAACCAGAAGGCCCCCCTGAAGTTAAAGTTTTGTATATTTGGCTCAAATCAAACCCCTAACCATCTTTGGCATATAAGTAAGAGATTGAAAAACTGCCATTATTTCTCCTAGAATAATTTTGCAATATATAGTGATGAATATTGGCCAAAATCCTCACCCAATACCCCTACTGTTTTCGTAAACCCTGCAACAAATCCAGCTACGTTGATTGTTCCACCAGCTGCCATTAAACTAATAGCATTAGCAGATTGACTATAAATGCTATTACTACTCTCACATGCTGCTGGACTTGCTTCTATCTGTGTGTCTACACTTGCTGAGCCACTCATTATTAAATTTATCTGTCCCCTCGTGTGAGCGGGTGCAATATTATTCCATCCAATATTAGCCAACACTATATAAACTCCGGCTGTAGGACATGTAAAAATTCCTGTAGAATTGTTATAATTACTTCCTTGTTGAGCCACAATGGTGTCGTAAACAATAGTTGGAGTGGTCCCATCTCCGGTCACATTTGTTAATGATGAGCCCACTTTTGCGTAAAGCATGGGTTGAGAAGTGTTTGTTATAATGTTGTTTGAGTCAATTAGTGCCGTGGTCGAAGCTGCTAAAGAAGTTCCATTAAATTTTACTATACCATTTGTTGTTCCAAAAGAAGTTGCATTTGTCCCTCCGCCTGCAATGCTAGTGGTTCCGAATGAAGGGTATGACGAAGAACCGTTAGAAATAAGAGGAACGCCGGAAGTCGAACTCGGCGCAACGGAATTAGGAGCATTGCTAGCTCCTCCTGTTAGGACATTATATTGAGTAATTGCTTTTGCTGTCACTGCGGATGTGCCGTTCCCTGTTAGGATCCCCGTCAACGTCGCTGATCCTGTTCCTCCATGACCCACATTCAATGTTCCTGTCAAGTTCATGGTTGCAGAAGATGCTGAAGTCGTAAGTCCGGTAGTTCCACCACTAATCGTAACAGTAGTCCCTGTCATCGAACCACTATCTCCATCAATTGTCTCAATCCCAGAAGATCCTGAAACCACATCCAAAGTTATATTTGGAGAAGAATAACCAATTGAGATAGTTCCAAGTGGAGAGGTAATAGTGCCTACTCTAACATGAGGCAACGCGGTAGATCCTATCCAAAACTGACCATTTGTGGTCATTGCTCCGCCTCTATTTGTTCCATCAAAAGAAGCATTGTCTGCGTGCATGATTGTTTCTAGGCCTGAAACTGAGGAAAAACCACCCATTACGACACCTGTATGTATTGAAATTTTGCAAACCAATCTATTGTTTTTCCAGCTACTCCTTGAACTTGTATAAGAAGATTATTTCCCGAAACATTTGAAAAAATATCCGCTGGTGCCATAACTCCATCCTCTAACTGAGTATCATATTCAACTCCTACTTCGATAGCTGTTGTTCCATCTGTTCGAGAACAAGAAATTATGGAATAAAAAGCTCCGGCAGCATCGGTTATATCCCTTGCAACAATATCACCGTAAAATCCGTAAACGGTTGCTGAAGCTGACAGTGGAAATGTTATTATAGTGGTTAATGCCGCGTTGGTTGTGGTGACAGATCCAATGACAGTGTTTGTTAGCTGGACTAATTCATTATTTGTACCAGTGGGATTTGCAATGACTTGAATTCCATTGGTATTATTCGCGGTGGTTGAAGAACCATTGATATTTACAGTATTCCCCGACGGGTCAACCGTTCCATTATCTGTAACGAATGAAGTGGGAATACTTGGGGGGATTGGACCCCCTGAAGTTAAAGTTTTGTATATTTGGCTCAAATCAAACCTTTAACCATCTTTGGCATATAAGTAAGAGATTGAAAAACTGCCATTAGCAGCACCATTTCCAGAAAATACAGTTCCAATCGGAAATGAATAATTAGCTGCTGACGCATGAGCTGCCCTTAAGTCCAAAACGATGGCTTCTGCTCCAGTAAATGTTTTCCAAGATACTCCGTTAATTGAAAGTACGACGGATGTCGTGCTTTGATTATCAAAAATCAAAATAGTGGGGTTTCGTAACAGTGTTCCAATGATTACCGGTGCGCCCGTCATAGGCGCAATCAATTCAGTTGCAGGAACTGCTACTTGACTGTTATTCACTACCATTTTGGCATTCCATTTTTGGCTCTTCTTTTACTTCTGGAACATTTGATTCTTCAACTTTTACTTGGGATGCAATAGCTGCCGCTTGATCTTCAACTTGTCCAATGAATTTCAATAATCTAAAAGCGAATTCTTTTGCGTCTGAAATAGGTGAATCAGCTTCACAAAAACACGTATAAATTCTTTCTCCGATTTTTTCTTCAAATTTTAAAATATTTTTTAACATTTTCACTCCTATTTTAAGTTGTTTAAAATCTACATTATCAGACAACTTAAATTTTTAGGTAGGTCTTACGATTATATATGCAAATGTACTCGTATCTCCCGTCTGTGTTGAAGCCGGAGTACCTAATATCAATGAAGTGACTGTGAAGCTCGTTGCGTTTACAATTGTGTAAGTCAATATGCCTAATGTCGTCGATCCGTTTGCACCGGTTCGGGTAAGCAAGATGACGTCACCAGTTACAATATTCGTATTGGCAATCGTCACGGTTCCGGCTGTCAAAGTACCTACACCGATTGAGTTAGTAGCAGCAAAAGAAGCTCCTTTAATTTGAAGGAATTTACCTGCTGTCGCAATCTGCAGGTTGGCCCCTGTCACGTTAACGCCTCCAGATCCAGCGTTAATCGTTGTTGTACTTGTGGTATTAGTTGACCCTATGGCTACTGTATTGGCTCCTGCACCTGTAGCTATATTTAATGTTTTTCCGCCTGTAGAATTAGCTAAATTTATCGTTTGAGCGCCAGTTCCTCCAAATAGAGTTACAAGTCCGGTACTTGCTCCGGTTGAACCTAGAGAGAATGTTCCGCTTGTCTGTGATGATCCGATGGCTATAGTTCCGGTCGTCATTGCTGTCGCAATGGCTAATGAACCACCTAATTGACCGTTTGCTAATGTGACTGTGTTATTGGCTACATCGGATGCTAGATTAACTGTTCCACCGGACCCAATAATTGAAAATGTGCTTCCTGAGGCTTGAGTGAATGTGATATTACCCATTGAAGTTGATCCAACGTTCAATACCGATGCAGCTGCCCCGGTCAATAAATTCATCGTTACCAGAGTTCCGGTAGTTGTAGAAATATTTATGGTGTTAGTAGTATTCGTATTGATACCATTGAAGATATTCAATGTCTGGGCAGTAGCAGCACTTGCAGCCGAGAAAATGTTTAAAACTTGCGTTCCAGCAGTTGCTGCGCCATTCAATAGATTTAAAGTGCTATTTGCAGCATTTGCTCCACTATTTATCGAAGTAATCTGTGCGCCTGTATTGACACCATTCTGAAGTAGAAGACTGTTTGCTGCTGTGCTAGAAACGATAGTTGTGGTACCTGTTTGAGCCGCCGTTCCAACAGTGAATGTTCCAGAAGCTGTCAACGTCGAAAAGCTTCCTGTAAGAGTTGTATTTCCTGTTGCATTTCCTAAAGCTAGAGTTCCAGTTCCCCCAGTTGCTATTGCGGTAGCTCCTGCACCTGTTGTGTTGATGTTTGCTGCTCCGACTACCGTTAAAGCCCCAAGAGATGAAAGGCCCGTGACACCGAGAGTTCCGCTAAGAGTTGCGTTTGTTGCGCTAATTCCAGCAAGAGTGATAGTTCCTGAAACGGAAAGTGTACCGCTAAATGATCCGTTCGTTGCGTTTACAACCCCTAGAGTGGTTGTTCCGGTTACTCCTAAAGTTGAACTGAATGTTCCGGTTGTGGCGCTAAGAGCTGCTAGCGTTGACGCCCCTGTGACTCCTAGAGTTGAACTAAACGTTCCTGTTGTTGCAGATAAAGCACCCAGAGTAGATGAGCCAGTTACCCCGAGTGTTCCACCTACTGTCGCATTTCCTGAGGATGCAATAGTTGTGAAAGAAGCGGCTGCGGGAGTTGTTCCACCAATTGTTGGAGGAGCTGCAAAAACAGAAGCTAGATTGGATGGAACTAAAGCGGTATTTGGATTAGTAGAAGTTCCTGCAACTGCTTGAGCATTGGTTGCTAGAAATACTAATCCCATCGCTGCGGTAGTGGCTGGTGTGCCCCCTGCAATTGCTGTTGCATTAACAAAAGTGAATACATCATTAGCTAATGGAACTATGGCTCCAGATGGAGCTGTTCCTGATTCTAATTGCGCTAATGTGGCTAATTGGACAGTTCCCAAACTAGACGTGGTCGCTGGTGCATTTCCGCCTATATCCCATATTCCATTTGGGCCACCTACATATGTATAAATAATAGCTGGGCTTACAGATGTGTTAATCCATTGCATGCCTAAAGGGAAATTAATATCTACTCCATTAACAGGAGCCATTTTAGAAATAAATGGAACTGGAAAAGTTGGAATTAAAGCGGCGCCTACTCCGATACACTGGTTTATTTTTCCTGAAGCACCCATATGAAATCCTTGTTAATGTAAAAACTTTATTTTACTTAAAATAAATATTACTACAATCGATTTCTTTAATAATTTCAATATGTTGAATTTAATGGAATGACGTGATATTATATGTACATGGACGGAGTGTTTTACACAGTTAGAGAATTTGCTAAGAAGTTAAATGTATGTGAAAGAACCATTAGAATCGCTATCAGATCCGGTCGCATACAAGCTTTCAGGCCTGGAATAGGTAAAAAATCGGCTTACAGAATATTTGAAAGTGAACTTTTAAGAATTATGATGGTAGATTTTGAAACCATAAAAAAGGAAAGAGGTATCGACTAACATACTGTCATGATGCTAGTCGAAATTCAATATCAATTGTCACCAAGTTTTTCATATTTTTTACTGAAAAAATTGTATACTCTTTCCAAGAGGTTATCGCAGATCATATCTCTCTTTTTAAAATTTAAAGAAAGAATTACATTTTCGATATATCTATCTATTTTGTGTAACATAAGTTGGTGATCGTAATTTTTGTAACTTACCAATTTCCAAAAAGCTCTAAGAGCTGCTGCAGAAATATATATATTTTCTTTATGTTTTTTTATCTGTTCTTTTATTTCTTTTACGAACTGAAATTTAGATCTAAGTGTAGACTTATCCTTGACTATTTTAAATTTACCTTTCCTGAAGATATTGCCAGCATTTTTTGATACACACGATTCTATTACAAATGGCAGATGTCCGGAAAATCCATAATTTTCGTATATATCATCCACAAATACGTAATCTTTGTATGAATCTCCTACAGGCTCACCCTCTTTAGTCAAACCCTTGTAGTATTTTAAATAATCGGCAGTTTCCCATTTTTTTTGGATCTGACATCTTGGTATATCATGTTCATCCACATTCTCATCAATCAGGAAGTATACAGGTAAGTTTAGTATCTTTGCTGCTGCCAATCTATGTTGTCCATCGATAACGTGCATTTGATTATCCACCAATATGGGATGGGACTCTAACATATTTTTTTGTTGGATTGATATAACTAGAGCATTTACTGATTCTTTACTGACATCTCTATTACTTCTTGAATAAAGTCTGAATAGACTATAATCCGATGTTTTTTGTATTCTGACCATATGTACGCCTTTTTGTGAAAATTTAACTGACAATTTAAATTTACATTAAGGCGTTCTTTTTTGTAACAAGTTTTTGAAGTCTTAAAGAAGACTTGCGATTCTTATCTAAATTTTTTCTTAACATTTTAATGATTTTAACAATGAAAATAATAGATTTAAAGCTTGATATTTTTAATAAATTCATGATAAAATATAACAAATGTTACAAGGAATGATGTGATGGACTTATTATCAATATTAACATTAGTGATAGGGAATTCTGCATTCATCATACCACTATTTCTATGGAATAGAGCGGAGTCAAGAGCTGATATCCGTCATATGGATGCAAAACTTGATGAACATAGAAAAGAAGTTTCAGGATTGATTCAAGCTATTCACGATGAAATGAAGGATTTTCAAATGGCAATGATGCAAGAAAGTAAAGATTTTCATTCAAGGCTATGTGTCATTGAAGAACGAAATAGGGGGAAATAATATGAACGAATTTTTTCAAGGCATTTTCGCAGCGGTTGGAATGTTAGGGGGTCTATGCGCATTCACCTACTGGATGTTTTTGATGATGGAGAAAAGAATAGATTTAAAATTAGATGCTATCACAAAAGATCTACATGTTTTTGCTCAAGATCTTAAGGAAGAGCGTAGAAATAAAGACGCTTTGTACAAATTTGTATTGGATAATTATAATAAGGAGATTAAGTAATGAGCGAATTAACTTGGCTAGCAATATTTGCAGTCTGTTTGTACTGGGATACTATGACATCAAAACACGGCTAACTTTCATTCGTTGATTTGACGAGAGGAAGAATGTAAGGCTTCAGTTTTTCCAAGTGCTTCATCATATCCTTATTATTCAATAGCCCTTTGGAAGAAGACTTTTCAGAGGATAAGATCGCTTCTTCAGCAAGTTTTAGGAATTCGGGATCTGCCATTAATTTACTCAATTGTCTTGCACTCAAAACTGCACCTCCTGACTTGAGTAATGGCCAAGGATTTCCATATAGAAGATGTCCTACATCGGCTAATACCTTAAATATAATCGCTGCATCAGCTGCGACAACTCCCGATTTAGAAGCATTATAAAACTTATCGTATGAATCAGCCAATTTCCCTGAGTTAGATTGAAGTTTTTCAAGTCGTTTATATGCATCTTTTGGAAGTAACTCTTTGAAAAGTTCTTTGTTTTTCCCTTTGTCCAATAGCTTTGAGAATGTTCCTAATTTTGCTTGCTGAGTACTGCTATCAATGAGATTGTCCCCTATAGCTCTTTCGAGTTTTAGCCTCTTGAGGTTTTCAAATAGTTCCTTTCCCTCAATCGATTTATTAAGCGCTTTCTCTATCGACTTGATGCCCTGGATAGTGTCCATCTTGTTCATTAATTTTGATGGATCACTTTCGAATAACATTTTATTGATATCTTTATTCCTAAATGTTTTTGCATGCTCTGAAAATCTCTTGTTAGCATTGATGTAGTTTTTAGCGAAAGTTGGATTCTCTTTTCCATGTGAAATGATAGCTCTATCCAATTCAGCGACCAAATTCTTTAATAACTGCTTGGATCCGCCTTGAACCTCGTAATTTATAATGTCATTTAAAGCGATCTTGTTATTCATCAAATCTTTGACTTTAGCGCCCATTAGCTTTCCGGAAGAATCAAACACATCGTACTTCAGTCTATTCACAGCATCCAAAACAACCTTTTGTTCGGAAGATTTTATTGCTCCAGGCTTTAGTTCTTCCTGAAGATTTTTAATAGCATTTCCTAATCTTTCAGATAGAACATGTGAATCCTTTTTCAATGCGTTGTTGGCTTCTGAATAGAATTTTCGTGTCTCTCTAAGATCGGATTCACGATGGGACTTTAAACTTTCTCTGAGTACTTCTCCTGCTTCGTGCGATGTTGAATGCTTTAACTCTCCTACTGAATCTGCAATGGCTTTATACTCTTCTTTTATTTCATTAGTCAAAGTTGTCTTAAACTCTTCGAGTGATTTTCCTGTAAGCCCAGATTGAGAAAGGCGAGCTTGTATCCAGCGAATGAGATTGCTATCTGTAAGCGTTCCAAGATCTGCCTGGATGCCAGAATCCTTAAACCCTTTTATGATGTCCTTCTGAAGATCTATTTTGTCTTTGGGAGTGAACTTCGCAGCTACTTCAGCTAGTGTTTTCTTGGGTTGGAAAATAATTTTAGCAGACCCCTTTGCTGCGCCTGCTGCTCCGGCTCCTGCTAAATCTCCAACTATCATAGCTGCCATTGTTCCAATAGGCCCAAATTGCCCATCTTCTGCCATTTGTAACGCTGTTCCTGCGCCTAGTCCTCTTAAAACTTCAGTGCCTGAAGGGCTGATCGCTTTTATAAGTTCTTTAGGTTGCACTCCGAGCTTTAATACTTGGGAAATCTTCTTAGGATCTTTCAAGAATCCAATCCAATTCGCAGCTTTTTCAAGTACTCCTTCGGGTTGTAAGTCCAATCCAGTTACTTTCTCTGAAATATCTCTGACCCCTAAATGAGCGGTATTTACAAATTTCTCTGATTTGCTTGGATCTTTTATCTGTTCTGCCAATGAATCATAAAGTTTCTGATCCTGATCATCCCAATGTCCAGAAGCTTTTTTCTCTAGAAGCCTTTCAAGATCTTCTCCAATCGTTTCCCTATATGAAGCATTTTGAGCTTCTTTTGACTTTAATGGAGTCACAGAAACTTCATATGGAAGTAATGCATTTTCTGCTGCCCCTAAAGCATATTGAGCGCCAACCCTTCCACCTTTCTCTAAATACGATCTTTCCTTCTCAAATGATTGCAAATGTCTATTAATTTCTTTTGGATTGTATCCAGCTTCTAAGGCTCCTTGAACATCAAATGAGGGATTGTGTTTGAGTAGCTTTTGATCTATTTCATCGTAAGGGGACTTTTCTTCTTTGGGGTGTGGAGTTGAAACATTCTGATAAAAGTTTGAGAAATTATTCGCTATGTTTTCGAAAAACTTTCCTTTTTGATTTGTGGGTTTGTAAGCAGGTTTATTTTTTTCTTCAGGTTTCTGTTCAACTTTTTCAAATTGTGACCAATCAATTTTGTTAGTTTCTTGAGGATCTCTTTTTTTTTGATCACCTTGATCCTGTTGTGATTCTTCTACAGGCTCAAACTGAGACCAATCGAAATTTGCGTTCATCGGGAACCTTGCATTTGTTGCGCTAAATTTTCTGGAACCCATCGCATGACACCTTGAGGGTCTTTTAATTGTACAAATCCCGGCCTCTGCTGTTTATGAAAAGAAGTGAATGGTGGCCTTTTCTGCCCATTGCCGTTTGATTGCGATGAATTTTCATTTCCTCCGGCCGCATTCAATGAACTTTGAATAATCTGTTCCATGGCATCTAGAACCCCTTCAGCTTCTGAATCTGTGATAGAGGCATCATATAACCTTTCAGCGAGAGTTTCGAACTCCACTTTATTCCGAATAGGTATATTCGTTGCATATTGTATTATAGACTTTCCTAACTGCTCATATTTTCCTCGATCTTTTGCGGTCTCCCCTCCAGCTAATCCAATGATTCCTGAGCCTCTTCCTAAGTTTCCTTTTTTGCGAATACTCCTCATTTCATCGATTGCCTCAAGAGCTGATTCCAAGGGGGCGATTGTCTCTATTTTTTTCCTCTCTAATTCATTTTGCTCTGTCTGCCTTACTTGATTGTGCTTTGCAATTGCCATCTGCTCATCAGGAGTAAATAATTCGAGTTCTTGATCAGTTAGTGGCTCTCCTTTCAACGCCCTATTAATAAGAGGAGCCTTTTTTTTCATTAAAGATTCAGACTTCTTAGTCTCTTTCTCTTGCGCCCTCTGCTGCTCAATCTGCATTCTTTTTTTGAATATATTCTCTCCATATTGCCCATAGGGCTGCAATGCAGATTGAAGCTTCGATTGTCTTTCTGACGGATCTGCGTTCTCCATTTCTGGATC
>CAJCHM010000020.1 GCA_903970255.1 Acidobacteriota bacterium
TCGTAAATGACTCGTTGTGGTGATTCCACTGACACACCCTAACACCCTAAGGATCACAAACAATCACATGTACCGGTCTAAGACCCATAACCTGATACCATGACCGCTTTTAGAACTGTGTTTAAAAATCACCTACTTACGCAGGAAACATTCCTACGGCAAAACATACGTTTTGCATCAACGATTTTACACGTCTGAGTATTTTTCTCCACTACTATTAATTACTCTTTTCTGGTGCAATAAATGACCCGCCACCAAAAGTAAAAATGATAAGCTGTTCCCTTTCTTTTTTATTCAGAATTTCAAGGGCGTGTTCAGTGATAATTGCCCCCTGACTGTGAGCCATAATAATCACGGGGAGATGTATCCTTTCTTTTTCCGATTCACTGAGTAGGTATCGAAAAAATTTAACTGTCCACTGGACAATCGGGGTATTAGCCGTTAGTTTTAAGGCAATACAGACCAATGCATCCTTTACTCCATAGAGCATGGTGTCATTTGGCATAGAATAAACGCATTCCCCATGCGCGGCCTGAGAAATTCCCTCAGCAGATTCTAGGGCTTCGTCTTTGGTATTGTTAATTCCATTGATAAATCCCCAAATGCATTGGCCGGATTTTTTACTACCTACAGTACGGACTAAGGTTTCGATTTTCCCTTCGGATGGGAGTAATTCTGTTTCATGCACTTTTAGATTTTGGATACAGTGATTTGGTCTCGAACGCAAATGGGTGGCGCCGCTATGCTCATGTACAATAATGCCATCTAAACGATGCGATTGAACCCATTCAATGGCCTCCTCTTTAGAGAGAACAATATTATTCCCAATCAGATATGTATCTTCTTTCTCTTTAATATTTTCGATCTTTGCAATGATTTTGGGGAGAGGAAAAAATGCTTCATTGGCTGTAGAGGTATATCCACATAGTTTTTCGATGCTTATCAAAAGGCAGTTTAGCTCTTGCTGATTTAGGAGCTTGATCTTTGTCTCTGGGGGTATTTTGCTTAAGGAAGACAAACGGTCAACAAAACTATCAGGACTTTTCGGCTGGTAATGTTTCGCAAGAGCCTTAAGAGAGGAATTAAAATACTTTTTCGAGTGTATCCATGCCATTAGAGCTTTGTGACCTTTTTGCGGATCGGAAAAAATCGCATAAGGACCACAACTCCCTATAGAACCAAGATTTCTGGAGAAATGACTATGGCTATGTACTAATCCTGGATTGTTGATGCGCCAAGCTAAATTGCCTCCAGAAGCTACGTATTTGTTTCCGGCGGTGTCAAAATAGAAAATGATATCGTCAATATACCTGCAGGCGGTTTTATACATAGATGCTTTTCCTCCACTTGAGATGGAAAAAGAAGTGGGGCAAGCAGGACTTGGAACCCTGCGACCAGCGGGTTATGAGTCCGCAGCACCTCCGCCACTTCCCAGCAGCTAACTCCCCGAAATCATAGCGGAAAGCTAGCCTTTCGAGCTACTGTGAACTGTCGTCATTTATCGCGCTTTTTTGCATGCCAGTGGTCCACAAATGGTCCACGGAGAAAAAATTGAATTCTATGAATGGGCTTTCTTGTATATGATGAATACCCTTAATGAGAGCTAAATATTCGAACTGGAAACGAGGAACTAGCGCATGAAATGGGTGTTCAATTTAATCATCTCTCTACTGTGTTTACAAGGTCTGGAAGCGTCAACTAACCAAATTTATCTGGGATCGCGCGAAAGTGATCCAATAAGTTTAGTAGAGAATGTGAGCACTATCTATGGCGATTATACAGAGGTTGAAGTTGATCTCACCGTTTTATCCCCAGATTCTTTAGTTTTATCTAGGTTCTATAGCAGTAGAGACACACTCCAAACAGCTAATTTTGGCGGATGGCGGTTCAATCCACACTGTTTTCTTTCTATTCAAAAAGACCCGAAAGGCAAGTCATATACAACCGCCGAAGGAAAATTTGAACGAACCTATGTCTATGTCGGCAATCCCGATGGAACAATTCTCACTTATATCGGCTGGCAAAACACTACTAATCCCTCCAAAAAATCCTTATTTAAAATAGATCCTGAAGGGGAGGTGGCAGGAATAGCAAATACAGCCAAGGGGACTATCAGTTGCTGGACAAACCTGAAAAATAATGAACTCTATTTCGATCCCCAAACGAATAGCTTTGAGCTGCTTCTCTGTTCAGAAGGGAAGCGTTCCTATAGCAAACACCCATCCCTCGATGTCTATTTTATCACACAAGAAGTCCTTCCGAGTGGTAATAAAGTCTTCTATGAGTTTGATGAAAAAGGGCAGCTCTCTTTTATCAAAGAAACCAACGCTTCTGAGCAGAAAGTGCTGGCCTGGATCAAAATCGAATATAGAAATGGGATTCACATCCAAACAAGCGACGGTAAGTCAGCAGAATACCATTTTATCCAAGATTCCTCAGGAGCAATGCTCTTAAGCGAAGTGATTAGATCTCACAAGCCAAGCCTATCCTATCAGTACCAAGTTGTAGGCAATCAAGCTCTTTTGACTAGAAAAACTCTGCCAGAGGGACGTTTTGTCCAAATCGACTACTACAATGATAAAGGGCAGAAAAACAAAGTCAGATCCGTGACTACTCCAGCAGAATCAGGAGGCATGGCAAACGTCTTGTTCTCCTATGGAGATGATTACACAGAAGTCGACGGTCCAGGGGAACGCAAGGCAGTATATCGATTTGATGATGATTATCAGCTCGTTGCCGTAGAACAGTACCTAGACGGATCTCCTTATCGGATTCACAAGAAATCATGGGGGACAAAGAGCGATGCTGGAAACTTGATCTCTACATCTGTCGAAGACGCAGGTGGCAATATTTTCTACTACAAGCACTTCACTTACGACAGCAAAGACAAAGGAAATATTGTTGAAGAAAGAGAATATGGAGACGTCATAGGGTTAGGGGCCATCTCTTTGAATGTTGATGACAGTGGCCTGGTCACAAATCAAGATGGACACATCAAGAATTATGCCTATTTCTCTGGCAAAAACACTCATGGGTTTTTCCAAACAGATGCCAAGGGAACTGGAGTCAAATATTGGTATAAAAAAGGGACTAATCTTCTCATTAAGAAGTTCATTTTGACGAAAGGATCTCCTGACTCGGAAGAAGAAGACTATAAGTCAGGAATAAAAGAGAGACATTTTTATGCCTATAATGATGACGCTGCTCTTATTCAGGTCATTGTCGATGATGGCAAAGAAGGAACCCTCAAAGACGATTATGGGGTTACTGAAAGGACCGTCACTCGCATTTCTGCAAAGCAAGAGATCCCTAATGTCGGAGCACCTGTTGTAGTCGAGCAGAAATACAGCTCTACAGATGGGAAATCAGAATTTCTCCTAAGAAAAACCGTCAATCAATTCGACAGAGAGGGGAACATCGCTTCTCAGGCAATCTATGACGCAGATGAAAATCACTGCTATACGCTTACCAAAGGATATGAAGGTGGACTACTTGTTTTTGAGACAGATCCTCTTGGAAATGAGACGCATTATTCTTATGATGGAAACCAAAACCTGGTCCTTGAAACTCACTCAGATACTGGCATTTCGGTTGAATATGGCTATGACTTAAAAAATTTCCTTATTTATTCCGCTGAGAAAGACCGAGCAGGGAATCGATTTGCCACGCAACTCACCTATGACCCTGCAGGTCATAAACTCTCTGAAATCGATCGATATGGAAATGAGACGATCTATATCAATGATTCTCTGGGACGACCCACTCAAATCACCTATCCAGAAACCAGTGATGGTGCAAATTCTTCTGTAAGACCCACATATACTTATTCCTATGACTTATTCGATAATCCTATCTCTGTAACGGATCCCAAGGGAAGGACACTCGCAAGATCTTATAACGTCCATGGAAAGCCAATCGAGATCAATCACCTCAATGGAACCAAAGAGGTGTTTAGATACGATAGCGGCGGGAATCTTCACCACTATTATGGAGCAGACGGCCTTCTACAGGTGTTTGCTTATGATTACAAAGGCAGGTTAAATAAGCTCGAGCACTTTAAGAGAGGAAGCAAGAGCTCTAATTATTCCTTCAAGGAAACAACCTGTATCTATGGAGCCTTCCATAAAACGTCGGAGACAGATGCTAGAGGTGAGCAAACGACCTATACCTACGGCCATTCAGGACGTTTAGCATCTTTGAGTAAAGATAAACAGAAGGTCGAGTTCATCTATGACAGTCTTGGAAGAACTCATGGAGTCAAAAAGTGGAAGTCTGCCAAGACCTTCACCTTGGACATCAAAGAATACGACCTTTTAGACAGGGTTATCGAAGAGCGAACCGAAGATCAAACAGGCAAAGTTCTGCTCAAAAAAAGGTACGTCTACAATGATGCGGGGCAGCTTGCTCAAGTTATCGGTTATCCACAGAATAAAGAAAGCATCTTACTCACATACGAATACGATGGATTCGGTCGCCTCTACGAGGTAACTAATGCTGCGGGGCATACATCAACCATCGATTATGACGACACTTTTGTCAATGAATGGGGTCAAAGGACATGTAAACGTACCTTAATAGATCCGATGGGTAATCAGACCGAAGAGATCTTTGATATAGACGACCGATTGATCAAATTGACTAAAACAGATAAATCAGGGCAGATCCTGACTGATTCTGAGTCTTATTATGATAGTTTAGGAAATCAAATTGCTCAGAAATCCTTCGTTCTTTCTGTCAATGCACCATCGGGCGCCTATGAAACAGAATGGACTCTAAACCAGGCCGATCAAGTTGAAGCATTCACCCTAGGAAAGGGGACCCCAGAAGAACGTACCCTGCGATATGAGTACAATTCTTACGGAGATATAGCGGCAAAATATAACAAGAGCGCTAAAGAACCAATCACCTATCGATATAACAATGAAGGCAATCTGGATACCATCTCTTACAAAGAGGGAAAAAATGAGATCGACTATAAGCTATCTTACGACCACCATAACAACATCACTGAAGTCTATTTAGATTCCTCCTTCACAATTACCTATTCCTTCGATGCTCATGACATGCCGCTTACTGAAAAGATCAAAGATGAATTTGGATCTTATCAGGTAGGGCGTACCTACGATTGGGAAGGGAAAATTCAAACGCTCCAGCTTCCGGACGGCTCTTTTGTCGAGTATTTTTATGAAGGACCTTTTGTCAAAGGAGCTAAACGCTTTAGCAAAGACAAAAAGGAGCTCTATAGCTATCAGGTGGTTTCAAGAGATCTAATGGGCAACATTCTCGAGGAAATCCTTCCCGGCCATCTTGGAGGAAGAAATCAGACTTGGGATGCAGCTGGTCGCAGAGTAGCAATATCGACCGACTTCTTTCAGGATCGAGTCTTAGAAGGCGGGTATGATCCTCTAGAAAATATGATAAAACGAGAGACTGTCCTAGACGATGAAACTCATACTATCGACTATGATTACAATGCCTTAGCCCAACTTATCCTCGAGAAAGGAGAGATCGAGCATAAATATTCTTACGATTCGATCGGAAACCGCCTCCAAAGAGACGGATCAGCTTATAAAGTCGATGGCGTTAACCAAATCGTAGAGGCCGAAGGAGCTACCTATACTTTCGATCTGAATGGCAATCTTGCTACTAAAACGATAGGAACCAGAACATGGACTTACCGAAGCAATCACCTAAATCAGATTGTTTCTATCACAGATCCCGATCAGAATGTCGTCAAATTCACTTACGATCCTAGCGGCAAGCGTCTGACCAAACGCATCGAATCCAAAGGAAAGAAAACAAAGATACTCCGTTTCTTCTATTTAGGAAATACGGAGATCGGCTCAGTGGATGAAAAGGGAGTGATCGTTGAGCTCAAAGTCCCGGGCAATCCCAACAACCCCGAAGCTCCAAGCATTGCTATCGAAATCAAGAAGGAAACCTATGTTCCTCTTTATGACCTGCAGGGAAATATCACTTGTCTTCTCGATCATCAGAGACGCAAGGTTGTAGAAACCTATCGGTATTCTGTTTTTGGGGAAGAGGAGATCGTCAATGAAAGAGGCCGTGTTATTTCTGATTCCTCTGCAGGCAATCCCTGGAGATACCGTGGGAAACGGGTCGACAAAGAGGTTGGTTTGATGTATTTCGGCTACCGATACTATGACCCCGAAGTAGGAAGATGGATTAGTCCCGATCCATTAGGTGCTATCGATGGGCCTAACCTCTATGCTTATGCTCGCAATAATCCCATGAAATATGTCGACTACTTTGGCTTGAGCTCTGCACTCGATGAAAATTGTGGGTGTACTCAACATGGACACCCCGGGTGGCATAATGCTCCTGAAGGGTGTGTTTGTATTTGTGGCAGGAACGGAAGCGCATATTCTGCAGGGAGCTATCGAAGCAAAATAGGGAGCGATATTAAGAGCGCTATCTGCGGCGTCAGCCACGGAGTCGTGGACTTTGTAGTCGGCTCTCTTCATGACCTGCAAACTGCGGCTACTTATATGGGAGCAGCAGAGTTAGAGATCAGCCTTGAAGAACGTATTCACCTCATTGAGGCTGTTGAGCAGTCACAAGCCGATCAAATGGCTAAAGTCGGACACTGGGTGATGGACATGCTCTCTATTGATGAATCTGATTCCGTTTACCATTCTTTTCGATCTACGGCGACCACAGGGTTAGAGATTGGATCTTTGATTGCAGGAGGATATGGGGTTGTTAAAGGAGTCATTGGCTTTAGCAAATTAGCTAAAGCACCTACACAACTCGCTAAAATGACTAAAGCTTTTTCTCATTTGCCTTCTAATCCACTAAATGGAACAAAATATACCAGAAAAGTTCTTCTTCAAATGGAAAATAATTTAAAAACAGGAAAACCGGATTTGCATGGGTTTCCTAGGATAGTCGATAACTATGCTGGCTTGGGACGAAAAGAATTAATCCAAGGGAAAGACGGAATCTCAAGGATGAAAATATCTTTAGACGGTGGTTATAAAGGTCAAGAGGGACACTTTGAGTGGATTTTAGAAGCTGATCAGTCGATAAACCATAGACTATTTATCCCCAACCCTTAAGGAGAACTATAATGTTAAAGCAAGAAATTAAGGAAAAAATAACTCAAAAATCTATTCCCTTAGAAGAATACGGTTTTAATGATCTAGCATGGAATAAGGAAGATGCAGAAGATCTCATTGATGAAATTATGAAAGATAAAATAGGCATTCTTGGAGGAGATGTTTATAGATTAACATCTACTCATTTAGAACCCCTAGCTGAAAACTGGTCTTGTGAACCCACTGAAAAAGAATCAGAAGGAGAATATTATCTCAGGAGTAAATCCGAATCACTGAAATATATTAAAAATTACCCAGTTCAACCAGGAGAAAAAATCCTATTTTCAATAACTTTTACGGAAAAGATCATTTAAAGAATAAGGCCAACTGTAGATATTGCTTATTGTCTATATTGTGGTTTTGGGTTGATTGGAACTTATTGTATAGATGAAATTTAGAATGGAGTTCGTGTTTTTGGGTATCCAGTAAAACTTCTTAAGTTATTGATTATAAAGACTTTTTAAGGTTCTTTCCTTTGGCGTGGTTGTTCAGTATTTTTAACTGTTCAATATATATTGAACAGTGTATTATAATGAACAGAAGGTGGTCTCAATGAAAGGTCGTTTCCTAGTAAGTTCCAACGAAGATCCAGCAGAAGGGAATGTCTATGCAGACAAGTCTTCTCTCGTGCTTGATTGGCTGCTTCGAGAAGGGCTTTCTAAAGAAAACTTTTCATTGAGGGAGGTTGTTAAAGAAGCAGGGGTAAGCCTTGGTCTTGTTCAGCGTGTTTTCAATGTTCTGGTGTTGAAAGGACTTTTGCAAGTTGAAGGCGTAAGAACTGCCAAGAGATTTTCCTTTAATAAGCCAAAAGAGCTTCTAGAGAGTTGGTTAGAGCATTATAGCATCGTGAAAAAATGCAAAATCAGAACATATCGGTCCTCTCTTTCTGGAAAATCAGAGTGGTTTAAGGCTTTAAAGAAGTCTGGACTTGAGCGGGATGTGATCTTAGCTCTTCATTCGGCAGCTGAAGCATTTGGGCTTAAGAATACCAATCTGGAAGGACTAGAATTATATGTCCTTGATCCCTCGATTAGATCGAAATTGGAAAATGCTTTGCAATTAGAACCTCAAGAAAGAGGGTATGAGGTTTTGTTGATCGAGCCTTATTACAAAATGCTGCTCAAGCAAAATAGGAAGGACGGTAAAGAAATTGGCATTTGCCCGCTTCTCCTTACCTTTTTAGATCTTTATCATTTTCCCCTGCGAGGACAAGAACAAGCAGAATTTATAGCTCAGCGAGCACCTGAACTGAAACGCATCTACAAAAACCCTAAGAACAAATGAAACAGAATCAAGAAGATAAGATCATTTCAGAATTTTTAAAATCACTAGGACCGTGGAGAGAGTTCGTTGTTATCGGAGGCGGTTTTGCTCTTTTCATTTACAAGCTTTATCTCGCTGATCCCAAGCTCGAGAATCTCCCTGTCGGAACGCGCGATATCGATTCGTTGATCCCCAGAAGGGTCCCTGAGATCTCTAAAAAGAACATCGCCAAATACCTCAATGAAGCAGGCTTTATTCATGTCTTCAAAGACGTTGATATCCCTGCAACCGAAAGTTTTGTGAAAGAGATCGATGGCGTAGAAGTAGAAATTGAGTTTTTAACGGACTCGGCTACTCGAGATGATAAGAATAAAAATGTCGTGATCGCAGGGGTCGTTGCTCAGCCTTTGAGCTACTTGACGCTGAGCCTGCAAACGACAATAGAATTTCGAACCTATTCAGGAGAAGCGGGAAAGGCCGTCTCACCTGGCGCATGGATCTTCCACAAAGGGCTTACTTTTACCAGGCGAAAGAGCGCATCAAAGATGCTCAAGGATCTCTATGGGATCTGGTACGTAGCTACGCAGTTAGTGGATTTTTCCGAACAAGCGCTTGCTGAATTTGCTTTCCTCTCTCAGCAGCATCCGAAATGGCTGCAGACGTTTCAAAAGCAATTGTCCAATTGGATGAGTCAGGCTTCTCCTGCTGAATGGTCTAAGTTAGAATCTCAAGATCCATCTGGTAAGTTAAAGAAACTGGGTTTTGAACGCATTATAAAGAGGCTGCTGGCCTTCTAGCCAATCCTAGAGATAGAAATGAATAAATGGTTTACGTCTGATACTCACTTTTCTCATACCAATATCATCCGTTACACCGGACGACCTTTCCAGTCTATAAGCGAGATGGATGAACGGCTTATAGAGAACTGGAATGCTCATATTGCGCCTCAGGATACCGTCTTCTTTCTAGGTGATTTTGGTCTTGGTACGACCGACTTTCTTGCCGATCTTTGTGCGCGTCTCCATGGAAATAAGATTTGCATTCGAGGCAACCATGATGGCACCCCCGCTAAAATGCATAAGATTGGATTCTCTCTTGCCCTAGAGTCGGCTTTCATCAAGATTGGTCGACACCAGGTTGAGCTTGTTCATATCCCCAGTCAACCGGCTCCGCCTCATTTTCAGCTCCACGGCCATGTACATGAAAAACGACCCAATAAGCTTGTAGACCGCCAACTCAATCTTTCCGTCGAAGTCTGGGATTACAAGCCTGTGTCTGAGAAGACGATTGTGGCTCTGCTTGATCGTGCGGATCGGATTAGCTCAAACTTAGAAATAACATCTCTTTTTACTGATATAAAATGAATTTTAATAAACATTCCAAGCAGAGGCAAGAACTCCTTGAATGGTTTCAAAAAGAGGCCAAACCATTATCACAAGCATATGAAGGAGCTATTGAACTAATCCAGGATCGAGATCGTTCAGGTAGAGTCAATTTTATAGCTCATGCAGTGCGTGATATTTGCAATCGTTTAGTCTTTGTTTTGGATCCGCAAAGTGAACCCCAACGGGTGGATTATGACGGAGAAATGGACCGAATTGAGAAATTATGGCCACCATCAATCCAAAATGATTTAAAAACGAGTGTGGATCCGATCCAAACAATCAGTATTCCGGTTGATATTGCAAAGCAGATGAATGCTCTTATTGGTAACCATAGGAGAAGAAGGCAAACTCCTTCGAATTCTGAACGACTCTTGAAATTTCTCATGCGTAACGAGCCAACACAAGCGCATGTTAATCAGCGCATTATAAAAGACTTTGAAGGCGTTCAAGATTGGTTTATGGCTCGAGCTCACTTTCCGAGTAAAGAAGTACCGCAAACAGGTGAATCTGAACTACAAATGCAATTCAATAAATTTGAAGGTATTCTTCACAGCTTTGTAGGAAGCTTCTTTACTGTTATTGAAATTCTTGATGAAATCTTAAAAGAGGATAGATGCGACCAACTTAAAAAAGATAAAGCAACTGTTTTTCTGTAAATTCGATATCCTTCCTCTTTTCTCCTCGTAATTTATTCGTTTTCCAATTTTTTATTCAACAACGGACCCATGTCCAAATATTGTCTTCCTGTAACCCAGTCCTCATGGATTTCAAT
>CAJCHM010000021.1 GCA_903970255.1 Acidobacteriota bacterium
TCCCCAAAAAACATCTGATCATTGCGGCGATTTTTGGACTGGCCATCATTGCAGCTTTTGCAAGTACGATGGCGCTCTTTAGAACAGAGCCGGTGGCTGTCCACGCCCCTGATGAGAACAAGATGATCAAGGATGCGATCGCCTCATTTACCGATATCCAGTTTTCATTCAACCCCTCCAACGGCAAAATCTTCCTTGTTGGACACGTACTGACCTCGATTGACAAGCAGGAGCTGATTTATAAGATCAATAACCTCCCCTTCATTAATAGCATTGAAGACAATGTGGTTGTCGATGAGCTCGTCTGGGAAAATACCAATGCTCTTTTGATGACCAATTCCAACTGGATTGGCGTATCGCTCTACTCTCAAACTCCTGGAAAATTTGTCCTAAGAGGGTACCTGCAAACGTTAGAGCAATTGGAATCGCTTGTCGAGTACATGAACCTCAATTTCCCCTACTTAGACAAACTGGAAAACCATGTCGTTATTGAGACTAACCTCGATGCTCAAATTCAGAGCATCCTTGTTGCAAAAGGGTTTGGCGGCGTTACGTTTCAGTTGAGCAATGGGGAACTGGTATTGGCAGGTAGGGTGGATCAGAAGCAGTCGATGACCTTCTCTGAGATTGTCGATATGTTCAAGGGATTGCAAGGAATCCGAGGTGTGAAAAACTATGTGACCTATACCACAGCGGATTCTTCCCGCATTGATATTTCTTCCCGTTTCCAGGTGACTGGTTTTTCAAAGAGAGATGATACCGACATGTTTGTCGTCATCAACGGCAAAATCTTAGGTCTTGGCGATACCGTGGACGGGATGACGATCACCAAAATCCTTCGAAATGAAGTGTTGCTTGAAAAAGATGGATTAAAATTTCGAATTAACTACAATCTGCAATAAACATCAGAAGTGAGGGGATATGTACGGATTAGAAAAGAAAGAGAGAGGACTTTTTGAATTCGATCTGGAAAAGGACTTGAAAAAGCATCCTGCCAAGGTCAAAGAACTGCTCAAGTCAGTGGATACTCACATCCAGGAAATTAAAAACTCCTTAAGACAGGGAACAGGCGCTGAAGATTTTGATAAACTAGGAGTTTTGCTCCATGGTTATGCAGCCCTGCAGAAAGTACTCACAAAAATTGCCAATAAAAAGTAAAAAAGGAGAAAATCAATGGGCGAATCCCAATGGGCGACCCTATCATTTAGCACCCTGATCAAACAGTACGTCAACTTACAGAGTCAGGTTCTTGAACAAGTGAAAAATGTCGCAAGTAGAATCTCTTCCGCGACACCAGGTAAGTTTTTGCTCTTGCAATTTGCAATGAGCCAGGTGACACAGGTCGGAGAATCGATCTCAAACTTGATCTACCAGGTGCAATCGCTAATCAATAGCGTGGTACGTAACCAAAAAAGCTAATTAAAAAGGGACGAAAGCTCTTTTCAAAAACTAAAACTCAGGTGGCAAAATGGGACAGCTTCAAAAATACAAAGACCACTTCATCCTACTGGCTGAAGCGGGCTTTATCGCAATTAACCAAGCCGATGAAGATGCTGCAGTCAAACTATTTAAAGCATCGGAATTGCTAGAACCCAATAACATTCTTCCCAAAGTTGGCATAGGTTATATGCATCTCTGTAAGCTCGAGCTGAAACAGGCTGCCAAGACATTCGAAGAGATCTTAGCAAAAGATCCCACCAATGAAATGGCGCGTACCTTCCTTGGACTTAGCCTCTCTCTTAATCCAGGAGAATGCGCCAAAGGAGAAAAGGTACTGGAAGAGTCGATTAAGATGGCAAAAGATCCGATGGTCAAAGGGCTTGCTAAAAGCTCTCTGGACTTTGTCGAAAAGTTTGTCAAGAAAACTCCTTCTCCGACTCAAGGCCACACATCTGCCAAAAAAGAGAAGAAATAGCCACTTCAACTTTCGGGCCACCATCTTGGTGGCTCTAAATCCAGCACTTAGAGGGAATTGCATAAGTTGCTGTGCGGGCAAAATTTGATGATTTTGATGCTGATTTGGATTTGCGCGGGACCACATCACCTACTGGGTCTTAAGCGTCCTGCGAAAAACCAAATCAGCATCAAAAGCGCAAATTTGGCCTCAAGGAATAACCGGAACAGCTTGTTCTGCCGCCCATTTGATGACATAATCAAATGCCTTATGCGTAGCAAACACGCCGCTGCCAAATCCTATCATCCCCGCAACCACATTTTTTCCTCCCAGTATATAAATCGGCATTCCCACGGCAAGACCTGGAACTGGAAAAACTCCTCCAAAAACCATTGCCTGACCTATGTTTTCGATACCTCGAGAAGCGCAATATGTCCCTATTTTTTGCACAACAAGCCCCACAGCTGGCAGTGCTAATCCCTTGAGAAGCTCATCTTGAGTAACGTAGTAAAATACACTTGTTGCGCTGGCGATAAAAGCGGCATCCACATAGGATGCCTTTAGACTGTTCATCGAATCGACCCCATTTTTTAAAAAACAAGAAAACAGAATTTAAACCGGGAGCATTTTTTATTCAATTTTAATATTCACCCCCTCTCAAACATCATCAGTGACTAAAAACCAGGATTGCGCTATCTTTAAGTCAGGCCCTTGGATTTGTGCTGCAAAGTAAATCCATGCAAATTGGCCATCTTTAAACCGGAAGGCAGCTGCCTTCAATTATAGCCTAAAGAGAGAGAGCAACCCATGGTAGATTCACCTTTACCCAGCGACCTAGAAGATCCAGGAAGAGTTTTTTCGACAAAGCCCATTGGCACAGGTGAACAAGAGAGTCTTTCGGTTCCTACACAGGCCTTTTCTAACCTAATGGAAAAAGGCGCAGCCTCTCCTATGGCAACCGCCGGCAAATCCCCTATGATTTCCCCATTTGCCCTGATGCAAGGCCAAATTCCTATAGCAACTACTCCAAGTTTGACAACGTTGCTGGCTCAAATCAACAATGTCCACAGCACCTTGGGCGACATCAACACTCAGCTGAACACTCCCAAACTCAAACTCAGGGCATCCACAAAGTACCTGGTTAAGAGTAAGCTTTCTGAGGCTAACGAGAATCTGCGCACATTGAATGCCAAGTTGGGGGCGAAAATTTCCTCTGAGCCTGAACTTTCCCAATTTACAGGACCTCTTGGCCGATTTTTTGCCTATGTGAACGATGGTCAAGCCCAAATGGAGCAAGCTAAATCGCAGCTAGAGAGCCTTAAGAAGCAGGGAGGGAACCTCTCTCCGGGAGACTTTTTATTGATCCAGGTTAAAATAAATAAAGCGCAACAGCTCCTTGAGTTTACCTCTGTACTCCTCTCCAATGCTGTTTCCGATGTTAAACAACTCATGCAAGTGCAGCTATAACATCATGGATATACCCAAACAGAAGTGACTCCATCAACCCCCGATAGAATGAAATAAGACATGGAACAACCTCCTAATTTTGAAAACCTGATCACTCACTTAGATCAGCTCGAGCTGACCACCGTCCACGGCCGGATTACAGAAGTTGTCGGCATGCTGATTAAAGCGGTTGTCCCGACGGTCAAGATGGGTGAGGTTGTCATGATCAAGCGGGACGGGGAGCCTCTGATGGCCGAGGTCGTCGGTTTCACACGGGAAGAGGTCTACCTTTCCCCCCTGGGCGATATGCACGGGGTGGGCACCTCATGCGAGGTGATCCCACTGCGCATGCCGATGCACATCAAGGTGGGCCCCGGGCTCTTGGGCAGAGTACTAGATGGACTAGGGCGACCCTTGGATGCAGAGACAAAGGGGCCACTGATCCTCGAAGAGTCGTACCCTGTCATCGGACCACCCCCCGATCCCCTGAAGCGCAGCCTGATCGAAGAGCCCATTTCCGTTGGGGTGCGTTGCATCGATGGAGTGTTGACTTGCGGTAAAGGGCAGAGGATGGGAATTTTCGCCGCGGCTGGTGGCGGTAAATCAACCCTCCTGGGGATGATCGCCCGTAATGCCAAAGCCGATGTCAATGTCATCTCCCTGATTGGCGAGCGGGGCCGAGAGGTGCGCGAGTTCCTCGAGAACGACCTAGGCCCTGAAGGGATGGCCCGCTCTGTCATCATCGTTTCCACCTCAGATCAAGCGGCGCAGTTGCGCATTAACGCTGCCTACGTGGGCACAGCGATTGCTGAATATTTCCGAGAGCAGGGCAAGACCGTCATCTTGATGATGGACTCAGTGACCCGTTTTGCTAGAGCGTTGAGAGAAATTGGCCTTGCAGCCGGTGAACCTCCTGCAAGAGCGGGTTTCACCCCTTCGGTTTTTGCAACGCTGCCGCGCCTATTAGAAAGATCGGGCAATTCTGAAAAAGGCTCGATGACAGCCTTCTATACCGTCCTAGTTGCCGGCGATGATATGAATGAACCTGTCTCCGATGAGACCCGTTCCATTCTCGATGGGCACATCATCCTCTCCTCCGAGCTTGCCAGACAGTTTCACTACCCCGCTATCGACGTGCTCGGCTCAACCAGTCGAATCCTCTCGAGCGTTGTCGATAAAGAACATCTCCAGCTCATCGGAAAGGTACGGGAAGTTCTTGCTAACTACAAGAAAAACGAGCTTTTGATCCGCATTGGGGAATATAAACCCGGCTCAGATAAGGGAGCGGATTTTGCGATCAAATACATCGATAAAGTCAACCGCTTCCTGAAACAGCTAGTCGATGAGAAATCTAGTTTCGAAGAGACGCTGCAACAACTTAGAGCTCTATTCAGATAGCTCAACTAAGGGGCCTCATGGAAGAATCTCAAGGCTATCCGCTTGAACAAATCACCATCATCAAACAGAAAAAACTCGATGAGGCCGAGAAGGTTCTGCGCGACAAAAAATTAGCCCTTGAAAAGGAAGAGCAGAAACTCCTAGAAGTTGAAAAGGAGCGGGATGAGGTGAAAGATCACCGGATAGCAAAGCTCACGCAGCTGCGCGAGAAAATGGACGAGGGCGCCCCTTCAGACAAAATCCAACAAATGCGCTACTACCTCAAAGTTGTCGATGAAAAGCTTCATAGCAAAGAGATGAAGGTGCAACAACAGCTCAAAGCCGTTGAAACTGCCAAGCAGCAAGTGGAAACCGCCCGGCTTGATCTGATCAAAAAGCAGCAAGATCTCGAAAAGATGCACATGCACCGGAAAGAATGGGAAAAGGAGATGAAAACCCTTGCCGAACAAAAAGAAGGGATTGAGTCGGATGAGATGGGATCGATGATGCACCAGCGCCTCAAGCGCACCTCAAAAAACTCCCCCTCCCAGCCCAAGAAAAAACCTCCGCATCAGTGAATAAACGCTTGCTCAACCACGAGGTAATTCCTTATTAATCTGAGTAATGGGTTTCTTCCCTCAACATCAACAGAGATTTGCAATGAGATTGCCCTTGTTTTTCCAAAGGTAATAGCGGAGGACCTTATACCTTTGGAAAAACAAGGGCAAGATCACGCAAAAATTGTTGATGTTGAGCGGACTTACTCCAAGGGCAATTTCTTGGAAATTACCCTCAAGCAACTTTGCAGATAACCACCGTAAAATTCCCAGATGAGAGCTGGACAAACTCTTGAGGTTTGGGTATAGCTGTAGAAAATGGGTTTGGAAACTGTATGACCGATGTGAGCAAAATTCAGGGACCGTCTGGCTCGCCTGACAATCTTGGCAAAAAAGATAATACGGAAGCAGATGCCGACAAGTTTAAGGAGGCTCTGCGCAAACGGGTAAGCGAGGTCAGTAAGATCGATCCGGATGAGCAGAAAAAGCGCAAACGGGGCGAGGAAGCAGAGGAAGAAGAGGAGATGACGCTTCCTGAGAATGAACCTGCCACACCCAAAGAGCTGATTACCCCTTTCTCATTAGAGCAAGAGACAAAAAAGGCAAGCCCTCTCGAGCAGCAAGGGCGCGGCATCTCCCCAATGCAATCGGCCCAACCCACCAAAACCCCATCTGCTTCAGAAAAAACAGCTTTTTTTCAGGCCCCCTCCGCCGAAGAGATGTCAGATGACTCAGGCCTGCTCGAGGAGGAATCTTTTGGTGCATCGGCTGCAGAACCATCCAAAGGGATGGGGAAAAAACTCCCCTCTGCTACCCCAAAGCAAACCCCTCCAAGGGGCCAGATGACGCCCCCACCTACTGACCGCCCTGAAGAAAAACCCGCAACTGGTCAGGGGCAAAAACCACTGCCTGCAGGTCCGGCTAAAAAAGAAGCTACCCAAGCAACCCAAAAGCCGGGGATGGCGCCTATTGGACCTCCCCAACAAAAAAAAATGGAGTCCTCTCCAGAGATGGATGAGGCAAAAATAGTTCCCCCTGAAGAAGAGGAGGTAAAGCCGCCGATAACTGGGGGGAAAAAACCTCCACAAACAAACATCCCCCCTTCTGGCATGACGGCGGCGAATTTGGAGACTACTAAGACTCTAAAAGAAGAGGACACCTCCGCCTTTTTTGAGCAAATGAGCGGCGCGAAAGAACAAAAACAAGCCACTCCGATCGAAAAGAAAACCCAAGAAGCGGCACTGCAGGGAGTAAGTACCCCGCCTCCCCCCTCTCAATCGATGCAGATTGGTGAAGAAGAAGGTATGATTGAGGCAGAGAAAAAAGAAAAAAATCCATCGGAGAAAATATCCGCGCTTCCCATGGACCAGGGGCAAGCCCAACCGATGGCCCCGGAGCCTCCTTCACCTGAAGTCCTTCCACCTTATGCAAATATGCATCCACAAGTGCAGGAATTATTTGACAGAATGGTCGGGGTGATGACCGTGATGAACCTCTCTGGGATGACAGAAACTGTGATGACTTTGAATTCACCGCAATTTGCTTCTTCTGTTTTTTTCGGCACTCAAATTATAATCCAGGAGTTTAGTACCGCTCCCCAAACTTTCAACATCCAATTGAATGGATCTGCACAAGCGGTCGCGCTCTTTCAAGGTAATGCCGATGATTTAATGGCTGCATTTGCAGCCGGCAATTATAACTTCCGCATCAACCGCTTAGAAACCGGCTACTTAGCAGAGCGCCCCTTGTTTAAACGGAAAGAGGGCATTTCGGGAGAAAATCAAGACCAGACAGGAGATAAGCCGCGATGAACATTTCTGCACCCGAGGCAAGACACCTCAAACAATCCGATTTGTCAAACAAAGAATCAGAACCTCATGAGGTCCCCAAAAAAAACTTTCGGGAAATATTGCACCGTGCGCGCCCCAACAAAAACGCCCAAGGTAGAGATTTATCCCAAAAAAGAAAGTCCACCGATACCCATTCTTCTTCTAAAACTCCCTCACAGCAGAAGGAGACCTCATCTTCTGTCTATGCGTTAGCAGGGGCTAATGCCATTGCAGCGGACGACATGTCTGACATCAGCGTTGCCCCAGGAGCCAAGACAACACCTCTTTCTCCTGAAATAGAGGCTGCCTTTGAAAAAATGGCATCTTGTATGCTTGTGATGAGCGCCTCTAATGATGTCGAAACGACCCTTTTTCTTGATAATCCCCATTTTGCTTCCTCTGCATTGTTTGGCACACAGATCACCATTCGAGAATTTAGCACTGCTCCTAAGGCCTTCAATGTCGAGATCATCTCCAATCCTGCCGGTGTTGCGCTCATTGATGGAAGCAAAAATGATTTGCTCTCCGCTTTTAGGGACGGTAACTTCAATTTTACCATCCATCGATTCGATACGCATATCGAGGACAATTCTGACCGCCCCCTTTTCCATCGTAAAGAGGGCAGCAGCGGTGATGAGCAAAAAGATCAGGCAGGAGGCCATCAATAATGAATGCTGCACCTCTCTCCTGGCTCAAAGAGATCCAAAATACTTTAATTGATACCAAAGCCATTCCGCTCTCGGGATATTCCCCCCATTTTCCATGGGATGAGATGTCACACAAAGTAGCATTGCTCCTACAAGCACAAGATTGTAAAATCCGTTCCTCCAAAACAACCTTCATGAACGGCAGTGAAATCACATCGGGCCTGGGGGATTCTCCTGTCTGCATTGCATTTGATCTGACGCCATTGAGCTCACACGGTTATTGGATCATGGGCAAAGAAGATGTGGCTAATCTGACCACCCTTGCGCTGACCTCCTCCCCTGCGAGCAAAGGGCTGTCTTCCTCGAAATTTCAAGAAGGGTTTTATTACTACTTGGCCACACAAGCCATCCTTGCCATTGATGAACTTAAACCATTTCAAGATCTCGCTTTGAAAATGGCTAAATTCACTTCTTTGCCTCAAGAGGAAGCTCTCTGCATCGATGTTGAAATCGCACATCCCAAACAAACTTTTTGGGGAAGAGTTGTCTGCCCTACCTCCTTCCACCAAGAATTCAAAAACCACTTTAGCAATAAACAGCCGCCAGAGCTAACCAGCGCAATTGCAAAACAAATCGATGTCACCCTCCGTTTAGAACTTGGCCATACAACCCTCTCTGTGCGGCAGTGGCAGAACATCAATATAGGAGACTTTATTCTCCTGGATAGATGCTCGTTTGATCCCCACACACATAAGGGAACTGCGACGCTCATGCTCGATCAAACCCCCCTTTTTCGCACACGGATCAAGGAGAGCAATCTAAAAATTGTCGATTATGCACTTTATCATCAGGAGCAAACATCCATGGACCCCAAAACACCCGAAGATCATCTCCATCCAGAAGATCAATTCGAATCAGAATATCTTTCCTCTAGCGAAATTGAGGAAGACACCTCTCTAGAGGAAGAAAATCATCTATGGGCACCTGAGAATGAACATGTGGAAAAACTCGTTTCCCGCACGGAAATCCCCCTTACCCTCTCTGTTGAAGTAGCGCGTTTGCAGATCAATCTGGACAAACTCCTTGCGCTATCTCCTGGAAACATTTTAGAGCTTCCTGTGAAGCCGCAAGCAGGTGTTGATGTCGTGATCGAAGGGAAAAAAGTGGCCAAAGCAGAGCTGATTAAGCTGGGAGATATGCTAGGGATTAAAATTTTAAGTCTTGGAGAATAACGTTTTCGATGGCTGAAGGTTCATTTTATAAGCAAAACACCATGCCCGATCTGATCTCTGGAGAAGAAGAACCCGCTCTTCCGTCTATGATCGGGCCTTATAAAGTGGAAAGCCTTCTTTCCAAGGGAGGGATGAGCCTGCTGTATTTGGGCCTTGATCCCCACACCAAAAAGACGCTTGCCATCAAAGTCCTCTCCCCCTCCTATGTCACCCATCCAGAGGTGATCGGTAGATTTTTGCAAGAGGCCAAAGTGATTGCACTCTCCAACCACCCCAACATCGTTAAACTCTATGGACAAGGGGAATGGGACCAAGGGGGGGCTAAAGGGCTTTACATCGCTATGGAGCTGATCCGCGGCATTTCCTTAAGACAGTTCATTATGCAGCACTCTCTTTCCATGCGCAGAGCCCTGGAGATCATCTTGCAAGTAGCTTTTGCTCTGATGCACTTGCATTCCCATGGAGTTATCCATCGGGATTTAAAACCAGAAAATATCCTCATCACAGAAGAAGGAGAGATCAAAGTCATCGACTTTGGCATCGCAGCGCTCCACTCGACAGGCCAAGGAGAGACAGGGAAACAGGTAGCGGACACCTCACGCTTTCTTGGCACCCCAAGCTACATGAGTCCCGAACAAAAGCAAGATCCCTCCTCTGTCACCTTTGCCGCAGACATCTATTCTTTAGGGATTATCCTCTATGAACTGATCACAGGCAAACTCAGCTACGGCACCATTAATCTAACCTCTTTGCCCCAACGACTAAAAAAAATTGCGACCAAAGCACTGGCAATCTCTGTCAAAGAGCGCTACCAAAACATCTCTGAATTCATCCACGATATTTCCCAATACCTCAATTCCAAAGACCTGGAAAAAGAGCGCCCCGGCGATGATGAAGCCAAAGAAATGTTAGAAAAAATCCAGAGAGCTAACCTCAACCTCTCCCCCATTGAGCTCCCCCCATGGCCTCAAATAGATATCGGCATCGCAAAGGGAAGAGGCAAAGATCAGCTAGGCCTGTATTATGATTTATTTCGCTTCCCCGACAACACCTATCTTATTCTCCTTGCCAGCTCAACCACCCCCTCTGTGGAGTCAGCCATTGCGATCGCTACCTTCCGCGGGATGATAAGAGCTCTGCTTAGCGAATATACCCTTGTAGCAAAAGGGGTCTTCAAACCGATAATCTTTGTCGAAAAACTCAATAACCTGCTCTGCCAAGACCTCCTCTCAGAAAAATTTGTTATGAGCTTTATTTTGCTCGATCCTCTGAAGGATATCGTATCGTATGTCTGCTGTGGCTTTGGCGACCTCCTACACATCCCTCAGGGACAAGCCAAACCGCGCAAACTCTCCTCCGATAATGACCTCCTGGGGGTATCGAGCAGCTCTGAATTTTCCGAAACTGTGGACAACTGGAACGCGGGGGATCTCCTCATCATGCATACTTTGGCCCTGCCTCAAGGGAGCGATATCGCCCCCTCAGAAGGGGTGAGTCAGATCGAGGGGGCCCTCGGCGAGGCCATCACAGAAAACCTCCTCCTTTCCTCTCAGCGGCAGTCTGAGGCGATCCTGAAAAAGGTGACTTCCTCGCCTGTTATTTCATTAGTCTCTTATCCTAAAGCACTTGTCTGCATTCAGCGGATTGTTTAAGTTATACGCGACCTAAGATCAATCTTTTAATTAAACCATTTACTTTCAGTTATTTAACAAATTAATAATATAACTATATTATCCCGAAAGCGGGCAATTTATGTACATATTGATCCCTCCCTTTAATTGCTGGAAGCTCCATTTTCTGCCTAAATAGCGCATTTAAGTCATAAACCGGGAAGTTTAACACCTCAGGAGAGATACCCGGCCGGTCCTCCAGAAATATTTGAAGCGGGGATTTCCCCTTTTTAGAGAAGTTAGGTCTGACAAAGTTGTAAAAGCTCTGGAAGACCTGAGCCTTTTTAAAAAACTCTGCTTTAGAACCAAAATATTCCAAATCAAAGAATTCACGCTCTATAGTAGCATGGAAACTTTCCACATCACCATTGGCATTGGAACATCCAGGGGGAATATATTGATGCTGGGCTCCATGCTCAACCATAATCATATTCACAAAACCTGGGGTCTTTATATCTTTTTTCCTGGCCCCAAACTCGCTTCCATTGTCAGTTTGAATCGTGACCTCTTTAACATCGACACCAAAAGTTTCTAAGTGCCTCAAATATGTCTCGGTTAGCATTGTCGAATATTGCTCACTGTATTCATCGGAAAACGCTACAATGGTGAACCCGCTTTTTGTGTCCCGAATTGTATATTCATATTTGGGAAGCTTAAGAGCTGTCATTTGTGGCCAATATTGGGGAATATCATAGAGATGCTTCACATCCTCTTGATGATGGGTGAGTGCTTGGTATCTTGCTTTTACCTCGCGAAGATCTTGTTTGCGTTGATATTTTTTTCTGTTTTTTCTGAGGAGTCCATGTTCTTTGAGGATACGGTAAATAGCCCCTTCTGACACCTTAAGAGATGGGTTGAAGTATTTGAGGCGTTTAGGACCATAACAGGGCATTCTTTTCCGTTTTGCAATGATTTGTTCCTCGATTTCTTGGGTTGTTTTATGAGGTCGGCAATGAGGAGCACGACTCTTGTTTTTAAGAGAACGGGTACCCCCACTGTCAAACCTCTTCCGCCACTGGCGGACTGTCCTGACATTGCAACCAAAACGCCTTGCTGCTGGTTTGTTTCCATGCTGTTGTGCATAGCGAACAATCTGCTGCCTAACCAAAATTTGTGAATCTGAGCTTCTATTATAAACCATCGTACAGTATGGTGACCTTAAATCTATTGTTTCTGACTTCATAGTTCCTCTTTGTTTTGGTTTGGTTACTTAACCAAATGAACTATGAAGTCTTTTATTTAAATAAAATAATCTATATTTTTAAAAAAATTTTACGTATATTAGCGTTCTCATATAATGAAATTAGCCAGAACACAAGGCCGGCGGACCCTCACACCTGAGGCCTGGCGGCCATTTTTCCGCTCCTTCGGGCGGGCCAGAACACAAGGCCGACGGAGCCCTCTCCCTAAGGCCAATCAGCCAAAATGTCCAACTTTATTCATAACCAGCTCTCTTCTAATCTGTTAAGGAAAACCCTTAAGCAGTTGAACAACTTTTCCTGAAAGACCTCTCCAAAACACCTTAAATTTATC
>CAJCHM010000022.1 GCA_903970255.1 Acidobacteriota bacterium
TACTCACAGCATGGGAACAATTCAGGCAAAAGTTGCTCTCGAGAAGGCTCCCCAGGAAATTCGCGATCGTGTTATTGTCGTGGCTATAGCACCTGCAGTGATTATCCCAGAGGGTCTGTGCTTTGATTCTTACCATTATGCGAGCAAAAAAGATAAGATCCATCTGGGGGAAAATCTGGTTACATTACTAGCAGCTGGTTCTCATAATGAATCTGACCAAAAAGAGATGCTGGATCGGCTTATTGAAAACAAAAACCGCCTCATTATTTTAGAGCCCCATCCAGATGCTACCGGACTGGATCACGATTTTGAAAGCCCTACATACCACGAAACGATTGACAAACATGTTAAGGAATATTTAGGCCAGAACGGACAATATTGATGCGAATTTTTTGTTTCTTATCTTTGATGATTTGTATTGTAAGCTGTGACCCCCCTTATGTTGAGGATAATCCCTATATGCCAACTAAGATGTCACTGGTCAATGAAGTCACGAATAAGACATTTGTTCAATTGAAGAAAGAAAAGGAGTTATATCCCTATGGAATTGGCTCAGGGATGATGCATCAAATTAGGATGCTCGCCCTCGGCCTTCGTTATTGTAAGGAGGTGGATATCAATCAGGCAAGGGAATTGCTCATGGTAGCAGGAACGGTCTATCTAAATACTATCAATGCAAAAGAGCAGATTCGTCCCTTTTTGCAAAATGATCCATTTCAACCAGACAACATTGAAATTAGAATTTTTCTAACAAAGCCAAACGGTTCAAAGCACGATCTTGACAACTTGACAGTAATATCAATGATAAGGGGGATTTTGGAATATGATATTAGGAGTTCAGAAACTGGTCGCCTAACAACAATTTACAGAGAAACATTTCAAGAAGCTGCAGCAAAGCTCGGCATCGTAGAAGAAAACGGACAATATCACCGGAGAACGCAAGTTGTGAAGAAGGGATAGCCTTCTATACCGGTGCTACTTCAAACATACCTGTAATTTTTGTTTTAACGTGACCATTTTTCCTTTCACCAAACAGGGACATTATTCGAAATTGAAAACGGACTATACTGATGAAGGTATTTTGCTTCTTATTTTTGATGGCTTTCATTACTAGCTGTGACCCCCCTTATCTTGGCGATAATCCCTACATGCCAAGTAAGGGGGCATTAGTTAATGAAGTCACGAATAAGACACTTGTTCAATTAAAGAAAGAAAAGGAACTTTATCCCTTTGGAGTTGGTTCAGGCATGATGCATCAAATTAGGATGCTTGCAATAGGGTTTCGCTACTACAAAGAAATCGATATCAATCAGGCGCGGGAATTGGTGATGGAAGCAGGAACGCTCTACCTGAATACAATCAATGCAAGAGAGCAAATTCGTCGTTTTTTACAAACCTATCCGTTTCAACCGGAAAACATTGAAATTGAAATTTATTTACAAAAACCCAACGGAACAGAGCCCGACCCCGGAAAACTAACAATAGCATCAATGATAAGAGGTGTTTTAAAATATGATATTGTAAATGAAGAAACTGGTCGCCTAACAACAATTTACAGAGAAACATTTCAAGAAGCTGCAGCAAAGCTCGGCATCGTAGAAGAAAACGGACAATATAGCCGGGCAACGCAAGTTGCGAAGAAGGGATAGCCTTCTACACCGGTGCTACTTCAAATATACCTGTAATTTTTGTTTTAACGCGACCATTTTTCCTTTCACCAAACAGGAACATTACTCGAAAAAGAATGGAGCCGTCTCCAGATAAATGTTCTAGGAATTACAGCAGTTGCAGCAGCAGTCATAATCCAACCTAAAAGTAAAACAGCTTTACACTTTGAGTCACCTAGTCAAAGAAGAATTCTTCGAGTTATCAGTGTATACAGGGTATTTTACTTTTGAAAAAGAGAAAAAGCGTCGCGAAAAACTAAAATTTTGTTTTATTTAGACTGTTTCGATAGTAAAATTTACAATGCACTGGAACAATTTAAGGATGACGGACGCAAGGAACAAGCGTTTGTCACACCCTAGTGAGTCATAATTCTTGCAAAAGAGAGGACTCTAGCTTAACTAATTTGTCCCAAAATTTCCTAAAACTAGGGTTTTGATGAGACTCATAGACATTTTGGATTTCTTCTCTAGTAATAGAGGAAACCAATGACTTTACCTCGTCAAGAGATTTTGGATTTGCTTTACATCCTTTTTCGCCAATCTTTTTGATAAGGGTACTGGGTCGCTTAATTGCTTCAAGGCTTAAATGACTTGGGCCTAATTCACGTTTTATTATTTTTAAGACTCCTTCCTCAGAGATTCGCCCCCATTTTGATACCGCCAAGGTAAAAGCCAATAACCAAGCTTCGATTTCCATAATGGCAAAAAAGACATCTAATTGTTCTGGATAGTCATAACCTCTTCGCTCTAAAGCCTCCTTGATGCGGTTAGTGATTATCATAATTGGATCCGTTTTATGGATCAGACATGCTCTTTCATAGTCTTCATCGCAAAGATCTCTTAGCCCAATAATCTCGAATCCATTCTGAAGCTGCTGTTTTGCACGGTCTGCCATAGCAGATAAAAGTGATCCCACTCCATCTACATCAATGATAAGGAAAAAAAACAATGCTTCCGGATTTGGAAAATTATGAACTTTACAAACACTATTCTGATACGCCTGCAATTTAATATTTTTAATTTCAACCTCTGTATATTTCCACCAAGTTAGGATGAGGTGATTAAGAAAGATTTGTTCTGTTTGTCCTTCGACATATATGGCGATTTGCTTTCTGTACATCTTTTTAGTCTAAGAGAAAATTCGAGGAAAGTAGATCGAAATTATTCAGTCCAAGTTGCTTCCATGCATCGAACCTCTCTTTAGAATTTGAGTAATTCATACTTGTAACCATATGCTCCGACCTATAGCAAACAGTTAAATCATTTAAAGAGACTGAGTTCATTAAAAAGATGTCGTTCGAAGTGGCTATAATCTGAATCTTTGATTCAGATACTTCGCCGAAAATAATATCGGCTAATTTTTTGCTTCTCTCAAAATCAAGCCCTTCACCAAGATCATCCACCAAAATAGCGCCTATTTTACTAGATGAACGAAGAAATTCAACGATAGTAAGCAGAGAAAAAGCTCGAAACATCCCTTGAGAAATTTCGAATTGTTTAAGCGGAATTGCTATTCCACGCTCTTTTATAAAAATAATTTTTGTTGTAGGAGGCAAGCCTTTAACTGGATCAACCGATGCGGTTTCTACAACATAGCCCATAGAACGGAGCTGGCTAAGCACATTTTCAATTTGTGTATTCGTTAATTGTTCAAGAATTGAGGGCACTGCATTCAGGCTTGTAAATTGATAGGGACTATCAGGGATTTCAACTAAGTTTGGTGATGTATTTGCAAACCCAAATACGCGTATTCCATCTGCCCAGGACATAAGACTTTCCAGAAATGGAAATTCATTCTTATCTCTTCGGACATGCACAACCAGTCGATCATTGGGGGGCGATATTTCTTGCCACCCTGTTATTTCAGAATATATCTTTGCTATAAAAGGCTTTCGGTCGAGTTTTTCGTTGCCATCTACTAAGATCTTCTCATAAATAACCTCTCCCTTCTCAAACCCAACAAAAAACTCAAAACTGCCACCGGTTTCATCGGTAAATGACGCAATCCACTCCCCGTTAATGGAAATCTTTTGAGGGATGCCGTGAATTAGAATTTGGGGTGTTTGAATCTGTCTTGCTAAGTTATGAATGCTGCCTAAAATCCGGGTCTTCCCAGTAGCATTTTTTGCAACAATGAGATTGCGTTCTCCAAAAAAAATGTCTTTAAGTTCCCAAGGGTTTGCATCTGTTCTTCCAAGATTTTCTTTATAACTTATTGACTTCAGTCTCATAGCAAACTCATAAGGTGTAAAAAACACGAATCTAAAGCGATCTTATCACAGCATTCCATGAAATGACAATAACCAAAGAGCCTTTTATTCTGTTTCTAGTAATTACTCTTTTATAGCTGAAAAAAACGGCTCGCATTATCCGTACAGCCTTGCGCAAGCTCAGCAGGAGAAATCCCTTTGACCCCAGCAATTATCTCCGCCGTTTCGCTTAGAAAGGAGGGCTCATTTTGCTCTCCCCGATGACTTTGTGGTGCTAAGTAAGGGGAATCTGTTTCAATCAACAGACGATCGAGCGGAACATATTTGGCCACATCTCTCAAACCTTGTGATTTTTTAAACGTCACAATGCCGCTAATAGAAAGATACCAGCCTCTATCTAAAACACCCTTTGCTTCTTCAAGTGTTCCCGTGAAACAATGCAGAATCGCAGGGGCTGCTGCATAGTTGTTATCTGCTATTGCAAAAAGATCGGCAAAGGCATCGCGGCAATGAAAAATAAGAGGCAGCTTCATTGTAAGAGCAAGAGAGAAGTAGCGCAGCAAAAAAGCTTGCTGAACCTTTTTATTCGAGTGCTCATAAAAATAATCCAATCCCGTTTCTCCGATTGCAATCAGTTTGCCATCGGATGCAGCTTTTTCAACAAGCGGCAAAAAAAGTTCCCCTTCCTCTTCTACATCATGTGGGGTGGTTGCTGCAGCATTGTAGACCCAAGGGTATTGCTCGCTTAATGCAATTCCCTCTTCAAGGGTTTTGGGATCTGTGCAGATGTTGACAATTTTTCTAACCCCGCTTTGCTCTGCACGCAGCAAAACTGCTTTTAAATGAGGGAGGATCTGCTCAGAGGTGAGGTGAGCATGGGTATCGAACAGATTCAACAGCATAATTCTTTAGAAAATGAAGGGTTAACGATGGGACAAATTCCTTCCTTGACATTCGGCTTACCGAAATTGATGAGCATCCCAAATGGGATGTTTGCAAGGCGAAGATGAGAAAGGAGCTGAGCTTGATAGAAAGGCAAATCTTTACCCGTGGCCTTCACCTCAATAATCACTTTGTCCTCAACAAGGATATCAAGAAATAGAGGATCTCTCACAGCGATATTTTTATACATCACTGGAATGGGCAGCTGTCTTTGGGTATGCAGGCCGCGAAGGGAGAGCTCATGGCAAAGAGCAGACTCGTAAATCGATTCCAAAAGACCCGGGCCTCCCAGAAGATGGTGCACCTCAATGGCAGCTTCAATGATTTGAGTGGAGAGTTTGTTTTCCATGCTATTTGCTGAGAAAATAAGAGGGAGCGTAATCCATTATTTCATTTTACACCACAAGAAAAAATTTAATCCTCCCCCTCCTATGGCTAAAGTCTAGTCAAAGCTGCTATGCAGCCCTAAAAAGTGGAACATCGAGGAGAAAGCAAGTTGACCTAAATATTTGATCATTAGCATAATAGCAAGAGATCCATGTATTTTCAAGATTAAATCTTGAAAATGCATGAACCTCTTGCTATAATGAAACCATGGAATACCTACATCGCAAACTAGAAAAGCCGCTCAAGGAAGCTTTAGAGCAGTTTCCCGTGGTTCTGGTCACAGGGCCCAGGCAAGCCGGGAAATCGACCCTACTGCAGCATTGTCTAAAGAAGTACACTTATGTGTCACTTGACGACCTTCTTGTACGCAACTTAGCTGAGTCAGATCCAGCATTATTTCTAAAAACCTACCAGACTCCTCTGATTATCGATGAGATCCAGTATGCTCCCTCTCTACTACCCTACATCAAAATACAAGTGGATGCCGACCGAAGAAAACATGGCCAATATGTTCTTACCGGCTCGCAAATTTTTCCCTTAATGAAAGGAGTTTCTGAATCTTTAGCAGGACGTGTTGCCATCTTCCAACTTTATCCTTTGAGCTGGAGAGAAATTCAAGACAAAGATGTGTGCGATGAACACGCTGTTGCAGAACAAATGCTCAAGGGATTTTATCCTGAATTTCAAGTTGAGCCGAAATTGAATCCCAAATTCTGGCACAGCGCTTATCTTTCCACCTATCTCGAAAGAGATCTCCGCACGATGCGCAATATTCACGATTTGGGGCAATTTCAGCGCTATCTGGTGTTAATTGCTGCCAGAGCTGGACAGTTATTTAATTTAAACGAAATTGGCAAAGAATGCGGCATCTCTCAGACAACTGCAAAAGATTGGCTGATGCTTCTTCAAGCAACATCGATTATCTACTTATTGGAACCCTATGCGAAAAACTTAACAAAAAGGATCGTTAAGTCTCCTAAATTGTATTTTGTGGATACGGGACTTCTTTGTTACCTACTTCGCATTGAGAGCGTCGAACAACTCGTCCATTCTCCCTTTGGAGGACATCTATTTGAAAATATGGTTGTCATGGAAAAAATCAAACAATTTGCAGAAAAAGGGGAACGCGCTCACTGCTATTTCTATCGACTTGCCTCTGGTGAAGAGGTGGATTTATTGATCGACCATGGCGATGCTTTGGATGCCTATGAAATCAAATTTTCTTCTACTCCGAATGCAACAATGACACAATCTTTGGTAGGATTTAAAAGTGAGCAACCCGTCAAAAAATGTGCTTTGCTCACGCTTCGCAAGGAAAAGCTCCCTTTTTCAAATGGAATCACAGCTACTCACTGGAGTTCAATTGAGTAGGTACTCCTTTTCTACCTCTTTGCGGAAGGCATCGCTTCGACTTACGCAGATCACATTGGGAAACCGATGCAGCCCTTGCAGAAACTGATCGAGGTCAACTCTGGGAAGAGTGGGGATTTCCTCGGCAAGAGGATCAAAATCAATAGTATCAATGCATTGGCATTGACGCCCAAGAAAGTGCTCCCCATTAAAGGGACGGGAATATTCTTCCTCTAAAAGCAGTGCCCAATCCTGCTCCCAATGATGGCCCCAAGTGGTGAACTTTTTATGGAGCTCTTCTTTAGTGCGCACCCCGGAAAAATGGCGAACCATAGGCTGATCCAATAAATCTTTGATCCCCTTCTTTTTTTCCCCTTCAATGCCATCAAAAATCCCAGTCCGCTCCCGGTTATCCCAAAAAATTGTTGAGGTGAGATAGTTTCGATTGACGAGCAAGCAACTGTCGCTTCGGGCAGTGGCTTCATATCTTGCCTCACGAAAATAGCAATCAGAGTTGAACCGGCATGCAGCAAGACCTCTCCAATCTGCTTCTTTAAGCCATTGCGAAAAAAGGGAAGTATCAACGATCTCATCGCAATCAAGAAATAAAAGATACTCCGATTGTGCAGAGGCATAAAGGAAGCTGAGCCACCGCCCGGTATTGTGCCATTCATGCCTCCAGTTGTGATGTTCCGGTTCAAGAGTAGAAAAGGGGCGATAGCTTATGTGGGGATCAAAATGAAACTGCAAAAACGTACATTTTGGAAATCTTGCGTAAGCCTCTTGTAACAAAGCATAATTTTCTGCAGATCCATCGAAAAAATGATCGCACACGGTAACGATGATCTCCTGAGAGCAAGAGGCTACACCATCGATACAGCGCTTTAAAAAACGCCAATCGTTGGAACAAAAGCTAATCACAGCTGTCATCATGGGAAGCTCTCTTGACATTTACCTCCTCCATCAGGTATTCCTAGAGACTCAATCCTACAGAGATATCCACCATGAGCATTTACCTTCCCCTGGCCGATATGAGCGCTTTTACTACAGCCTATGCGCAGTCTGATCTCCTTGGTAAATTAATTATCCTAAGCCTCATTTCTTTGTCCATCATTTGCTGGGTCGTCCTTGTCCAAAAGATTTGGGTGACGCGGCAGGTGGAACAAATTTCGCAAGCTTTCCATAAGGCTTATCTGCTCAACAAAGACCGGCTGCTCCATCTTGAAAGGGATGAATTGCCCAAGCTCAAAAATCGGCAGATTCCCCATCCATTTGCCGAGATTTTTTTTGATTTGAAGGAAAAAACGGTGGAGGTGCTCAACAAAAACCTCTATTTTTCCGCGCAGCAAGGGGGTAAAGAGGGAACCGTCTATCTCTCATCGAGCGACTTGGAAACAGTCGAGTCTTATGTGCTCACAACAATTTCAGCTCAGATTAAAAAATTGGAAAAAAACCTTTTCATCCTTTCGACCATCATCACGTTGGCTCCTTTTTTAGGCCTGCTTGGAACTGTGTGGGGAATTTTGATCACTTTCTCTGAGCTTAGCGGCGGCGGAACAGCGGGATCCAATATGGCAGTTCTGGGCGGGCTATCCACAGCGCTATCCACAACGGTTTTAGGTCTGATCATCGCAATCCCAGCGCTCATCTCCTACAATTATTTGAAGAACAAAATTAGAAACTATTCCTCCAGTATGGAAGAGTTTGTCTACCAGCTTCTTTCAAGTGTTGAAATCCAGTACCGCAAAGCGGATGTGAATTAAAAGATGAAAAAAATGCGCCTGTCTGCTCTTAAAGCAGATGTCTCTGAAGAAATGAACATCAATTTGACCCCGCTCATCGATGTTGTTTTTGTCGTTTTGATCATGTTTATCATCATCGCACCAATGCTTGAGATCGATAAAGTACAACTGGCAGCTTCTTCTCAAAAAGAAAACAAAGAAATCGCCGTTGTCCAAGAAGATAGCCCGGTTACCATCCATGTGCA
The DNA here is from genome assembly GCA_903970255.1 of Acidobacteriota bacterium. Taxonomy (GTDB): domain Bacteria; phylum Chlamydiota; class Chlamydiia; order Chlamydiales; family Rhabdochlamydiaceae; genus CAJCIW01. The sequence goes on from CAJCHM010000022.1 coordinate 8,544, forward strand.
TGCAGATAACTCGATCTATCTAAACAAAAAACTCATCTTAGAAAAAGAACTCATCTCATTACTAAGACAAGCCAAACAGCTTTATCCCAAAAAGATCCCGCAGCTCTTTCATGATAAAAAAGCCCAGTTTGGGACCTATCAAACAGTTAAAAACGCCGTAGAAACTGCAGGCTTTGAACAGCTCGATGTGATCCTTCAGCCGGAGTAAGAGTTTGTTAAATAAATTTTTTGTATGGCTCTACAAAGACCCGCTGCAAAGAACGATCGTTGCCTCTGTTGTGCTGCTGCATGGAATTTTTGCGCTTACCCTTTTGATTTCACCTGCATTCTTAAGCCACAAAAAAGAAAATAAACCTCTTGTGGTCAATACAGTGACATTTAAGGCACCGTCTGTACAAAAAAAACAACCTCAAGCGGCAAAAAAAGCAATATCCACACCCAAAGTTCAGGCTCCTCAACCTCCAGCAAAAAAAAAACCTTTGCCGCAAAAACAAACACCCGTTGCTGCCAAAAAAAAATCTACCCCCGTTGCTGTTAAGAAGGAGGTAGCTAAACCTATTCCGGAGGTAAAAAAACAGCCCGCAATAGCAGATAAACAATTAGGAAAAACAAAGGCGAAACCCGATGAAAACAGGGCAAAAATTTCCGATAGCTTACTTAAGGAACTGGAAGAAAGGATTGCCAAAATTGAAGCTAAGAGTGATAAAACAACTCTGAACAGCAAAGCAATAGCTCTCATTCCATTGCAAATTGATACGATCACAGAAGAAGATATCTTCTCTGAGCTATCGGCAACTAACTACACGGATGCTTTAATCGATCACCTCCATCGATTGTTAACGCTTCCTGACTACGGAGAGGTGAAAATTCAATTGAGCTTGCGCCAAGATGGGACAGTGGTTAAAATAGATGTATTGAGGGCTCAAAGCGAAAAAAACAGACAGTATCTAGAGAGCAATCTACCTAGATTGAAATTTCCCCGTTTTGAAGGTGCTTATGCAAACAAAAAGGAATCCACTTTTACATTAACCTTTTGTAATGAACTTTGAGTGAAGAATATGATAAAATGCTTCTTCTTTTTATTAGTATTAACTTCTGGATTTAATCAGATCCATGCCGAAGTGGAAACAAACCCAGAGATCCGCGTTCACCTTGCAACCACAAGTGGGTTATCGCCCATTTACGTGGGCAAGATACAAACAAAAGATGCTGTATTTGATTCAAGCTATCTTAATCACCTCGAAAAGGTCCTCGCTTTTGATCTCAATCACAATAGCTCTACAAAAGTCACAGGTTACAGCTCGACTATGGAACAGCTGCTAACCTCAAAAGAGAACCAAACTGCGTTTAATGTGAATTCATGGAAGAATTTTGGCGTCTCTTACGCTGTGCGCATCCAACTCAACGCAAGAGCCCTTATCGCCACAGTTTTCAACGCGGATGAAGGATCGATTAAAACCTTCCCAGAAGTGTCGCTTACAGGTGACCTTGCCCACGATCGGCGCCAAATCCACAAGCTTGCCGATGGAATCCACAAAGCTTTATTTCAGATAGATGGGATCGCAAGCCACCGGATCCTGTTTGCTTACCAAGTAAAAAACCCACGTAGCGATGGAACTGAATGGATCTCAGAGATCTGGGAGTGCGACTGGGATGGAGCCAACCCCCATCAGCTAACACATGACAACAGTTACAGTGTCACGCCCGTTGCCCTGCCGCACCATCCTCGCTACAACAATGACAGCTTCCTGTACGTTTCCTATAAGCTGGGCCAACCTAAAATCTATATCGGCTCATTGAAAGGGGGCACTGGAAAACGCCTGATCAATCTTCGAGGCAACCAACTGCTTCCAGCAATTTCACACCAACGGGATAAAATCGCATTCATTTGCGATGCAGGAGGGCGCACCGACCTTTTTTTACAGCCTCTGCATCCTACAAATGGAGAAGTGGGCAAGCCTGTACAGCTCTTTTCTTATCCAAGATCGACACAAGCATCGCCCACATTTAGCCCAGATGGCTCCAAAATCGCGTTTGTCTCTGATAAAGACGGCGGCATGCGCATCTATATTATTCCTGCAACCCTATCGCAAAAAAGAGCAAATGCCGTTATGATCACCAAACAAAACAGGGAGAACTCTTGTCCCTGCTGGTCGCCTGATGGAACAAAATTAGCCTATAGTGCTAAAACAAATGGAATACGGCAGATATGGATTTATCACTTTGCCACCGGAGAAGAAACTCAACTCACATCAGGTCCCGGTCACAAAGAAAACCCCTGTTGGGCATCCAATAGCCGCCACATTGTGTTTAATTCAACCGATGGCTCAGGCTCTGAACTCTATATCGCCAATCTAAACCAGCCAGAGGCTGTGAAAATTAGCAACGGACCCGGAAAAAAACATTATCCGACTTGGGGACCGTGAAAAACTTTGAAAAGAGGAACAAGACATGAAGCATAAAAATCTACTGATCACTTTACTATGCACACTAGCTTGCGGAGTTGTCCCAGGCTGCCGCAGTGGCAATGGCAGCGTTTGGGATGATAACACAACTGCAGGCAATTATAAAGGCAGCGCACGCTCACTTTGGAGCAATGAAGAAACGGCAAGCGTGGATTTCTTTGGACCTAGCGACGAGGATTTCATCGGACTTAAAGATGAAGATTTAAAGGTGCAATTTACGGATGGGGCGATCCCCCAGCCCAAGAAAACACCCGGTGAGGTAGCAAGTGGTCTTCCTGGCATTGAGGCGTTTCACTCTCCTACAGGCTCTGAGAGCTCGATCTTTAAAAAGGTCTATTTTAATACCGATGATCACATTCTTCGCGGTAAAGAGTACATGGACACGATTGAGAGGGTATCGCAATATTTAAAATCTCATCCAAACGTCTACATCTTCGTCTCAGGGCATTGTGATGAAAGGGGACCTGAGGCCTACAACCTCTCGTTGGGATCCAGACGCGCCAATTATATCCGCTCGCTTCTTGTGCAAAAAGGAGTTGATCCAGAACGGGTTCATACAATCTCCTATGGAAAAGAAAGACCTGTTGACCTTGGACATTCCCAAGAATCTTGGTCAAAAAACCGACGTAGTGAATTCCGCATTTACCAAAAGTCGTAAGGTGGATCGATGCGGCCATGGGTATACTTCTGTCTAATGACGATTAGCTTTGCTGCCTCAATCAATGCCAGACCACAATCGGGGTTTTATACAAACCCCGAAGTGGATGAACTTCGCCTCGAGATCGATGATCTCAAACATGCATTAAATACTGCCCAGGTTGAAATTAATTTGATTGATGAGCGGTTAAATAAGCAAAACAATGCAGCTAAAACTCAAGCCACGACAAAAGAAATAACTGGTTTGAGCCAGCTTGCATCTACTGTCTCTAGGATCGAAAAAAAAGTTTCCAAATTAGAAAAAATACTTGAGAAGATAACAAACGATTTGCGAACACTCAGCACATCCACCCATCAAACACAATCCAAGCTTGCAACCATTGAAACAACCCTTTCTTCCCATGATCAGCGGCTAGGTGAGGTGAGCAAACTAGAAAAGACCCTGCATACCATTTCAAAAGCAATTGGTAAAGAATCTCCTTCCCAAACCACTTCCACAAAGGCAAAGTCCTACCGCGTCAAAGCTGGAGATTCTCTTGATAAAATTGCCAAGACCCAACATACATCGATTGAGACTCTTCGAAAAATCAACAACCTCACCTCTGATAAAATCATGATTGGACAAGAACTCAAGGTTAGCGAAAATGGAACCTGATAAGAACTCTAGCAGCATTGGCATATTCGATTCAGGATTTGGCGGCCTCACTGTCATGCGCGCAATTCGGGAACTGATGCCCCATGAGAACATCATCTACTTTGGCGATACTGCACGCCTGCCCTATGGGAGTAAAAGCGCTGATACCATTTTGCGCTACTCACTTGAAAATGCCGCTTTGCTTGCAAAACAAGGCATAAAAGTCCTTGTTATCGCATGCAATACCTCCTGTTCTGCAGCCTTGGATCAGTTGCGCAAAGTCTCAAATATTCCCGTTATCGGCATCACTGAACAAGGAGTCGAAGAAACTGCGCGCTGTCTTCCGCAAGGAAAAATTGGGATCCTTGGCACACGCGCCACCATCACATCGGGAATTTATCAACAACAGATCCACTCACGCTGCGCTAACCTTGAGATCTCTGCAATCTCCTGTCCTCTTTTTGTTCCTTTGGTAGAAGAAGGGTATGTCGAACATCCGCTCAGCATCTTTGTCGTACAAGAGTACCTGCGACCCTTGAAGAATAAAGAGATCAATGGCGTCCTTCTTGGGTGCACCCATTATCCCCTCCTACAAGCAGCAATCCAACAAGAGCTAGGGCCCGATGTCCTACTGATTAACCCTGCAATTGCCTGTGCTGAAAAAACACGGCAAATTCTTGCTGAAAATAATCTCCTCAACCCTTCCACATCGCTTCCCCACTATCAATTTTTTGTCTCGGACGATCCTGAAAAGTTTCGGCTAATGGGGAAAACATTTCTCAATTATCCCATCGAACACGTGCTCCAGTTTCCTCATTAAACTGGGAACTGCATTCCCTGATTAAAGAAAATGCGTGAAAAAAATTTAAAAAATAGGTTGAATGAACTCAGCACAATTTTCAATAGAGGTCATCTCCCATGAGCCACAAAAAGCGGATCTTGCTAATTGAAGATGAAGAAGATATTGCCGCATTGATCAAGCTGCAAGCAGAGGCATCGGGGTATAAACTGCATGTTGAGGTCGATGGAATCAATGGATATCGCGCCATCGAAAGGGAAAAACCCGATCTAGTGATCCTAGATATTATGCTTCCAGGGCAAAATGGGTTTGATGTCTGCAGAAAAATTAAAAACAATGCTGAACTAAAAGCGATACCGGTCATCATTCTCACAGCTAAAGGAGAGGAGCTCGATATGGTCTTAGGGCTGGAGCTTGGCGCTGATGACTACGTTGCCAAACCCTTCTCCCCCAAAGTTCTCTTTTCACGCATTAAAGCAGTATTGCGCCGCAGTAAAGAACCTGAAAAACCACCCAGGGTTCTGTTATTTGGAGAATTTACCCTCGAGATAGACCGGTATATTCTACGGAGAGAAGAAAAAAATATCCCCATCACACTCTCAGAATTTGGCATCCTTTGCCGCCTTCTTACCAACCGCGGCAAAGTGTTGACACGCAACCAACTTCTCGATGATATCCACAACGACGACGCCTTTATTGTCGACCGCAATATCGATGTTCACATCGCCTCTCTACGCAAGAAACTCGGACCCAATTTCGATTGGATAGAAACCGTTCGCGGCGTAGGCTATCGATTCCGGGAAGAACCGATTGCAACAAATATCGGGAAAAAAACAGCCTATGCTGAGGTCTTTTAATATTTAGAGGTATCATGAGACCTGCAGTCCTTGTTTTCATTCTAGGCGCCATTGTTCTTTCCGCTTGCGAAACTAAAACACAAACGGGTGCACTGGTTGGAGCAGGCCTTGGCGCAGGAACCGGCGCTCTCATTAGTCCAACACCTGGCGGCGTCCTGATTGGAGCAGGGGTGGGCGCTGCAACAGGTGCGATTGTGGGATCAGCTCTGGATTCTAGCGACAGAGAAAGAGTAGAGCAACAATCCCCCCAAACAATGAGAAGAGTGGACAGAGGGGAGCAGCTTTCCATTAAAGACATTGAAAAGATGTCGCAGGCAGGCATATCGGATGACAAAATCATAGGCACAATCCAATCGACCGGCAGTGTTTACCATCTCACATCCTCAGACATCGATCAGCTAAAGCAAGCTGGCGTTTCACAGCGCGTCATCGATTACATGCTGCAAACCCCGTATGAATAAAATGGATTTTCATTGAGAAATACAAACGACCGGTTACAATCGGAGTATAAATAAGCATAAATACCGAAAACTTAAAGCTAAAGAGCAGCGCCGATGACCACCTCTGATACTTTTATAAATACCGATGGAGGCACACTGCCTCATAGTGGCAAATCCCACTTTGAAGATCAGACACTCCATTTTTGTTCTGAGGCTCTCGATGATTTCAAACAGGTCACACGCCAATACGCGCTTTTCCATATTACCTTTTTTGCCATTGGGGTGATAGAACTTGTCGCCTTTGTTCTCTTCTTTTCATTCCTGACTAAAACAACCATTTTCGCATTTTCATTAGCAGGATTATTTCTTACAGCTTTTACCTACTTTGTCCTTCTCTTCTACTTCCAAGCTAAAAAGCCTCAGCAACTTCTCGACCTTAGAACATCTTTTTTAAAAAATTGCAAAGCACTACTGCAAGTACCTCCTGGCACCTCAGAATATCATTTGAAAGTAGCCACGAGTTTAAAACAATTGCTCACCCTCCTTCATCGTCAAGAATACTCCTACTACTCTCTTCCGACCTCATTTGAGACCCTTTCTCCCCTCATGCAAAAGTTTAGCGTATGGACCCATTGGAAAGATCTTCACCAAATGAAAGAACTATTGCTTTTGATGATCATTAAAGAAAAAATCGAGGTGATCAAACTACAGCCCACCGATCTAGAAGCTCATGCTCATCTGGCAGATGCCTATCTTGCACTCTCTAGGCTCTACATGGATCCGCGCAAACTTTATCACAATGAAGAACATCTCTTTGTCTCCTATGAATATTCCACTCCAGAGATGCATGAGAAATTTGTGACAGCAGCCCAAAGAGCCATCGAAGAGTACAAAATCCTCGATGCCTACGTCCCTAATGACCCTTGGGTTCACGCTCAGTTAGCAAGCATCTACCGAGCGCTTAATCGTCCGCAAGAGGAGATGCGCGAATATGAAGCGATACTCAAAGTCACAACCTCTGATAGCAATGTCCTGTTGCGTTTAGGAATTCTTTACTTTGAACATGGTTACAGCGCCAAGGCCTTGGCGCTGTATGAAATCCTCAGCAAAAGCAACGATCCCAATGCAGCAGAGCTCATTGCCTACTACGACTTAAAGATCAGCGATGAGTATCCCGATATTTAAATCGAAGCGGTTAGTAATCTCTTTTGATCCCTTGAACTGCCAGCTTTAATGCTTCCGTTCTACGGACATTTAATGTCTGCCAGTTGCACCCTGCTGTCCAATCCTGCTGCGTGGTGTCAAACACGTTAACTAGGGATTCCCACCCTTCCCATTTCATGAAGACGCGTTCACCCCAATTGTAATGTTTTTTGCCTTCCTCCGATATGCGTCCTTGTTCCTTCATAATGAAGTAGAAGTTTCCGTAAATCATACTTTTGGTTAAAGGATTTCTCTCGAGACTCCTGAATATTCCATCCATTTGGTAAGAGCGGTTAGCTATCCCTGGGTCCTGCTGCATCTCAGATAGAATCAGAGCCAACGCTTTTCTATCCTCAAAGTTGTCTCCATGGGGAACTTGTATATTATTTCCAACCATTTCGAATGTAATTGACGCAATTGGGGAGGGATTGTGGGAAGGCATTGAATTGTAGGAAGGCATTGGATTGTTAACTTGATTGTTGATGTTGTTGGGGAGGAAAGCGGAGTTATTTACTTGGTTATTGCTAATGTTGTTATTATCTTTGAATTCAATTTCATTTTCTTTTCCAAAAATTAGTTTTTGATTTTTTTTGTCACTTGCGTTACTTTTTTGTTCGAAACAAATTTCAGCTAAAACTTTTTTCTCTATATTTGGTGGGGTTTCTGTCAATTCCAGAGATTTAATTAACTCTTCCAGAGATTTAATTAACTCTTGATTGATCACTAAAAATAGCTCGTTTAGATAAGAAAGAACCGTCTTACAAAGTTCCATCTTTTTACTTAAATCATCATTGCTATCAGCATTCGGATCTAGCACGTCTTCTTTGATATTAAAGACTTCAACTTGCAGATTTTCCTGTACTTTTTGAGAACTTGTTTCCTCCCTCGGCTCTATTTTTCCCTCTGAAACGACGTTAGTATCAGTATTTTCCATCATCTCATCAGAATCCATTTTCTCCTTGGACTCCAATAGCTCTTTTAATTCGAGCAATTTCTTCTCCAAATTATTCAAATTATCAGTTTTAATTTCTTGTCTAATACAATTTGAAAAATTAAGGACACTATCGATAAAATTCGATTGTTCACTTGCCATTTCTCTTATAGATTTATCTAAAGATTTGGCTATATTAAATAAACTAAACTCCTGATTATTGAATTTAAAAACACAATCACTATCTAATCCCGAATAAATAAATTCCAAAGCACACTTAAGTTCAGTTTCAAAATTTGTGAAAAATTTACAATTTGCGACCGATGAAATCATATTATCAATGGAACTTATGAAGATTTCTGTAGAGCTCAAAGCTTCTTGTGCCTTTAAAATACTTTCATCTTTAGATTTTAAAACATCTCTTTTCTTGTATTTTTCAACTCTTTTCAACATCATATTAAATGGAGCGATATTATCATTTATTTTCATTAATTCGGATTGAAGAATACTTATTTTTTCAAAAACTGACTTGCTTACAATTTCAAAAATAACAGACTCAATTAATTTTTCAGAATTATACGAATTTAATTTTTTTAAATACAATAAATCAGATTCGGAAACATTTTTCTTTATACTTTTTTCAATAGTTAATTTATTACCAATTAAAGCTGCTGATAAAAGTGCATGCATTTTTTTTGATTGATCAGTTTTATCGGATTTAAAAATCTTTGCCACACCCCGCATAACTTCTTTTGTACTATCATCGAATTTCTCATTTTTAATTTTTCTAACAAAACCATTTAATTCTATGACACTTTCAATCACTACTTCTTTTTCTTTAGCTTTTTCCATTATTGTATTTGTTAGGTTAGATTCAACATTTTTAAGACATTTGATTATAAATTCTCGATCTACACTAACTTCTTTTTCTTTAATGATATTTTTGCTTAATATCATTTTTCTTGCGTCACCAACTCTATCAACAATAGACTTACTTTCAGATGAAATTAAGATTGAAAACAGTGGCAATTTACTCTTTTTTTCAAATCCATCAATTAACAGAAGTCCAACACCATTTTCTGAAAATTTTTTATTTTGTTTTTCTATATTTATAATTCTATCCAGTTCGTTGGATAAAAAATTTTGTTCTTCCTTGCTCAATTGCTCAACTCGATTTAGAAGTGTTTCCTTATTCGTCGTTCCTTGAGGCCCGCTAAAATCAGCAATTGGAGAAACTAAAACATTTGCAAGCAAGTTTTCCTGAAGGCTCTCCGGCACTTTTTGATTAATATTAATTCCAATCATAATTACACCTAAATGTTTAACGGTTACTTAATTTAATGTTAATTATACAGCAATGATGAATTTAGTTTAATACAAATAAATGATTTACAGAAGTGGATATAAATAGAAATTTAATTGACTAACAAGGGTATTTTTTAATGGGAGGTTGTTCGGCCTGGACTTTAGCCATTGGAGCAGGGCGATTTTTCTAGATAGCATCCCCCAGGCAGGGGGAATTTTGTAATGGTGGCATATTCAAGCCTACCATTATAAAATTCCCGGTGCCTGCGGGCGCTATCTAGAAAAATCGCCCTGCTCCAATGGCTAAAGTCCAGTCGGCGAGATTCTTTAATCGAAAAGCACTTTCCAATCGAGGGTTCCGATGAGTATGCCAAGGACGCATAGGCCATTTGCGGCCCAATTGACGCGCTCCTTGTAGAGCCACATCCCCCAAAGGTTGCAGGAGAGGATGATGGCTATCGAAAAGATGGGGAAAATCATCGCATGCTCTACGGGGGTGGAGACCTCTGTGGACCAGATCATGAAAAAGGTCCCTACGCCGTTAGTGATGCCCCCGAGGATCCCATAGGTGGTTTCGCTGCGATTAGGCAGCCGTTTTTGCGTTGCCAGGTAAACGATCAGCTGTATCAGAGCGGCTGCAAAGAAGACAGCTGGCATAAACCATTGAGATTTAGCATCTTGAACGTCAAAATTGAGAAACAGTCCGTTTTCTCCAGGAAAGTTAATGAATAGGGCGCGCCACTGCATGATAATTAAAAAAAGAGTATGCATTACAAAGGCGCCGACGACAAACGCCGCCCACCGCATCTTTTTCTCAGAGCTGCGCGCAGCCCAACCGGCCCAAAAAAGTCCGAGGACGACCATGAGAGAACCGGCTCCATTGAGAAGTGTGTAGACATAGCCAAAGGGATCTCCAAATAAAAGGACCATGAGGATCATGGGCATCACTGTCGAAGAGTTGAGCGCTGCAAAGGTAAGTCCAGGGGGCCCCGATTCGAGGGATTTCCCAAGACAGATCATCATCACTGCAAGGATCACACCGCCAGCTAGTCCAAAATAGATCATACAGGGTGCGATCGTATAGTCTCCTGTGCGAACCGGGTTGAGGAGGATGGCAACAAGAAAAACAATAGCCAGCTGAATCATCAAAAACGCTTTGCTAGATCCTCCGGAATCAATACTTCTGCGCATACAAAAATTAGATGCTGCCACAAATAGCGAAGCGATGATCATCAACTCAATTCCCATGGGAACACTCCTTCGATAAATTGCAGCCTACCAAGAATCTTGGAATTTTTGAATGAAAATTCAGTCAGGGTTTGCTTAATATTAGAGGGCGGTTATAATCCAAAAAAATTCTAAAATGGCCTGCATTACTTATGAACATGAAATATCTGATTACCTTTGTGATGGGAACTCTCCTCATTTCTGCGTTGCACTCCAAAGAGGTCACAGCTTCGCTAGAGGAGAGCTTGGAGCTAAAAAGAATTTCAGAGTACTGGAATGAAAAGGATTATTCGACAGTAAAAATTCAAATCGGTAATTTCTTAAATAAAAATCCTAAGAGCGCCTTTACAGATCAGCTTTATGCGATGTTGGGCGATCTCTACTTCCAGGAAAAAAATTATGCAGACGCAATTGCTGCTTATGACAAAATTTTGGGCAAGGAATTTTTGCTTAAGTGTCAGTACCACCTCTTACATAGCTTATATGAAACTAAACAGTATGAGAAGTTCATCCGCTCCTCGGAGCTGTTCTTAAAAAATCCCAATGCGCCATCCAACCAAATAAATATCATCCGCTATGAGCTAGCAGAATCCTACTTTCACATAGAAAATCCTGCAGAAAAAAAAGAATTTTTGGAAAAGGCGCTAGATCAGTATGAAAAAGTGATCGATGGTCAATTTTCAATTTTAGCCCTACAGCGTTGTGCCCAGATCCATTCCTTACTGCAAAGGGAAAGAAAAGCCATCCCTCTCTATCTCTTACTTGCGCATAAGGATAGTGCAAATAAAGAGGATTGGCTACTGCAGGCGGCAACCGCTCAGATCCATTTTGATGTAAAAAGTGCGATTGCAACCTTTGGCGATATCGTTGAGCTAAAAGGGGAAAATGTGGCACTTGCAGCTTTTAATAAGCTTTGCCTGCTCTTTAAAGAAAAGCGGTATAAAGACTTCATCCTAGAACAAGATAAAGCGATGCGCTATATCGCATCTGATAAGATTCCCCTCATGCAGTATTATTTGGGCAAATCGCTTTATGCGACAAATCAGTTTGCACTTGCAGTCGATCCGCTTTTAAAGGGGATTGGATCAATAGATCGCCCGCAGAAAAAAAATGCTCTTTTGACACTGGTTGCCTGCGCAAATGAGTTGGGCGATCTTACTCTGTTTGCAAAAACGTTGGAGTCTCTCAAAACCGAATTTACTCAAGATCTCGAAACTGCAAAGGCTCTTCTGATGTATGCCCAGAGCTGCAGAGAGAAAAATGAGCTGGCAAAATCTAGAGAATCTATTAAAGAGCTCTTAAGATTATATCCAGAGCACCCTCAAAGAGAAACACTACTCTTTGATAGTGCGCTGATGCTCTCTGATATGCAACATTGGGAAGAGAGCGCTCTTGAATTTGCTGCGTTCTTAAATGAGTTTCCAAATACTGCTCATCGGGCAAGCGCTTTGCGCCATAGCGTCAGCTTGAATATAGAAAATGTGAAAAGAGCATCTGCTTCAACGCAAAAAATCAAACAAGAGACCCTTCTGCATTCTTTAGAGATTGCTTTGCAAGAAAAACAGGTATTTTCTGCATCGGAGAAGCAAAAAATGCGCTATCTCGTGGCTAAAATGCACTTTGAACTTGGCTCATTTGAGAGGGCAATTGGGGCTTTAACCGAATATGTCAAAGACTATTTAGAGGATCCTCATCGCGCAGAGGCCTATCTTCTCCTTGCTCATTGCTATAAGCAAAGCGGCGAAGATGAGATTCATTTTGTTCTGAGTGCAGAAAAAGCTCTCTCTCTTAATCCTAAACTGGAGCTAGAGCTTGGTTTAAGCCTCTACAATAGTTATCTAAAATTGGCAGAAAAAGCAGAATTAGAGGAAAAAGCAGAGTTGATTGCAAAGGCTGCAAATCACCTTTACTTATGCTTGGATGATAAAATCAGCCTAGAAAATCAGCGCTGGTTGGCCTCTTACTATTTTCAACAATATGAAAATGGAAATGGAGAGGCAGTTGCGCGCGCGGCTATTGTTTTGGAAAAGTTGATTGGCAATCATTCTTTGAGTATTGCAAACGAAGGGGAGGCGATTAAACTTGCTCAAATTTTTGAAAAAACAGGACGCACTCATGAGCTAATCGAGCTGTTGGAGAGGGTAAAAACTGCTCACGATTCCCATCCCGATCTCCCTTGGAAATACCAGCGCAAGATCCAATTTGAGCGTGCGCTAGCCTATCGCTCCCTTGGCAATCTTGAAAAAGCAGTGGAGATCTTCTCTGATTTGATTGCCACCTCATCTCATACCAGCTCCTATTATTCGATGGCAGCCTCTTTAGAAAAGGCAAAAATCGAATTTGGAATGCTTAAAAATCAAAAGCTACAGGCTGATTCCCCTAGCATGATAGCTATCCTCGATGCCCTCAAAGATTTAGCCATTCAACGCAGGCTTTATTCTGAACCACTCCACCTAGAAGCTGCCCTTTGCTACGTCGATTTTAAAGCTGAGCTAAAAAGTTGCGACAAACAATTTCTCTTAGAGAAAGTTAAAGAAAATTTCTTCCAACAGAGCGATCCTTCTGTGCAAGAATATCTCATGGCCGCATCCCATTTTCCAGAAAAAGCAAAACTCCATCAACAGTATAGGGCTTATCTTAATGCAGAGTTGCTCAAAATAGAAGCTGTGAAAAACAATGATGCAAATCAAATGCGGGAAGTGAAACAACAGTTTGAGAAGTTGCTAGCAGATGCAATCGATGATACACTCAAAGAGCGCGTAAAAAGGAGTCAAGTGGGTCTATGATGACAATGGCAGTCCCTCAAACAAAAAAACGGAGCTTTTTTTTACAATGCCTTGCAATCTCTGTTGGTCTGCATGCTGCCGGCCTAATCTATCTGAATGATCATCCGATGATTCTCCATGGGCCTGATTTGTCCCTTTTTGGACAGAGCTCCGCAAAACCAACCCCGCTGCAAGAGGATGAGGAGAGTGTTATGCAAAGACATCTGGAGGAGGTTTTTAAGGAGATTGTCGTGCTCTCTCCCCACTTTCAACAACCCTACGATTTAATCGAACTCCCCAAAGGAGTTCCGATGGCTCCAACTAGGGAAGAGGTGGCCATTTCACCTCCGATGGGTGCCCAAGAAAACCCATTTTCCACAACTTTAAGTAGTTATTGCTCTTACACACAACCGATCATGGATCCGATGGAAGAATTGGACATCCCTCTTTTTTTTGAAGCTCCACAGCCACCTTCATCCCTTGCAACTCATTTGCAATTTGACACCGAAAACGCTCTGTCTGACATCCCTTTCTCTTTGACGCTTCCCCTGCAAGCGATGACACTAGAAGATCTAATCCCACAACACAATGTTGCGCTTCATGCTCAACCTAAGACTGAAAGCGCTCCAAACTTTTCCTATGAGCTCACTGCTCTCGATATTCCCGAGGTAAAAATCTCTGAGGAATCAAAAACTTTAACAGAGCGTTTATCTAAGGAAGATCTTTCCTCTGAAAACAATCAAGAAAATACAGCTTTGCTTACTCCGAATGCCCCTGAATTATCTCCTCCGAACACAGGCGCACAATTTGCAGCTTCTCCATCAGAACTTGAACACTACAAGTTCCCGCTGCTAGCAAGCGCAGCAGAATGGAATGACGACTTTGACCTCGATATCTCCTTTATGCCCAATCCGGAGGGGGAAGGGTATATCTTCTCTCTTACTGTCAAGCCCAACTGTGATTTAAGCGCTCATAGCCTAAAGCAAAACCTCTATTTTATTATCGATCGCTCCAGCACAATCCAAAAGCACAGGTTTGCCGTCTTTAAACGCGCTGTTGTTAAGGCCCTAGCCAGCATGACCAAAGGGGATACCTTCAACATCCTGATGATGGATAAAAAAATCATACGATTTAGCCCGAAAAATCAACTTGCAACCCTCAAAAATATTCAGGCAGCCGAAGAGTTCCTCGAAAAACAAGAATCCGGTGGATTTTTGGCCTTTGCTGACATTTACAACAAAATCGACCAAATCCTCCCCTATATACCAGAAAATGATGAAGTCCATACCGCCATCCTCCTCACCGATGGCAAAACAAATCTGAAAACAGAGCGTAAACAAAAAGTCCTTAAAAACTGGGTGAATAAAAATAGAGGGAGAGTCTCTCTGTATGCTGCAGCAGTGGGCCGAGACAATGATCTGATTTCCCTCGATATGCTCTGCAATTTAAGCGGCGGAAAACTTCTCTACTCCGATACCCATGCATCGTTGCCGCGCAAACTCTCAAAGCTTATCCTCGACATGAAAGATCCCATCGCAAAAGATCTCATCATCACCGCTATCCCCAAAAATCCCGATGCCCACATTGAACTCTTCTCTACAAAATCCCAACTTCTTTCCCTCTATAGCCATCAACCCTATGTCATCATCGGTCAAATCGATGAACCCTGTAACTTTGATCTCATCATTCAGGGGCGCCACCGGGATGAATGGATAGCCCTTAAAAAAAGCGTATCGTTTGTCGATGGACACAAAGGGGATCGCACCCTCGAGAAGCAATGGGAGGACAAACGGGTAAACACTTGCTACTCTAACTTTCTTGAAGATGCCAAATCTGCCTATCTCAAAGATGTTAAAAATATCTTTAAAAGATCCCGTCCCGAGGTAGCACAGCAGTGAGTTTAAAGATCATTGGGGGGCTATTTAAAAATCGCACCCTCAAAACACCCAAAACCGACAAAACACGCCCCACCCTTGCCATCATGCGCAAGGCCGTGTTCGATATTGTACAATCTCAAGTGGAAGAGGCAGCTTTTCTCGACCTCTATGCAGGATCGGGAGCCATGGGGATTGAGGCTCTAAGCAGAGGGGCTGCCCATGCCACCTTTGTCGAATCGGAACGTCATGCGTTTGGCTGCATTGAACAAAACTGCCGCCTATTGGATGTGCAAGATAAGTGCACCCTAATGAGTTACGATACTCTTCTGGCTTTAAAAAAAATCGGCAAGCAGGGGCGCACATTTGATCTGGTCTACGCAGATCCCCCTTATGCCCCCGCTGCACGTTCCCGCCTTCTTGAGGAGATCTTGCGGTTCTTTGACACCCATCCTCTTTTAAATGCAGGCGGCAGGCTCTTTCTGGAAGAGGCCGCCCCACCCACTTTAAAACCTGACAAGCTTGCCCTTACCACACTTATCCATGTGGATAGCCGCACATTCTCCCGCTCTGTCCTGCACCAGTTCCAGATGAGGGGTTAATTTCACCTAGAAACGGCAGTTCGAGACGGCAAAGTGATGCAAAATCTTGCGTCGATTTGCCGTCTCCAATTGCCGTTTCTAGGTTTAAGTGGGGATTAAAAAAAATTATCCGCACTAGGCATTCCGACTTGATTTATCTGCATTTTATCTGGATAATGGCATTATTAGAATATGCAGATATTATGCCGATAAAATTTGAGCCCACCTATAAGATCACTGTTCCTAAAAACGTGTTTAAACGTATTTATTTTTTGTTTCGCTCTCTGAGTGACCGTCCGGTTTGCGAGATTTCTCTCTGCCGGCTATGACATTCAAGTCTCGAAAGGGATGGTGGATACATCCTCCTACGGTTTCTAGAGTCCTGCCCGGAACAGTCACGGGTTGCCCCGTTTCCAATCGGCGATGGAACCTGTTCAAAAGAATGGTTTTTACTTGGCAGTAAGGCGTATACTGCTCGATCTCAGGATCGCCAAATCTTCTGGCAT
>CAJCHM010000023.1 GCA_903970255.1 Acidobacteriota bacterium
CTTGTTCTGTCATAAAAATCCCCTTATCCATGCTAACCTCCTCATTTTGGTAGGGTTAGCCTCTTCATATATCAAATTATTTTTTGTCAATACGACATTTCTATTTTGCGGGATTACGACATTTCAATTTTGCGCCTACAATGATGTTTTTTGTTTTGCACATATATATGTTTTCATGTATTATTATTGAAATAATTCGATGCAAGTTGCATCAAAAATAAGAAAATTATTTAAACAATTCAATCAATTACAAATGGTGGTTTATGATAAAAACAGTTGATACAAGTAACTTTTTAAACGAGCTTACTAAACTTCAGCTCTTAGACAGAACATGTCAAGAATCTATTGAAGAAATAACGAAACTTTGTGAAAAAGCAGTGGCTTACGAGGATCCAGGGTTGTATGCCGTTTGCAGTACAAGTGCTGATGCAATGAACGAAGTATTTAAGAAATATGCTTTTTTGAATATTACTCCAGATCAGAAATTGAAAGATTGTCAAGAAAAAATAGATGAAGTTGCTTATCTTCAATTTAATAGTTGGGATCCCAATATCGCACCACAATTTCTGGATTTTTTTAATGAGGTTGGAGTAGTTTACAAAAACGCTATATCAAAGCTTGGAGAATTACAAAAAAAGATTAACAACCAAGATGTAACATTTAATTTTAATTTTAAATTTAATCCACCTCAAGTTGAGTTAACTGAAAATGAAGGGGTTTTTTTAAATCCATTGTATGAGATGCCAAATGAAAATGAAGTTATTAACAATCAACCTTTAATTGAAATACAAGAAAATAAATGTGAAGAAGATTTTGAATATAATTTTGAAATTGTTGTGATCTGTAATGTTGAAGAGGGTCACTTTTTGGCAGTCCGCGGTGAAGATTCTTTCAATAGCGTAGATTTAGCGATCGATAGGAATGAAAATTTTATGACATGGGACAATGGGCTCCGTATGACAAAAGAGGAGAACAATACATGGAAAATACGCCTACATGTACCTCCAAACCTTGAATTTAAGATTCTCTATGATGATCAAAAATGGGAAAAAATCGGTGCCAACCACACAATCGAATCTAACAAGAATCGCCTCGTGATTGAAAATATCTCCTTCCAAGACTAAGATTGCACCCTGTTAGATATATACCGGCGCTACTTCAAGTAGCACCGGTATATACCGGCGCCACCTCAAACGTGCCTGTCATTTCTGTTTTAACGGCCCCCTTTTCCCTTCACCCAAACAGAGCCTTATTACTTCGAATAATGTCCCTGTTTGGGGAAAGGAAAAATGGTCGCGTTAAAACAAAAATTACAGATACGTTTGAAGTAGCACCGGTATAGACTCATCCCCATAAAAGTTTCCATATGAAAAGTTTCAGTATCGCAAAACTCTGCTTGCCCGTTAAAATTGCAAGTGTCGCAGGCAAGCAGTTGTTCGTTGTGCGCTTTGTCTTGGACTTGGGAGGCAATTGCAAAACTCCATTCGTGACCAAATGCGCGCTTTTGACTGGAGTTTGGACTAAATATGGCCTGCAGGGACGAGCGAGACAAAATCAGATCTAACTGACCGACGAAGTCAATAGCGCTAGCTATTGATGAGGAGGAAGTTAGATCTGATGAAGTCGCAGCCGTCATCTGCAGGCCATATTTAGTCCAAACTCCAGTTTTGAGGCCGATTGAGTTTTGCAATTGTCTGTTGCTACAATTTTTAGCAAAAAAGATCCATAGGACTGGACTTTAGCCATTGGAGCGGAGCGATTTTTCTAGATAGCGCCCCCATCCAGCGGGAATTTTGTAATGGTAGGCTTGAATAGGCCGCCATTACAAAATTCCCGCTGGATGGGGGCGCTATCTAGAAAAATCGCTCCGCTCCAATGGCTAAAGTCCATTATAAATGAGCGAAGAAATCAAAAAATGCTCGAAAGGCATGCTTAGATTCCCTAAAATGAATCCAAAACTAAAGGCTATAAGGAGTCTCTCTTGAGCAACGAAAATGAAATATCCGATGATGAGAGCATGGAAGAGTCTTTGATAGAGGCGGTACATGATTCGATTCAGCAAGACCAGCAGCGCGATAAAGCACAGTCTGATATCCCGGATGAGGTGTTCATCATTCCATTAACGCGGCGCCCCTTTTTTCCGGGTATGGCTGCACCCATTGTCATTGAACCAGGTGCTTTCTATGAAGTGCTTAAAGTGGTCGCTAAGTCGGAACATAAATGTATGGGCTTATTTCTGACTAAAAAAGAAGAGATTAACGTTTATAAAGCAACCTTTGACGACCTCTACGACGTCGGAGTGCTGGCGCGGGTTCTGCGGATCATTCCTATGGAGCAGGGGGGGGCACAGGTTGTGCTCAACATGGAAAAAAGGATTTCGATCAAGAAGCAGCTCAAATCCCCTAAGCATTTGAAAGCGCAAATTGTAGCTCATGAGGATATCGTCACTAAAAATACCAAAGAGTTAAAAGCGTATTCGATTAGCATCATTACGACGATCAAAGAGCTGCTCAAACTCAATCCCCTTTTTAAAGAAGAGCTTCAAATTTTTCTTGGTCATTCCGATTTTACAGAGCCTGGGAAATTAGCCGATTTCGCTGTTGCGCTCACCACAGCTTCCCGCGAGGAGCTCCAAGAGGTTTTGGAAACTTATGATTTGCAAGGCAGGATCGATAAAGCTCTTGTGTTACTTAAAAAAGAGCTGGATTTAAGTAAGCTGCAAAATAGCATCAATCAAAAGATTGAAGCGACGATTTCTAAGACTCAGCGTGAGTTTTTCCTGCGCGAGCAGCTCAAAACAATCAAGAAAGAGCTTGGCCTTGAAAAGGATGATAAGACATGCGACATCGAAAAGTTTGAAACGCGACTCAAGAAGCGCAAAGTTCCCGACGGTGTGATGCAGACGATTAAAGAAGAGCTTGATAAATTAAGCGTTCTCGAGGTGCAGTCTGCAGAATATGCGGTTTGCCGCAACTACCTGGATTGGTTAACGATTGTTCCGTGGGGAATCTACAGCGGTGGAGCCGATGGGGAAGCGGGGCTCGACCTCAAATTTGCCAAAAAAGTGCTGGAAGAGGATCACTACGGCCTTAACGATATTAAAGAGAGGATTTTGGAGTTTATCGCTGTTGGAAAACTCTCTGGCGGAGTCAAGGGAAGTATCATTTGCTTAGTGGGCCCTCCGGGGGTTGGCAAAACTAGCATCGGTAAAAGTATTGCCAGAGCTCTCAAGCGGCAGTTCTACCGATTCTCTGTTGGCGGCATGAGAGATGAGGCAGAGATCAAAGGCCATCGACGCACATATATCGGCGCAATGCCTGGAAAAATGATTCAGGCCCTTAAATTCACCCAAGAAATGAATCCTGTCATCATGCTCGATGAGGTGGATAAGATGAGCTCTAGCTATCATGGCGATCCCGCATCGGCCCTATTGGAGGTGCTCGACCCTGAACAAAATAAGGATTTCCTAGATCATTATTTGGATGTGCGCTGCGATTTATCCAACATTCTTTTCATTGTTACCGCAAACGTTTTAGATACGATTCCAGAGCCTCTCAAAGACCGGATGGATATTTTGCGTCTGTCAGGCTATATCTTGGAAGAGAAGGTCAAGATTGCAGAGAAATACTTGATTCCTCGCAATCGAAAAAATATGGGTCTTAAACCGACTAACCTTGAATTTACAAGTAAAGCCATTGCCCACATCATTAATGGCTATGCCAGAGAGGCTGGTGTGCGCAGTCTTGAAAACAACATCAAGAAGGTGATGCGCAAGGTCGCTATTCAAGTTGTCAAAGGAATCGATAAAAAGGAAGAGACCTTCAAAAAGATTATGGTCTCTGAAAATAATCTCGATAAGTATTTGGGAAAGCCCATTTTTACAAGTGATCGGTTTTATGAGCGCACCCCTGCAGGTGTCTGTATGGGGCTTGCTTGGACATCGATGGGTGGGGCAACTCTGTATATTGAGGCTACGAGGGTCTCTGCAGAAAAGACAGAGATGAAGCTAACTGGCCAGGCAGGGGATGTGATGAAAGAGTCCTCTCAGATCGCTTGGACCTATTTGCATAGCATGGTAGAGAGGTATGCCCCCGGCATCCCCTTCTTTGAAAGGTCTCAAGTTCATGTGCATATTCCTGAGGGGGCAACTCCAAAGGATGGACCTTCTGCTGGGATCACGATGGTGACAGCCATGCTCTCCCTTTTGCTTAATGAGCCTGTACTAGAAGATTTAGGGATGACAGGGGAGTTGACGTTAATGGGCAAAGTGCTCCCTATTGGTGGTGTGAAAGAAAAACTGATTGCAGCCAAAAGATCGGGTGCTAAAGTGTTAATTTTCCCTAAAGAAAATCAGCGCGATTATGATGAACTTCCCTCCTATGTAAAAAAAGGGATCAAGGTGCATTTTGTCAAACACTATGATGAGGTTTTTCGTGTCGCTTTCCCGAAAAAATAAAATCATTAAGCCTCATCTTTTAGATGAGGTCGTAGGTAACCTGAAAACTGAGGGTAAGACGATCGCAACCCTCAATGGATCATTTGATCTGATGCATGCAGGTCACCTGGAAATGATCTCTATAGCAAGCGATCAAGCTGATGTGTTGATCGTGGCCCTGAACACCGATGCATCGATTCAGCAGTACAAGAGCTCCTCGCGCCCCATTATCCCTTTGGATTGCCGTTTAAAAATGATGGCAGCTTTAGAAATGGTCGATTACGTCACATGGTTTGATGAGACAGATCCATGCAGAATTCTTGCGCAAATCAAGCCTCATGTACACGTGAATGGAGCCGAATACGGAGAGAATTGCATTGAGGCGGAAACGGTCAAAGCCCATGGCGGCAAAATTCATATCGTTTCTCTTGTTCCCGGGTTATCAACATCGCAGATTATAAAAAAGATAGTGGCCACATGCGCTTGATTGGAACTTTTGATACTGAAAAAGAAGCTTACGCTTTCTATTCTCTTCTCCTCAAAGAGGGGATTCAGAACATCTATGAACCCTGCTTGGAAGAGAAAACCGGGGCAAAACAATACCGGATCTGGGTTTGCAATGAAGATGATCTGCAAACTAGCATCGATTGGATGAACCGCTATAAACAAAATCCCAATGATCCCAAATTTCAAGGGGTTGATGTTCCGGCAGCTGCAGCCCCCCCCTCCCCTGCGTATAAGGAGATTTCCCAATCTGAGGATTTGAAGTGGCAGTCGGTTCCCCCGAAAATCCAAATCCCCTCCCGTTTTTCAGCAAGCTTTACGCGTGCAGTGATCATTCTATGTGCAGTTTTATTTTTTTGGAACGGGGTTCAAGAGGCGCAAATTACCAAGGAAAAAGGGGAAGTTGCGGCAGAAATTGCGATGACCCCCTTGGAACAAGAGCTATTTTTTGATGACCCTGCCTCTTATCGCTATATCCAGCAATTAGTGGATACAGTCCCTTTAAATGGTTATAAAAACCTAAAAGATCTTCCAACAGACGCGGTTGCACTTTTAAAAAAAGCAGAAGATACTCCCTCTTATCGAGGTTTGTACGCATTTTTTATCACCGCCAAAACAAAGGGGTGGCAGGCAGCTGAGGCCATTCCGATGTTTGAAAAAATTAGGCAGGGACAACTCTGGCGCCTTTTTACCCCGTGTTTGATGCATGCTAATCTCTTGCATATCCTCTTCAATATGATTTGGGTCTGGATGCTGCTCAAGCAGATCGAGCAGCGACTATCCAGATGGAAAATCTGCCTTTTAATTTTGGCAATTGGCATCATTTCTAACATCGCTCAATATCTTGTCAGTGGCCCTCTCTTCCTTGGATTTTCAGGGATTGTGGTTGGGATGGCAGGATTCATTTGGATGCGTCAAAGAAAGGCTCCTTGGGAAGGTTATCCGTTACAGAAATCCACCCTAATATTTCTTCTTTTCTTTGTCCTAGCAATGTTTATCATTGAACTTTTTACTTTTAGCCTTCACGTGTTTACACAGATTCAACTGATGCCCGATATTGCCAACACAGCCCACATCATAGGAGGTCTCATCGGGGTCTTTTTGGGAAGGTTTTCTTTTTTTGGAAGGAGAGTTTCATGACGGTGCGCGATTTAGTCATTCTTGGCTGCTCCTCTCAACAACCCACCCGCAAGCGCAACCACGGCGCATATCTTGTGCGCTGGAATGAACAGGGGCTCTTATTTGATCCGGGTGAAGGAACCCAGAGGCAATTCATTTTTGCAAATGTTGCGCCTACATGTGTTACCCACATCTTCGTTAGCCATTTTCATGGAGATCATTGTTTAGGCTTAGGCTCAATGCTCATGCGCCTAAATCTAGATAAGGTTACCCATCCGATCCACTGTTACTACCCTGCTAGCGGCCAGGTGTATTTTGATCGGTTGCGCCATGGAACTATCTATCATCAAACCATCCAGATCATAGAGCATCCTATCAAACATGAGGGGATCATCGCAGAAGATGCCACTTTTCGGATCGAAGCTAGATTCCTTGAACATGGGGTGGAGAACATTGGATGGAGAATCACAGAAAAAGAGACACGTAAATTTGATAAAGCAAAACTAGAGGCTGCCGGCATCAAAGGCCCCAACGTCCGCCTCCTTGAAGAAAAAGGGGAGATTTCCATCGATGGTAAAAAGGTACGCCTTGAAGATGTCAGCCATATGAAACAAGGCGATATCCTTGCTGTCACCATCGACACTCTTCCCTGTCAGGCTGCCATTGACCTTGCTAAAGGAGCCAAGCTCTTTCTTTGCGAGAGCACCTATCTGGAAGCTCATCGCGATCTTGCAGAAAAGCACCACCATCTCACAGCCAAACAAGCAGCCGAGATTGCAAAGTTTGCCGGCGCCCAAAAGCTGATCCTGACCCACTTCTCAGCGCGCTACCAAGACTCAGAGGACTTCGCAAGGGAAGCGCGTCTTGTCTTCCCCAATACAGAGGCAGCCGAAGATTTTAGAGTATTTCCCTTTTAATTAGATTTTTGGATCTAATCTTTTGTTAAAATTAATGAAATAACCCTCAATACCATTACTAGGATAACTAGCAGGCGTGATCTCATCTGTAAAAACACCTTCCGCAGATGAATATTTGACCAAAATGCCTCCGTTTAACCATTCTAGTTTCAAAGATGTTGGCGCTACAGTAAAGGAAATAGGGATTCTTGCAAGGCGTTTTCCGGAATCAATATCAAAAACGCAAATATAGTTCTTCTGATCTTCTTTACCAGGAACGGCAAGAAAATTTTTCCATGACGAGAATTTTTTAAAATCATAACTTTCTGTTAAGGAAAGATCTAAAGTTACTTTTTTTTGCAACTTGGTATGATAAATTTCGGCAGATCCAATCGTATAAGGAGGTGGTGCACTGATGAAAATAAAATGCTCTCCCGATAGTTCTTCTAGAGACTTGATTTTTCCAAAATTGATTGCAAACTTCATATTCAGTTTGTCATGCAATTTTAATGAATCTATTTCAAGAAAAATTTGTGAGATATGGCTTGAATCGACTGCGATTACAGTAAGAAGATGATCTCTCACAATAGATCCCCAAATGGATGTATTGTTTTCTAAAACATATTCAGCACAAATTTGACCTGTTTTTAAATTCCATGCTTTAATTGTTTTTTTTTCTGCACATAGGAAAAGATCTTTTTCTTCATTAAGGCTTGCCATTTGAATGGAATAGGAGGAACGATCATTCCAATGTTTGTATTTTCTTAATACTTGAACCGCACTGGTGTTTTGTTTAATACTTCCCAAATCTACAAAGGTGTGCTGTCCAGATTCCCGATTTATAAAAGTAATGCTTTCGTCACTGGATGAGAAATACGCAATATATTTATTATTCACATAAGGGATAAATACATATTGAGGAGTTGGATGAAAACTGATATTTTGATCGCCGACTAAATTAGTGTTTACTAGGTATTCATAGCTCTTGTCTTTTTCTATGTCATGAACCACCATACGCATCTGTGTGCTCTCTGGCCTTTGGTAAGCGACACAAGGTAATCGTTCACAGAGAATGGTCACTTCCTGTTTACAACTGTGGTCTGCAATATTTTTTATAGTTTTATCGCAGGTACCTGTTTCTAGATTCCAAATGTTAATATGGGTAGATTCTTTATCTGAAGAAACAGTAATGAGAGATTTTGTATTTGGGTAGTCCAGATCGCTTAAATGCAGAGTAGTCTTATCAATAGTGCGCCGAGCAAAAGATATAAGATCTCTACATGAATATTCTTTATCAAATTTAGTTATTAAGCTTATTATTTTATGTTGAAGACTGATTAAGTCTAAAACATCTAAATTACTGTTTTGTTCTAAAATTAAAAATTTACCGAAAAAATGTTTTTTAACTTTTTGGTTTATTAAATCATTTATTTTATAATATTTATTGTCCAACATATTAAGAATACAGAATTTATCCGATTCTTTTATTCCAAGAACATTTGCCCCACATTTTAAGAATACTGTTTGACGACCTGTGCCTGTCTCTTCCTTACGAAGTATAGTTATAGGTTTAGAAATAAGGAAATTCCCATTTTTAATGTTCTTTATGCTAAACATGTGTTTTGTGTAATACTCATAATATTTTTCAAATAGCGCATAATCTTCGAGTTCCGGGATTTTAGAGAAAGGGATTTTAAAAAGATTTTCAACTCTCTCCTGAAAGATAGCTCTAAAACGGCGGCAGGTGGAGCTAAGAGAAACAGCATCTTGCACCTCATTTTCAGCAAGGATCAAAAATAGCTTGTGCACCAAAAACTTTGGGAGTGTTTTTTCAAAAGCGCCCAATTTTATACAGTGCTCAGTTAGATTTTGTGAATTTGGATCGGTTGCGACCTTGCCAACCTGTGGACTATGTAAATTATTTACTTGATTTATCATATTAAACCTATATTTATTTAAAGTGAATCCAACAATTTAGCACAACGATCGCAGTTAAATGCCATCATGTTAATCTATTTACTAATGATATCAAAAAAGTTGATTTAACTGCAATAATAATTTATTAATTAAAATAATATATAGCATTTATTGCTAAAAGAATACGGAGGGATTCCCGTCCTTGGGCTTATCATAGAGAACTATTGAACCATAACTGTTAGGATCGAATTTTTCCAGATCCAGTGGGTTTTGCTTTAAATTTGCATGCTTTAATGAGACTAATGGATTTAAATCGATTTCTGTAATCTTATTATTATTCAATGTTAGGATTTTAATTTGTGAGTTTTTTGCTAAATCAATTTTTTGAAGAAGGTTGTTTCCCATATGAAAGGTTTCTAAAAGAGGAAACCCAGTTAAATCAATTTCCACAATTTGATTATTTTTTAGGCTCAAATAAGTTAACTGAGGCAGCTCAACTGAAGGGAATTCACCTAACATTGTATTTTCACATCGGATTGTTTTAAGATTCTTACATGAATTGAGAATGCAATAAGGAAAAACAGTCAATTTGATATTATTTAATTCAATTGTGTCCATGATTTTCCATTTTTGATATTTATCAAGTAAGATATAATTTTCGATTTTCTGTGCCCTTGCGTTCACCTCTAGTTGGTTACTTTTTTCAAATAGCCATTCTTGACAAAAGTTGTTTTTCCAGATTAACTCAAGTGCTTTGCACTGAGTTCTACATAGACCTATCACTTTAAGTTCTTCTAAGCACAAAGTGACCTTTATCTTGCGATAAAATTTATTAGAAAAATTGTATAATATTCCTGCGAGAATTTTAAATTTTGTGGAATTTAATATGTTCTTGTTAAAACAATGCTTTTCTTCTTCTACCAGATTTATATAAGCAACAATGTTCTTCAATTCGCAATTTTCACTTGTGCATTTCTTCAACTCTATCCAGAGTTTTCCTAAGATCCTTTGACCAATTTCATTCCAACGTTTACATACAGAAAGGTATTTTAAAAATTCAGTTGGATTCTCTTCTGAAGAAATTTTGAAAATATGTTCTAGTAAGTTGTGGGAATTTAAAACAATATTCGAAGTATTCATAATTAACCTATGTTTAATATATGTATATTATAAACTATTAGCATTTTATTATCGTTAACAAATTTAATTTTAAATAAATTAAAAAACAGAAATAATCAATATAAATTATATAAAGATAATATTAGTATGAAAAGCTTACGAAACTGTGAGATCGGCAGCGATTAATTCTAGTTCACGGACTAGAATTTGCGTGGGCTCACGGTTAGATGCAAAGGTGCGGAGCATTTTACCCAAATCTGAGTCATTAGGGTCTTGGTAAGTAAAATTTTGAATAGCTTGGAGCAGAGAAATGTTCTCCGCTATGCCAGGGATTTCAAGGGGCTGATTGAGAATATTTGTTAGGATCTCAGCGCTATCTTTAAGGTTTTCTTTGAGCATTTGATTTACCTAACCAAGTTGGCTTGTTCTACAGTCTGATTGAGCCCAAGTACATTTGTTGAAAGCTCCTGCAAGAATGTCTTTTGGGCAGACAAGGAGGGATCTTCCAGAACTTTTTGCAGATGCTGTGCTAGTGTTAGGACTTGGGTCCGGATTTGCTTGGATAGGCGAGGAATATCTTGTGATTCTGCATTAGAGGAGTGCAAAGGAGGTTTGTAAGGGGATCTAATCGGTTCGCTCATTCTTTTTCACCTTAAATATTTTCCTGCGAGTTGAGGTAGAGTTAAGTTTTTCGGCTCTGATAAGAAAATAACAGATAAAATATTAAATTGTCAAACGTAACTGATGACTGATCACTCCGGCTGCGATCGCATAGGCGGAGGCGACATTCAGGGAGTTCTTAAAGCCATAGAGGGGGATTTTAACAATGGCATCGACTTGCTTTAAATGATCCTCCGATACCCCGTATTCCTCATTTCCTAAAATCAATGTAAAGCTGCTGGGGAACGCAAAGTCGAAGATGGAAGGGGCATCGGGCGCAGTTTCAAGTGCAATCAAAGGCTTCGGAAGATCTCCCAAAGCAACCCCTTGCTCGCAACTTACTTTATCAAATGTCTCCATGGAGGTCTTTTGGACCTTTGGATTTTCGATAAAGGGGGTTTGTTTGGAGAAGTAGACCTTGCCCAAACGAAAGGCCTCTGTTGTGCGCAGAATGCTTCCTACATTATAGGCTGAGCGCAAGTTGTCAAGATAAATAGCAACAGGTAGGAAGGGTGTGTTCGATGCTCTATCCCGTTGCTGATAAGGAGATAGGAGAAGGTTATGCTCTTTCCAAGATACATCTGTCTTTGCCAGGTGGGAATGGTACCGGTCGGAAAGAGCGCGAAAATTAAGTTCTTCCAAACGGGGCAGATGGCACCAACTTTCAAGGCGCCTGTAGATTGTAAGCAGCGCCTCATCCTTGACCTCGTGAAAGGTGCGTAGCACCTCTGCAGCTACCCTATGGCGGTAACCCATCGAAAAACGGAGGAATTCCCCCTCGGTCATGCTAAGGAATTGAGCGTATCTCATTTTTTCGCTGCAAAATACTCATCGAGCTTACCCTCGAAGAGGCGGGGGCGATCCTCTTCAAAGGCGATGATTTTAGTAGCCGAATTGCCGATGAGGTCCCTGTCATGGCTGGCAAAGAGCACTGTACCCTTAAAATCTTGGAGGGCCCAAGAAAGAGCAGAGACGGCCTCTAGGTCGAGGTGGTTGTTAGGCTCGTCCATGATCAGAACATTGTAATTGCAGAGCATCATGCCGCCGATGATCAGGCGAGCGGTCTCTCCACCGGAGAGATGGGAAATGGGTTTAAAGGCATCATCTCCAGTAAAGAGCATTTTACCTAGAATACTGCGGACATCCTGATCGTACACCCCTTCCCTTCTTTTTTTCAGCCAGTCAAAGGCCGTCATTGCACTCTTCTTGTCGATCACCTCGGAGTGGTTTTGAGGAAAATAACCGATTTGTACTTGGTGGCCTATTTCGATTTTGCCATTATCTGGGGGGATGATGCCGGCTAACAACTTGAGAAGGGTGGATTTTCCTTTGCCGTTGTTGCCGATGATCCCGATTTTCTCTCCTTTGATTGCCTCGAAAGAAAAATGGGCAAAGACGGATTTGCCATCATAAGCTTTGGAGACCTCGCTCAACTTGAAGACCACTTGGCCAGAGGGCTTTTCGGGGGGATAAAAACGGATGTAGGGGCGCTGAATATTTGACTTTTTAAGTTCTTGCGGTTCCAACCTCTCGATCTCGCGGATGCGGGATTGCACCTGGCTTGCGCGTGTACCAGCGCCAAATTTGGCAACAAATTCGCGCAGCTGGGATACTTTCTTCTCTTTGCTTTTGTTTTCAAGCTCTGTTCTTTCCCTCACTGCCATTTTTGCAACTAACATCTGGTCGTAGTTACCCGGATAGATGATGACCGTTTCATAATCGATGTCGGCAATGTAGTTGGTAACGGCATTGAGGAAGTGTCTATCGTGGCTGACCACAATAAGTACCCCTTTATACTCGTGCAGGAATCGCTCCAACCAACCGATCGACTCAAGGTCGAGGTGGTTAGTGGGTTCATCGAGTAGAAGCGCATCGGGATTGCCAAAAAGAGCTTGGCAGAGCATAACGCGAAATTGCCTATCTGTTGGAATCGCATGCATTTTTTCATGGTGCAATTCAGCGGGGATCCCCATTCCAATGAGAAGTACTTCAGCATCCGATTCGGCATTATAACCATCCTCATCGTTAACGATCTCTTCCAGTTCGCCCAAGCGGATTCCATCATCGTCTGTCAACTCTTGCTTTTCGTAGAGCCGATCTCTTTCAGAGAGTGTGTCCCACAGGCGCTGATTGCCCATGATGACGACGTCGACAACTCTAAAGTCTCGGTATTGTTCGATATTTTGTTTTAAGAAACCCACTTTGCGCGGCAAAGAGACAGAGCCGCTGGTAGGTTCTTCAACTCCCATGATGATTTTAAGCAGTGTTGATTTTCCTGCGCCATTGGGGCCGGTGAGGCCATATCTTTCGCAGTTGAATGTCGCGGTGATTCCTTCAAACAGTAGGCGCGCGCCGACTTTTTTGGTGATCTCTTTTAAGCTGATTGTTGGCATGGCTACAAAATTTCGTTAAAATATGGAGATTGATGTTAACATAACGACACACTCAAGGACAAGGATTATGGTAGATTTTGAAGAGAGCATTTATAAATATTTAAATTACCTAAGCGCGGTAAAAAATGCTTCCGAGCATACCTTGCGCAACTATCGGATGGATCTTCAGAGGTTTAAGGATTTCTTTCAAGCAGAGGGTAAAGAAGAGCAGTTTGAACTTTCCAAGGTCGATAAAAGGGGGGTGCGCGCCTACATTGCCGCCCTTACCACAAAAAATGCCAGCAAAAAGACCATCTTGAGGCGGTTATCCACCTTGCGCTCCTTTTTTAAATTCCACATCAAAGAGCACCTTCTCGATGATAACCCCATGGATGAGATCGATAGTCCAAAACTCCAAAAGAAAATCCCCACGCCTCTTTCCTATGAAAGTGTGGAAAGGCTCTTTCAGCAACCCGACTTGTCGAGTTACTTAGGTTTTCGCGATCGCTGCATCATGGAGCTCTTTTATAGTAGCGGCCTTAGGATCTCTGAGCTTGCAGGACTCAATCGCAAAGATATCGATGATAGAAATTTCTGTTTGCGCGTGCTCGGCAAAGGGAAAAAAGAGCGGATTGTCCCCATCACACAAACGGCCGCTCAATGGATCAAAGACTACCTCAACCACCCTTTAAGGCATCAGGACAGCGGAGAGCATCAAGCAGAGGTCGATGCCCAAGCCGTTTTTCTGAACAAATGGGGCAAGCGGCTAACGGTCAGATCGATCGACAGGAGGTTTGAGGAGTATTTAAAATCCAGCGGCCTTAGTGGGAAAATCACCCCCCACACCATCCGCCACACCATTGCCACGCACTGGCTTGAGAAGGGGATGGATCTGAAAACTATCCAAGTGCTGTTAGGGCACAGCAGCCTGGCAACAACGACCCTCTACACCCAAGTCTCCTCGCGCCTCAAAAGGGAGGTCTATGAAAAGGCCCACCCCTTGGAGCTGAATCGAGATTCTATTTTATAGATGAGCCAAGCCGGATGCTTCTCCCTTCAACAACACATTCCAATGAATATTAATTAATGAAAAACGTATCGATTAATATAACTTTTTAACGATTGATTTCTAATCCAATTTTTCATATCGTATCCATTAATTCTATGAAAACAATATTGGCCATAATTAGGTTCATTAAATGCTTCTGGATTTTCCGATTCCATTACTTTTTTTAACCATTCAAAAGCAATAAAGTAGATGTCATTTTTGATGTTTTGTGGGAGTTGATTAAAAAGTTCCATCCCACGCTCAATTTCCTGTGGGTTTTCTTTTTCGGGAAAGGGATTATATTCGCTGGCAAGTTCGTAACGCGGGGCGCTCAAATCAAAAATTCTATAAATCTCAGTAATACGCGTTAAATGATAATTATATTTTTCAAGATAAGAGATCATCACTGAATAACGTTCAAGGTTAGTAGTTTTGTGATCATCTCGTTGGTGAAAACAGAGCTCTCCAAATTTTGGGTCAGTAATCAACGGTTTGTCTTTTCTAGTATCATAAAGCTCTTGGTAAATCTCATTTTTGATGTGTAAGGGAAGCTCAAGGAAAGCTTCCATTGCAAAGCTTGTGTTTTCATTTTTAAAATGATTGGCAATATTAGAAACGACTGTTGTTATAAGTTTGAATTTTTGTTCATCATCCGTAATTTTGGCGCATCCTTTTATTTTAACAAGATTTGGCAAATTAAAAAGAGATGAAATGCTGGTAATGTCGTCACATTTTAGCAAAGAGATAGTATTAAGAAGCTTCATGTTCTCTAAACAAGAAATATCAGTAAGAGAAATACAGCCGCTGACATTGATATAATTTAAATTTTGCAAATGTTTTAATGGAGAAATATCTTTCAGTTGTGGATTAAAAAATAAATGAATATACGTAAGGTTTTCAAGCTTTGACAGTTTGGAAATATCTTTAAGTCCGCAATCCATTAAACTTAATTTTTCAATTTGAGACAATTTTTTTAATCCATTCAGAGAGTTGACAGTGATAAGATTCGCTTTAAAAACCTTTAACTCTTTTAATTTAACTAGCCCACTTAAGAAATCAGTGTTATTAAACTTGTTGCAATCGTTGATTGACAGCTTTTTAAAAAATTCTAATCGATTTAAAAAATGCAACTGATCGAATGAAACCACGCATCGAGCAAGTTCTAGTGATTCTAGCTGTTTGCAAATGCTACCTATTGATGAAAAAGTGGTTATATTTTTAAAATGACAAGATTTAAATACCAAATTTTTAACTGCATTTATTAAAATTAATGTCTTTTTAAATGGTTTTGACGCTTTCGAAGTGAATGTAAAGTCGTTAAAATTAATGGTTTCCAAAGATTTGCATTTCAAAAGCAGATCTGTTTTTTCGATTTTTAGTTTTTTGCAAATGCTATTCATTTCATTAATTGAAATAATTTTCTTAGATCCAAATCGTATCGTCGCATAATAAGGATCTGATAAAACTTGATTCCAATATTTGCATGCGCGTGATGCATTTCCAATGTCTTCTTTAGGTAAAAAGGAGAGACATTTCATTAATAGCTCTAGAGGCAAAGCATCAATAGGAGAAATATTATTTCCCTGGGTTTGATATCCTCTATTATTTTTTAAAATACCTAACCCGTTCATTGAAGTACCATATTTTTTTGTTTATTGAATTATTTGTTATTCACAACTTGAAATCAAGTTTAATATTAAACGTATATTTAATTCAATATAAAAAAAATTATTTTATATTTAAATTTAAGGATAAATAGAATTGTGGTAAGTTTATTTTTGATAAAAAAAGATTTTTTTAAAAGGAACCGTTAGAATCTCCCATACTCGCTAAGCAGAATGAATTAGAATGTTAAAAGATATTAGTTGTCAATGATTTGCGTTTTACTTCCATTGAGTCTCCGTAGTAGTCATAGAGCTTCCCCATCCTGTCAACAGCCGAGCAAAATCCCATTCCAGATAGGTTTGATCGCATGCAGGTTCGTCGTTCTCCCCCGCATGTGCAATCCAGACTTTGAGCTCGGAGGGTTTGAAGATGGCATTATGCAGATTGGATGGCCTTGCAACAGGTTGTTTGATGATATCGATCAATGTTTGTTCATCGATTGTGCCATAAGTTTCAAGCGCGCGGTCTATGAGAACTGGGTAGCGCTCAGGATGGGGGAATCCTGTTAAAAAAAGACAGTCTGTCGGTTGCATTCTAAAGAGCATAGCAAGCGCTTTGTCGCCTTGGAAAAGCAGTGTTTGATGGGGGGTGCTCTCTTGATAGCATGAAGTAAGAACCCATTTGTTAAAGTCGTCATTGCCACCTGATGTGCAACCGATCAATGCATAAGATTGGCCAGGCTCAATGTAGCGCAATTGACTGGCTGTTGCATAAACTCCAATGCTCTCCTTTGTTTTTCCATCGGAAAAAATGTAATAGTACTCACAAGTTCTAGGGGAGTTTTGAAGAATTTCTTTCGCATCTTCGATAGAGGAGGCTGTTTCTAAGATCTCTCTTAAAAGAAAAGCCATCGGAACGCCCTGCCAGGATCCATAGCCTAAGCCGCCGATCTCGCCAATGGCAATTTTTTGTTGGTTCATGCCAGTGATCGTCCCAATGAAACCGGCATAGCTGATATTAAGGTAGGGAATTTTATTTTCCGGCTCTATCACCTGCAGCACTGCGGTGCACTGAAGGTTTTTGCCGATAGCGTAATCAAGGACGCGGACGTGATAGAGCTCCCCATTTTTAGAGGCGCTTCCCCCGACTGTGATCCCGCTGCAGTGGAACATTTCTGGAAAGAGATTAAGAGCAATGATCTTTTCCATACAGACTGTTCCTAAAAACGTGTTTAAACGTGTTTATTTTGTTTCGCTCTCTGAGTGACCACGCAAGGGTTTGCGCTTGTGGTATCTAGAGTCCTGCCCGGAACAGTACGGGCTGTTTTCACCCGTTTCCAATCGGCGATGGAG
>CAJCHM010000024.1 GCA_903970255.1 Acidobacteriota bacterium
CGTCTCTTTAAATAAACAAGAGCGGGAATTGTATGAAGGACATCTCAAATGGATGCGGACAGAGGCCAGCGCTCTTGCAACAGCAACAGCAAAAGGCCTAGAGCAGGGTATGGCAAAAGGTTTAGAAGAGGGATTGGCCAAAGGTTTAGAAAAGGGCCTGGCCAAGGGTTTAGAAGAGGGCTTGGCAAAAGGTTTGGAAGAGGGCTTGGCCAAGGGTTTGGAAGAGGGCTTGGCAAAAGGTTCAGAAGAAAAAGCAATAGCTATCGCAATGAAACTGTTCAACCAGGAAATGGATATAGCGCTTATCAGCACAATCACAGGGCTACCCTACGAGACACTTCTTAAGCTTAAAGACCGTGCTCAGTGCCCCATATAAAGCAATAGACGCCTATGGAACAAATCCTTTGCCCCCTTGCTAAATATGCCAGACAAAATCCTCACCATCCCGCACTCAATTCAGAGGATTGCATCTTATCCTATCTTGAACTAGATCATGCAGTGAACTCCGTCTGTAGTTTTTTAAAGACATCAGGGATTAAAGAGGATCAGCGCGTCGCTTTTATCGCTCATTCCCACCCTTCGACAATTATGCTCTTGTGGGCTCTCTTTCGGCTTGGGGCAATTGCCTGCCCTTTGAGCTTCCGCACCCCTCAAGAGCAGATTGCAAGATCGATAGAACATCTCAAGGCCCACCATTGGATCGATCCTTTGCTCCTTCCTTTAGTCAAAGGTGGTTGGGCAATCGATTGCATGATCACATTAAGCCACCCTGCAACACTTCTCTTTACCTCAGGTACAAACGGGGTGCCCAAAGCTGCTTGCCACACTTTTGGCAACCACTATCATCATGCCATCGGCGCAGCTCCGATGCTCCATCTGGAAAACACCTCCCGCTGGCTTCTTTCCCTCCCCCTCTTTCACGTCAGCGGCCTTGCCATCTTGTTTCGCTGCTTGACACAAGGGGCCACCATTGTTCTATCAAACTTAAAATTACCTCTGGCAATCCCCAAATTCCAGATCACCCACCTCTCGCTGGTGCCCACACAACTCTACCGCCTGCTTCAAGAACCTGGGACTGGGTTAGGGATAAAGTGCGTCTTGCTTGGAGGTGCACCCATTTCAGATGCATTGCTGCAAAGCGCCGCCTGCCTTCCCCTTTTTCCAACCTATGGAATGACAGAAATGAGTTCTATGATTACGCTCTCTAACAAGCTATTGCCCTTTGCGGAAATGAAAATAGAGAACGATAGCCAGATCTGGGTAAGAGGAAAGACCCTCTTTGAAGGCTATTGGGACCCCTTAAGAGAAACGGTCGTCAAACATCCCGCAGGCCAGTGGTTTCCCACCAAAGACTTAGGCAGACTAAAACCCAATGGAGACCTAGAAATCATCGGACGCAAAGATAGGCAGTTCATCTCAGGTGGAGAAAACATTCAACCCGAGGAGATTGAAAAGGCCCTATGCACAATTGCAGGGATTAGGCAGGCATCGGTACTTCCCATCGCAGATCTGGAGTTTGGGCACCGCCCGGTTGCCTTTATCGACGATGAGACGGGCCTACATACACTGCAAACTATCCGGGATGGTTTGCAGTCTTGCCTTCCTTCTTTTAAACACCCGATTGCGATTCTAGCTTACCCCAAGGACACAGGCTTGAAACCCAATCATTCCATTCTGCAAAATTATTTATCCTGCCAGGGAATTGCATAAGTCCATTTGGGGCCAAATTTGCGCTTTTGATGCCGATGGGGATTTTTCGCGGGACCCCTAAGGCTAGAGTAGGTTATGTGGTCCTGCGAAAAACCAAATCGACATCAAAATCATCAAATTTTGCCTGCAAAGCAACTTATGCAATTCCCTCCCGCCCTTTCAACCTTGAAGCAATCCGTGCTTTTCTAAACAACCCCCTGTTATATACCGGTGCTACTTCAAACGTACCTGTAATTTCTGTTTTAACGGCCCCCTTTTCCCTTCCCCCAAACAGGGCCTTATTACTTCGAATAATGTCCCTGTTTGGGAAAAGGAAAAATGGTCGCGTTAAAACAAAAATTACGGGTACGTTTGAAGTAGCACCGGTATATAAAGAAAGAAAACTCCTTTTTCTTGTAGGGCAACTTCATCGACTGATCAAGAGCGCCGAGGAATAACAGGCGACTGACGAGGGAATTGTAAAACTCCATTCGCACCCAAACGCGCGCTTTTGGCCACTAAATCGGCGTCAAAATCATCGTATTTGGGCCGCGAAGCGAGTCTACCAACTGATCTGATCTTCCCAGATTCTTGAAATATTCGGCTGTTTTTTTCACCTCATCAATGAAACAAGAAATGTCGCTTTGGATCAACCTGCATTGATCGCGAAATCCGCTTAAGATTTCCTGGCCCGCTTCTTCCTTTGCCCCAGTCACTAAATCAGAAGCAATAGTATCTTGTATTTTTAAGGAAATCCCATCTCTGTATTCCTCAAGATCCTTTACTACCCCGTCAAAAGTAAAAATAAAAACACACCAATAGTAGGCTCTCACCGTTGGAACATACTCTCTTTTCATAGAATCGATCTTTGCTGACAAGAGGGCATTTTCTTTCTTTAGTTGAAAGACTTTTTCCTCCAATTTGTGTGCTTTACCAAGGAGCGCTTCCCTAGTATCGGGCAAGTGATCGTCAATCATCGTAGAAACGGCAGTTGAAGATGAAGATGGCAAAGCGATACTTCTCTGAGTATTTTCTTGAAATGGAGACCCAGGATAGGAAACAAGGGTGTCATTTCCTTTGTATTCTTTAAACTCTTCTCGACACTCCTGTAATGAATGAAGATAGTGATCTACAGCCATGAGGGCGCCAATTGTCTTTACTACTTCCCCCAAAAAGACTTTAACGGAAATGCTACGATCGCTGGTTTTGTACAAATCAATAAAAGCTTGGCGCCGTTTTTCTTCCGGACAAAAAAACGCTTCCCAGTGTTGTTTCTTTCCCTCTTTAAAATGGTTAAGCCCATCAATGACCACTTGTACTTTTTCACCCACAGCATGCATAGCATTTGTGACAGATTCCCTGGCAATAGACCAACCCTCTTGATGCAACATATTCAATTGCTTGGCGTCCTGAAGGAGTGCTATCTGCTCCATGTTCAAAATGTTCTCTTGTTCTTGGAGACAAAATACATTTTTTTTTAATA
The DNA here is from genome assembly GCA_903970255.1 of Acidobacteriota bacterium. Classification (GTDB taxonomy): domain Bacteria; phylum Chlamydiota; class Chlamydiia; order Chlamydiales; family Rhabdochlamydiaceae; genus CAJCIW01. Next base: position 3,173 of record CAJCHM010000024.1, read on the forward strand.
TTTCCAGGTTCTGCTTTACAAGTGCATAAATCACTTCGTTATTATCCGATATGCGCTCCTCGATGGGCAAAGCCACAGCGGTTGCTGCATTGTTACCCCATTTGACAGGTTGTATCTCCAAAGTTACTACAGGGGCAGAACCATTCATTTTTTTTCTTCCTCAGTGGGTGTATTTTCTTTCTTTACAAGGGAAACGGTTCCAACAGCCCCTGCATGGGGAAGGAAAGGGATCTCTTTTGCGGGACGGATTCTATCGACTAGAAGAAATGTATCAGAGGGCCAATACTCATGAAGATGTGTTTCTAACTGACCGAGATAGGGAAATTTCTTTTTTATAACATTAAATAACTCGACGTTGCCTACAAGAAATTGCACTTGCGCAAGAGGCGCTTTGTGCTCCTTCATTAACTGCTTCATTTCTTGTATAGCCTTAAAAAACAATCCTTGGCTCTTTTGCGGAATTTCAGCTCCAAGGTGGTGTACAAAGATGCGCAGCGCGCCATCTTTGCGGATGGAGTAGATATATTTCATTATTCCATTGGAAGATGGATCTAAAAATGTGACTGTCTGCAATCTCTCTGAAGTCCTTACAAACGACTCTGTTGAGAGTTTTTCACGGGCGATAGTTGATGCATACCGCTGTTGTTTGATCTTATTAGTAAGAACCATGGCCGTTTTTTGTAACCCATTTCCTGCAATAGAACCTGAAAAGACCGACCCTAACGATTCTACAGAATTTAAAAAATGGCGTGTCTCTTCCTTGGGTATTTGATATTTGACCCAATAGGCCTCTTCAATCTTAGCTTTAAGAGAGTCGATCGCTCTTTTTGCTTCGATTGCTCCTGGAATCTTCCTTACAACCCCTCGAACAGTCTGTGCAACGGCTACGCAGGTTTTCCCTGCTGCAGGATGCAAAGTGCAACCCTTTTGAATCGCTTGGTTTACGACCTTAAAAGGCAGCGCTAACATGTTCACATCATGCATGAGGTCTTGGACAAGCCTAGCCTCATCTATAGGTGGGATCTTAAACTCAAGAAAAGATGTTTTAGGCTCTCTAAGTACCGGATCTCTTCTCCCTTCCCCATTATCGATTTTATAGGTGACATCCTTGCAGCTTATAGGAGCTTTTCCCTTGAATATATTTAAGGGGCTCAAATCAGTATTCCACAGTTGAAATTCGATCTGATCTCGATGAGCAACCCGAAGATAATTTGTAGTGTCTGTAGCAGAAAAAACACGTGCACTCTCTGGAACATGATACGAAACCGCGTTAGCAAAATTCCACTCCCCTTTGCCCCCACGTCCTGTCGAGCAACTGTCAATCACTACCGTTGCTTGCGGAGAAAGGTTGCGCAGACAAGAGAGATCATCACCCATCTGAAGGCTCTCTGTTTCGCTAAGGCTTATCCCTCTTTCGTTGCCATGTGCAGAAATGACAAGACACTCAATTGGATCCACCTTTTTGGCAGATTGATCAATGGCTTTGCAAAAATCGGTAAGGCTGGAAACCTTTCTGTACTCCACATCATAGCTCTTTTCAAGCTCTAGCAAACTCTGAACCCTTCCGACGTTGTAACATGATGGAGTTAACAATCCGCTGTGATCAGCACTTGCTGTGAGTACCAGCGCACGGGGGCGTTTTGCTTGCATCGATTCGGGCAGATACGATTTTACTGATTGACACACTTTTTGTAAGGTTGGGTGGCTATTACAAACTGCCTTTACAACCTCTTTACCCTTGTCTAGAGCATAAGTCAGACCTGGGGTGTATAAAAAACGGGCAACAGGGGTAATTCCGCCTTCTGAGGAAGAGTCCTCTGAGCTCTCATTCATATTTGGCGAGGTCTCAATGAGGGGGCTCTTTGGATAAGTGTCAAACATCTGCTCAAAATCCTGTCCTGTATCTTTTTTAGCTTTACGAACAAAGGGGGCAAATGCAACCGGGCTGGACCGAATCCCCTCCACAAGTTTCTGATTGGCAATCGTATTGCTCTCCTTGCCCGCAGAATAGAGGGTGCGGTTTCCCTGAAAGGTTGCTTCAGATCTGCGAGAGTTTTCGGCAATGGAACCGATTTTGTTTCTTAGCTCTTGAGAGTAGGTGTTCAAAGATCCCATTTGAGAAATTTGATTACGAGCCTGATCACGCTTAGTGCGCAGACCCAACTTAGAAGCTGTTTGCCAAAGCAGCTCCTCTGAATTCTCATCTAAGGGCTCCTGGTTCACTGTGTAGACAGGTTGTCCTTCGAGATAAATAATACCGCTCATAAAGACCTCTATTTGGTTACGGGGCGCAGGGGCAATATCTGGATCGGATTACCTGTTGTGGGAACAGGAACTTCCACCAGTGTCAAAGGCTTAAGTAGAAGATCTGCTCGAGCGCCCTCTCGTGCAGAGACAGTGCCAAGCCGCTCAATGGGAATAAAATGGTTTTGCAATACCTGAGTAAGAGCGTGTACTTCGGAGTCATAGGCAAATACAACTTTGGAAAGTTTTGCTTCCTGGGCACATTGAAAAGCTGCGTGCAAAAGAATTTCAAGACGCTCAGGCGCATAAAGACCTGTAGATTTGACTAATTTTGGAAGTCCATCGTAGCGGATCCGAAATACCCCCTCATTATCGAACCGTTTGAACAGAAGAGTTGCGTCTAATTTACCTCCGTTGCGAGCCCCTTCTCTGGCGCTAGAAAAGCTATATTTGTACTGCTCATAAACTTTCTTGAACGGAGAGTTGAAAAAATTCGAAAGTTGCTCAGAGGGGGTAAGGAGAGGAGTTACTTGTCCTAACTCCTTAAGTAAGATAGCTTCATTTACGATCCCTTGTGTGTAGTTTGATGCTGCAGCTACCTTCTTTTCTCTTCCTGAAAGTTTTGCATACGAAGTACCTAGGAAAGACTTGAGGTCACCCTTGATGAGATCCTCTCCAGCCTTGGAAGAAATGATCTTTTTAGTCATGCCGCCTAAGAACGGGCCGGCTGGAATACCGGCTAGCAGAAGAGACCCAGCATTACCACTTGTTTTCTGGGCTATCTCTTTTGGAATCCCAAGTTGTATTAATCGATTCGATAGAGCGCTCTCTGGCTTTGAAAACATCTTTTGGATTTTAGGTGGGATCTTTTTTGCAAAATCTAAAGTAGCGCGACATGTCCTCTCATCGTTAGCGGTATCCGCCAGGCAAAGCGCCATGAATTGCTGAGAAAGAGAAGGTTTAGGCTCAGAGAGGGCGCGTTCTACAACTTCTTTGGCTCTCGATAGGGGAGGAATCAAGTCAATGGTATATTTTGCCATGGATCTGGCCGATTCAATGGTAAACTCTGTGGCAACATCGACTCCTTCCATGAACCATCCACCAAGCTGAGCTGTGGCAACGCTCTGATTTATGCGCCCCTTTAGAAAAATATCAAAAGAACTTGCCACGGTGGTACTTGCCTCTGTCTTTTCCCGAGAGGGACGCGCAAACAGCTTAAAATCGCCCCTGCCATTGGCGATGCTGTCTTGGATTTCCAGGCTGCGCTTAGCATGGATTTTTTTTCCCTGGGAGTAAGAATTGCAATGGGTATAAAAGTAGTTGGCAGAGATAGAAAAGTCTCTGACAATCCGATGGATTTCACTTTTAAGGATTTGAGAATTGTAAATGGAAGATCTTGCCTGAGCGATGAGCTCGCGGGCTTTATTAGCGGCAACGCTAAGATTGCTCTTGAATGCATGCCCATTTTCTGTAGACATCCTCTTTTGAGCCACTTCTATATAATTCTCCTCTACAATAGTCACTCCTCCTTCCTCATCGAAGGGGATCATGGGCTCAAAATCAAATGGGAATAGATCAACCGGTAGGTCGTCGGGAGAGGAAAATAGTGGTGGTGTCAGGCTCATAGAAATACTCCTTTAATATTTAGAATGGGATGGCAAGGCCAAAGCCTCCGCCAGAAAATGACAGAGAAGATCCGGCAATACATTGGGAAATACCATAGGTAGCGAGCATCGAGACTGCAATCAAACCTATCTGCATAAACAATAAGCTTCCTTGACTCTCTTTAAGGGCAGCTTCTGCTTCCTTGATCGAGATTTGCAATTGAGCACTTGCTCTTTCTAATTCGCTGCACGATGCTTGAACTTTAGCGATATTTTCCTTTAGCTGTTGTGCCTCTTCACGCAATTGATATGCCTCTGCTAACAGCCGTTCTGCTTCTTTTTTTAACCGCTCTTCAACGTGTAGAATTTTTTCACGCGCCTCTTTGATCTCCACTTGCAGTTGCTGGAACTGCTGCTCCATTTTGATCGAGGTCTGGTAAAACTTTTCCCTTTGCTCAACTCCCTGAATCTGAACACGATCGACCAGCTTCTGAACGTCATCTTTGGCTTTTGCGTCCTCTACTTGAAATTTTTTCCCCATCGCGCGGATCTTTTGCATTTTTTGCTCAAAAGAGGTCAAAGGTTTAGGGATTGCAGCTGCGATCTTCTCTGAATAAAACAGGGAATTGGGATTTGACATTTTGCCAATCACCACTTGGATGATCTCAGGAGCATTTTGTTCAAAAAGCTGCGGACTAAAGGTATCGGGCTGAAAAGGATCCTTCAGTATTTTTTCAAGATGAGGCACAAAACGATCAATCACCTCTTGGATATTGGGGTGTTTGCAATTTTTACAAAACTCCTCATACCAGGTGTTTAAAGAAGAGACCATCGGATCATCTAGTGAACACTTTGCAAGCGGCTCTTTCAAATCTTGGAGATCCCCATGAATCCTTCTTCGCAAAACATTATCGTTCTCAATTGCTTTAGGAATTTGGGGAATAAACGGTGCTGGATTGACAATCATTTTATTTTTTTTTGCTTTGGTTAGCGATTGTGTTGCAAGCCCGGTTAGACAACCCGTCCAAAAAATTTCCGAAGGGACTGCCTTGGCTATCTTTTCGTTTTTTTGCATTGCGCAAGAGTTCCAATTGGTTCTTAAGAGCCAGATTGCGCTCTTTAGCTTGAGAAAAATGGTTAAGGGCTTGCTTCATCACCTCATTAAGCGCTTTCCTATGATCGCTGAGCTCTTCCACAGACTGGGTCAGATGGCCGATCTGCGTCTGCGCAACAAGAGTGGGGTCATATTCTTTGAGCTTCTGCAAAATGGAACTTAGGTTGACAAGGGTCTCTTGGATTCCATTTTCCAATGCCTGCCTTAATTGAGCAGATTCGACATTTAGCTCGTGTTGCTTCTCTTGCACCCAACCTTCTACAACAATTTTAGGGGTCAACCCCTTGCGGCACTGTCTTTGGTAATTGACATTTTGTATGAGATCCATAGGCAACATGGTTAAAAGCGCTCCACTATTTGTTCAGCATTGTTGAGGTTGTTTCTTAAGATCATTTCTGTCTGTTCCAGTTTCTGTCCAATCTTCTCTGCGCCCTGCACGTCTTGTTTTGTTTCTTGAAATAATTTTTCAATCTCATGGGTGGCAGAATCAACACACTTATAGAGTTGCTTTAACTCATATGTCTCTGCTGTTTGTAAGAGTTGTTGTCTCACTTGATCATCAAGATGGATAAGCTCTTGGTTGACCTCATTGGCACCCCCGTATAAATCCTCCCCATTTTGCTCAAACACTTCCTCCAGAGAACTCACTGTAGAGAGATATTTCTTTTGAGCCTCATAAGACTCATACTCATTGAAAAATTTCTCGCCGGTTCCCACTGGGACGATTTCATCTAAAATCGCCTTAGCCTCTTCCGACAGATCGAACCAAGCTATTTGTTCTTCGGTTTCCTGCTGCGCAATGTTATAGGTGACATGCATTAGCCCGTAATGGATAAGATGGGAAATCCCAGAAGCGGCATCAACGCGCTCCTCCTCCAGGGCTGAGTCTGGATCATATTTTTTCAAGAAAGTCTCCCCCCACAGAGTAAACCATTGAGACACCGATTGGCTGTGCTGCAAGGGAAGCTTGTCGCACTCTTTCTGGATTTTTTCCAAAAAAACCTTCACCTTATGTTTATTGGATACTTTAAGCTGTACAGGAGGTAACACAGGAGCGGGCTGCTGCGTGATTACTGTAGTTATTGAGTTCATCGTGTGTCTCCTATGAAATGATGCACCAGCCGCCGCCCTTGGGCTGTGACATGTTATTGAGTTGCGACTGCATGCTGCCGAGGTGAGATCTGAGGGCATTAACTTGATTCTTCAAAGTTGCATTCTCTGCTGTTGACTCCTCCAATCGAGACTGAGTGATCGCCTGCACCTTTTTTACCTCTTGAAGCAGACCTTCAGTGATTTTTACTCTCTTTTCCGATTCTTCTCGGATTTCACTTAAGCTCTCTCTAACGTATTCCGTGCGCTCCTGTTCTTGTTTCTCAAACTGTTGAAGACCTTCCGCAAGTGCCACTTCATTTTTTTTGAGCTCTACAAGAGCAACGGAGCCGAGAGTATTGAGTTTTTGGATTAGCATTATTTGCTCTTTTTCCACAGGCACAAGGTTTATCCTGTTTTCAAAAGTGATGAGCTCATTGACATCTTCTTGACTTAACATTGGGGTCATTGCAGTAGGCGAGAAGGAGGAAATTTCCTGAGTGTATTGCACAACCTTTCGAGTCGGAAAGCACAAATCCAAGATTTTTCCTGCTAGTGGGTGGGGGTTAGCAATGACATTTCTATGAAAAACACGTAAACTCAACTCCTGGTAGCGCTTGAATACTGCATTGTCCCAAAGCTGGGGTCCGGCTTTAGTCTGGACAATAACCGGATCATAGACAAGCCGTCTGTGAATGGGGTCCTCTAAGATCTCCTCCAGCTTTTTTGCCCGCTCTAGAAGGGATTGATCAGATGGCTCCAGTTCGCAAGTGTCCACATGGTTGAGAAACTCAACACCCCATCTTAATAGCTCTTTAGAAAGCTCATCTTTATCATCTGCATGCTCAATGATTGCTGTTGCCAACTCATCTAGTTTAGCTGCGCCTGTTTCAAGAGAGAGGTGTTGGCTTCTTAATGCTAAATGAAGTGTGTTACTGGTTTCTGTTCTGGTTTCAGTTATTGTTTTGATCATTGCATCTCCGAATGGTGAAATCTGGATTTTCGCGATAGGTTCTTAATTCAAGGAGAGAAGTTTTATTCTTTTTCGATCAATATTTGCAAGTTCGAATTTCATGAAAAAAATCGATTGCGAAAAACTACCTGTTGATGAGAAATTTACTGGCTTTTGCCGAAGGCAATTTAAGCGCGGAAAGAAATTGCACTCTTGCAGAACTTTCAAGTTCTGCAAGAGTGCAAATAAACCATCAGACTACAGCAAAATCTAAAGAAAACTCGGGGAAAATTTCTTTGATTTTTGAAAGCATTTTTAAGCTTGGATTGCATTTTTTGCGCTCTAAACGCTGGTAGCTATTGATATTGTCAAAACCCAGCTTCTTGGCGACTTGATACTGTGTCATTCCATGTTGGATTCTGTAATATCTCATAAGAAAAGAAAAAGCGATTTCAGAATCGACAGAAACTTCCACAATATGCTTGGATTTTCTGATCGAATCATCTGGGAGATTGGCAAGCCTAGTTGAATGCTCTGGTTCCGCAATATAGAGGTTAAGCGCCTCCCGCATCATCTGATTAAGTTCTTCCATGGACCCCCCTTGGGTAAAGCATCCTTTTAACTCTAGGCATTCTGCCCAAAAACCATTCTTCTCTTTATGCACCTTAAAATGATACTTCATATGCTCTCCTTCAGTTTTCCTTTAGAGCTTTCATTAATTTGTGTTCCATGCCTGTACTTAGCTCTTTGTGATTGGGTATTATGATCGTTTTGTTCCCTTTTACCAGCTTCCAGTGGCTCCCCTTCCCACCTCCTGGAACAAGCTCATATCCCTTCTGATAGAAGAGCTTACGCATTTTCTCTCCGCTGATCGGCACTATACACCCCATTTCAGATACCCCTATCGTACTAAATATGTTTAGTGAAGTCAAGTCGTAAGATTTTTTTATCAACCCAACTGGAGTTTTTGACCCCTTATACACGCCGTAAAGTTTCTAAATTGGGGTCAAAAATGAAAGGCGGGAGGGGGTGTCCAGGGGGCTTGCCCCTTCGGCAAGAGAATAGACTTTTTAATTTCTCCTCGTACTGGACTTTAGCCATTGGAGCGGGGCGATTTTTCTAGATAGCGCCCCCAGGCAGCGGGAATTTTGTAATGGTAGGCTTGAATAGGCCACCATTACAAAATTCCCCCTGCCTGGGGGATGCTATCTGGGAAAAGCGCCCTGCTCCAAAGGCTAAAATCGAGTCGTAGCGAGAAAAATCCTCTGGCTTTTGCCGAAAGCAATTATCGCATGTCCAAGTAAACCAAATGCGGTGCAAGACCCTAAAGGCCTTTACCCGCCCTCAAGAAGAGATCTTAAAAAATCGGGGATCGGGGTGGGTCTTCTTGTCTCTTTGTCCACAACGACATGGACAATTTGCGCCTTTCCTGCATCCGCTCTTCGAGTCAGATCGAAAAAGGTGTATTCTAGAGTCACAGAAGAAGAGCCAATCTTGCTCACCTGCATATTGATCTCGAGTACATCCCCGACCATCAGAGGGGAAAGATAATCTGCTTCAGCGTGAACCACCGGCAGCAAATAGGGTGTATTCATCAGCTCTCTTAACGAAAATCCACGCACCTTTAAAAACTCTTCGAATGCCTCCATTGCAAAATTAAATTGCTCAGAAAAGTAAAGAACCCCCGTTGCGTCGGTATCTCTTAGACGCACCCTTGTCTGATAAATAAACATCATTTCCCTCCAGTGTACATATTAAATTTAAGTTGTACCCGATTTATAAATTTTTTGTTAACAAAAAAATGACTAAGAGGTTGATGGTTAATGGTAAAAGATTTTATTATCGATGAAAACAACACTGAATTAGACCTCAAAAAAGGATGCTGGATTGTCCAAAAAAGGGGGGTCTTCTATAATCCGACTCTTTTGCAAATCGCAAAGAGTTGTCCATGGATCAAAATACTTTGAATCAGCTACCAACCGATGAAGATCTCTCTTCTATTCACATAGAAGGTAGCCGCGGATCTTCTGAAAACTTGCTGCGTTTGAACGCTTACGATATCGCAAGCACTCTGCTTGCCCAAGGAGAAACAGCTCTCTTAAGAGACGATTTGGCAGGAGCATTGAGTTACTTTGAGTCCTCTCTAAAACTCGACCCAAAGAGCGCAAAAAATTACTACTCGCAAGGACTTTCTCTGTTTGAATTCGCCCATGATGAAGGGAAAGAAAAAGTTCTCTTGCTAGCTAGCAAAAAATTTAAAATGGCAACCACCCTTGATCCCGGCTACTTCGATGCTTGGCAAGCTTGGGGCAGCCTGCTCTGCACGTTAGGGATCAATACGGGTGAGCACCACTATTTTAAAGAAGCTCGAGAAAAATTAAATCAGGCTGTTACCTTATCTCAAGGGCAGGGGCGCGATGCACTATCTGAGCTTTATTGGGATTTAGGGATCGTCTTTGCCCATCTAGCAGAGCACTCCGGGGAAGCCCTTGATTGGCACCAGGCCATTGAAGCCTTTCAATTAGCTCTTTCTTTTCAAGATAAACTCGAGTCAGATTTTTGGAATGATTTTGGCTATGCATGTCTGACCTTTGCCGGCCACATCAATGACAACCGATTTTATATCAAAGCAATCCAATGCTTGAAAACAGCGGTCTCCTTAGATCCTAGAGCACTCGATAGTTGGATCCTTCTTGCAGATGCTCTGGAAAAGCTCTATCTGCAAACTCATGATGAGGATCATTTCTCGCAAGCCAGTGACTGCTTTGCTCAAGCAACACAGATTCAGCCTCTTAATAGTGAAGTATGGCTTAATTGGGCCAAGTTCCTTTGCGACTCTGCTAAGCGCACAGCCGATGTCAAACGGTTGCGCATGAGTGTCGAAAAATCCCATCGCGCTTATGGGATCGATTCAGAGAACCCGATGATCCAGGCAATTTGGGCAGAGGCTCTTGCATTGCTTGGCAACTATACAGATCGGCTCGATTTGATCTATGATGCTCAGAACAAAATTTGTGAGAGCATTGAAAAGCAGAGTGAAGATCCCGATATTTGGTACAGCTATGGGATCTGTATGCAGGCATTTGGCCATTATTTCGACGATAGCGATTACTATTACCAAGCGATCGAAAAATTCCAGGCCGGCCTATCGATTGACCGCACCTGCTATCGCCATTGGCACGCCATTGGCTGGACCTATTCTTTACTTGGCGAACTAGAAAATAATACGGAAGATCTTGAACTCTCCCTCCGCTTTTTTCAAAAAGCGATCGATCTACACCCTTCCACCTATTACCTTTTCGACTATGCATCTGCCCTTTGGAAGCTGGGTGAAATGACGCAGCTGCAAAAATGGCTCGAAGAGGCCTCCTCCCAATTCGAGCGCCTCTTGAATTTACAAAAAAATGCCGTCTACGTCCATCCCGACTGGCTCTTCCCCTACGCTTGCACACTCGACGCTCTCGGCGACTTCTACGAAGAAGAATTCTACTACTTGCGCGCCATCGAAATGTTCTCCCATATCCTCATGATCGATCCCGATTTCCATCTGGTTCATCACCGGTTGGGACTTGCGCTCTCCCACTTAGGAGAACTAAGTAGCGAATCAGATCACTTCTACAAAGCCATCCACCACTACCGTTTGAGTCTAAAAAATGATGAAGAGAACGATGTGATCCTGCTCGACTGGGCAGCAACGCTCATCGGTCTTGCCACCCACTCTCACGACTCCTCTGAATCCGACCAATTTTTCAAAGAAGCAGAGCACAAGATCCATGCCGCAATGCGCCTTGGCAATTTGCAGAGCTACTACTATCTAGCATGCCTCTTTTCCCTCCAGGGTCAGTGCGATCAAGGGATGCGCTGCTTAGAAAAAGCAAAATCCTGCGCTGCACTCCCCCCCCTAGATGAATTGCTCCAAGATGAGTGGCTAGATAACGTCCGCTCAACGGGTGATTTTCAAGGCTTCATTTCTCAAATCGATCGCCTGCATTAATCTATGCCTTATGATTTATGTTGCTGTAGTTGAGCAGCAACAGCAAAATGATAGAAATAATTATTAAGGTCTTCAAGGGAAGTGTCATATTCAGGCATTCCCAAGGCCGCAGCACAAAAAAGTTCGCGTGTCCGCGCTATCTCTTTGAGACGTCTACGCCATCTAGGGTCCCTTATAGGGTCAAATCAAACAGCTCAAGCGCACGTGAGACAGCATAATCAAACCTCTGTTGGTTCCCTCGAGCTCGAACCACTCGATTCACTTCACTACCAATGTTGCCTAATTGTTCCACAAGAGACAGAGCAAACCACCTTCGATTGGCCAATGAGTCATGTTTGAATAATGATGTCATATAGACTGAACCAACTGTATTGCTGCACCGGTATATACCGGTGGTACTTCAAACGTATCTGTCATTTTTGTTTTAACGCGACCATTTTTCCTTTCCCCAAACAGGGACATTATTCGAAGTAGGAAGGGAAAAGGGGGCCGTTAAAACAGAAATGACAGGTACGTTTGAGGTGGCGCCGGTTTATACCGGTGCTACTTCAAACGTACCTGTCATTTTTGTTTTAACGCGACCATTTTTCCTTTCCCCAAACAGGGACATTATTCGAAGTAATAAGGCCCTGTTTGGGGGGAGGGAAAAGGGGGCTGTTAAAACAGAAATGACAGGTACGTTTGAGGTGGCGCCGGTATATACCGATTTGGCAATAATTTCCTAGATCTGGTAGACTCCGTTCTCAACATCGCAATAGAGGGAATTGCAAACCTCGCTTCGCGGCCCAAATGTGATGCTTTTAACGCCGATGGAGTTTTGCAATCCCCTCAATATATAAGGTTAACTCAAATGGACAGACGCTCGCTCATCTTCGTCATTGGTCTGACGATTGCACTCTTCTTTGTCAATCAGTGGTTCTTCAAAAGCCCCCCTCCCCAGCAACAGTCGGTGCCTCCCAAGACCCAGTTGAGTCAGGAAAACTTTTCAGCTCAAAGCAATACTGGATCTGTTGCCCCAGCTGTTGCCAATTCCAAAAATGAAGAGTTTTTTGTCCTGCAGAATGACTACCAACAGGTTGTATTTTCCAATGTCGGCGGCAGCATCGCTGAGATCAATCTCCCCTTCCACTCCAAACAAAACCCTAAGAGCTTTGTCAAACCGATCCGCTTCGATCGGCTTTTTGCTGAAGACTATAGTTTTGATGACCATTACCCCTCCTTGCCCTATTACATCAATCATGGAGGGGGTGTAAAAAAGATTGAGGAGCCTGTTGTCGGAGGTTACTACCCCCTTTTGCGAAGAACAATTTTCAATGCTAAAGACCAACCTGCCTATCCAGCTCCGATTAAACACTATGCGCTGAAAATCGATGGACCAAATGAGGATCTCCAACGCAAAATTTTCTCTTTAAAGCGTCTGGAAAAAGACCTGATCGAGCTTGAGTATTCCGATGGGGAGCGCAAAATCAATAAAACCTATGCCTTTCCTAAAAACCCCGATGAAGCCCCCTACGTCCTCGAGGTTGCAATCAAAATCGAGGGGGATGCTAGAGGATTATGGCTCACAAGCGGCGTTCCTGAGGTGGAATTGATCTCTGATAACCCAGCCCCTGCTTTGACCTATAAAATCACCAAAGCCAACCAAAAAAGCGCTGTTGAGTCGCTCTCCCTCCCTAAGGTGGAATGCTCCGTCTCCTCAAGCGTGTATCCAGACTGGGTCTGCTCTGCTAATGGTTTCTTTGGCCTCATCGTTGACCCACTAACTGAAGTTCCCCCCGGATATAGGGCCTGCAAGGTTCCAGGAAATGTCGATCCAACCCGTCTATCGATTATCGACCCGGAATATAACCTTTACCCCGCAGAGAAATACCCTGGGTACGAGTTCCAGATCCCCCTGCGGGCGCAGACGACACAACTGCGCTATTATGCTGGCCCGCTACAGGGAGATATCCTCAAACGGGTCGATGCGACCTATTCCAATCCGGCAACCGGCTACAATCCCAATTATTATGCCGCGCTCAGCTTTCACGGCTGGTTCACATTCATTTCCGAGCCGTTTGCCAAGTTCCTTTTCGTGCTCATGAGCTTCTTTTACAAGGTGACCTCCTCTTGGGGTGTTTCCATCATCTTATTGACAATCGCGCTTCGGGTGATGCTCTATCCATTGAATGCATGGTCGATCAAATCGACCATCAAAATGCAAGAGGTCGCACCTAAAGTTTCTGAGATCCAAGCAAAATATAAAAAAGATCCCAAACGCGCACAGATGGAGATCATGGCCCTCTATCGGGAAAAAGGGGTCAACCCACTCTCCGGCTGCTTCCCTCTGCTCATCCAGCTCCCCTTTTTGATCGGGATGTTTGATTTGCTTAAATCCACCTTTGAACTCCGCGGAGCCAGCTTTATCCCCGGTTGGATCGATAACTTAGCCGCCCCTGACGTTGTCTTTAGTTGGAACTACCCTGTGATCTTCTTTGGCACTAGCTTTCACCTCCTACCCATACTTCTTGGCGGAGTGATGTGGGCGCAACAGCGGTTCAGCGCATCGGTACCAAAAGATAAGAGCCTGATGACCGATCAACAGAAACAGCAGAGAATGATGGGCAACATCATGACCATTGTCTTTGCCGTAATGTTTTATCACTTTCCATCAGGCCTTAACCTCTACTGGCTCTCCTCAATGGCCCTTGGGATCTTGCAACAATGGATGATGTCGCGTAGGATGGTGAAGAAGAACCCACATATCGAAAGGATAAGATAAGTTCAACTAAAACAACTGGGCAGCTATGTCAATCTGCACAGCGGCGCAATTCTGAGATAATCGATGCAGGCTTGGGAAGATTTTATCCAGAAACAAGAAGGACCTTTAGGCACTGATGCTGTCTCCAAATGGCTGCGCACGCTTAAAATTGTCCATTTTGATTCGGGCAATCTTTACTTGGAAGCCCAAGACTCCTTTCAAGTTCTATGGTTTGAAGAACATATCCGCCCTCAGCTTAAATCAAAGTTTGTTAATAACAACTTCAGACCCATTAAAGTCCACCTAACTCTGGCAGAATCTCTACCCAAGCGATCCAATTCCAAATTCTTAAAAAAAGAAAAAGGGGCGGTCATTCCCCCGGTCCATTTTTTTAAAGATAAGATCGATCCTGCAATGACCTTAGAGAACTTTATCACAACAGACTCCAATAAAATCGTCTTTGAACTTTTTTGCCAATTAACAGGTTATAATGCGACGACCCAGATCCTCGAGGATCCCAAAATTGCGCTTGCCTCATTTAATCCGATTTATCTTTGGGGAGGAGGTGGTTCAGGGAAAACGCATCTCTTGATGGCAATCACTCAAGCTTTCAAAAAACAGGGATTAAATGCCCACTACGCACGTGCCGAGACATTTACTGAACATGTCGTTGCTGCAATCCGAGAATCCCAAATGCAAGACTTTAGAAAAACCTATCGCAACGTCGATATCCTTTTGATTGACGATGTGGACGTATTTGCCCGCAAAAATGCCACCCAGGAAGAATTTTTCCATACATTTAACACTCTCCACAGTTCAAACCGGCAGATCATCCTTTCCTCAAAATGCAATCCAGCGCAACTTGAGGAAATTGAGCCGCGTCTTATTTCACGGTTTGAATGGGGCATTAGTCTCCATTTTGAAAAATTAAACCTCGAAGATCTAAAAAAGGTGTTGGAATACCGTTCTAAAAGTTTGGGTTTCCCACTTTTGCATGAGGTAAATGAATATCTTCTTGAAACGTTCCCCACCAGCCATTCCCTGCTGCAAGCATTGGAGGCACTAGTATTGCGATCCCATCTCGGGAGCAATGCGCAGCATAAAGGGAATTCCCTCTCGATTGATCTGCAGTCTGCAAAAAAGATGCTCAACGATCTTTCGTTAGAGGAGAAAAAAAAGGCTCTAACCCCTGAGAAAATCATTACTGCTATATCTGCGGCATTTGGAATCCGCAATGAAGATCTGCTTGGCAATTCCCAAGCGCAGGTGTACTCCTTTCCCAGGCAGATTGCGATGTACCTTTGCCGGCTTGAATTAAAGCTTCCCTTTCAGGGCATTGGTCGCATTTTCTCTAGAGACCACTCAACTGTGATGACGAGCATCCGACAAATTGAAAAAAAAATGAAAGAATCGGATAGAGAGCTACTTTCCTACTTCTCTGAAATCCAGATAAAACTGCGCGGACGATATAATGCTGACAGTTGAAACGCGCCCCGCTCCAATGGCTAAAGTCCAGCATAACAAACGCGACCGCGAAATTCGAATGAAAATAACACGGGTTCAGGCAAAATCTACCGCGCTTGAAAGGATCCAGTTAGCGCAACACCCAACACACAAACTACCAACAACTTACAAAGTTTTATTTAAGAGTCTTAGGAGATCAGCGTGAATAATTATATCTATTCGACCCTAACCGGCATAACCCATTGGATAACAAATAACACAGCTTCTACCTTTTACTCCATTGCAAACGCCTATGATCCTGTTGCCACGGCAACGGGGACAATGGGTATGGCTTTGCTTGTGAAAGGGGCTATAGACTGGAAGAATGGAAAGGCGAGCAACAAACTTATTGCTGCAGAAATACTTGCAGGTGCTAGCGGATTGGCCTTATCAGTCTGTCGTCTTTTTGCGCTGCAACAACAAACTAACAAAGCATTCAGCCCAGAATTTGACGCCTCTGGCAATCCTATCTTTCATTTTCCATCTCATGCAAACCTTGCCAATTGCATAAAAAACCATCCTTTAACAAATAGTCACAATCTAGAAGAAGAAAAAATGATCAGATGTCTCTCTAACGCATTTGCTGAGACTACTTTAACATCTACCGATATTGAAGAAACATTCGGCCTGTCCTTTTTGATGTGTAACCTAAAAGCACAGGTTCCCGAAACACTGATCATTCCTATGACCTTGAACCTAGAGCAGGCGCTTAAAGATTGCGCCAATTAGGAATGGTGCCTTATGACTGGACTTTAGCCATTGGAGCGGGGCGCTATCTAGAAAAATCGCCCCGCTCCAATGGCTAAAGTCCAGTATGACTCTTAAATAACACTTTGTAAGTTGTTGGCAGTGTGTATGTTGGGCATCACGCTAACTTGATTCGGCTGCGTCTGCTCGGCCAAAAGTTTAAGAGCCTAACCGTGCCAAGTACAGTGGGTGTATCTGAGTATTTATGAAAAAAGCCACAAAAAACCCCTCCTCCTCATCTGAACTTCAGATTTAGAGGGGTATTTGCAGCTTTCTGGAAATGATTACAGTTTAGATCTTGATGAAGCGCTCGCCCGGTTTGCCACCGCCACCACCGGGGGTTGGCATTCCACCTGGCATTCCTGGTCCGCCGTGCATTCCAATTTCTTTTGGGGCAACCTCGCGCCCTTCGCAAATATCTTTTGCCCGTGCTCTCCACCGCTCTACAGCTTCAACAAAAAGGGGAGCAAAACGTCTCAAAGAAGAGGCATCCGCACCTACACCCATTTCTAAAACAGCGTGCAACAGGATCAACTCTTCAGGAACAGCAACACCAATTCCACCGCCGGCCATTTGGCCGCCAAGCATGGCTCCTTCAAGCAGCGCTTCGTAAAGGCGAAGGCGGATTGAAGAATCTTTTGGGAGACCATCTAATACTGGGGAATAGAGATAGAGACGGTCAGAATTTGGCTCATAAGTTAAGTGCAGAGAAAAGGTATTATCAATACCCAAAATACAGGTATGGTTTTCGTCAAACACCAATTCGAGATTCAGCTCTTTGCCGAACTCTTTTAGGTTTTGCTTGGCATTTTCCAATGACATGGATGAATCCTCCTTAGTAAATGTTAATTTCTTAAGCTATCGTTCGAGATTGCATACTCGAAAATTACACCCGATTGGGAGAAGTTTCCAATTTGTTCTCAAAAATAGCAACAAAAATGTTTTTCTGTTTTAAATCGTTTGCTTTGCGATGAGGCTCATCGATCCCAATCTTACAAATCCAGAAGAAAAACATCTTTTTATAATTTAATTTTAACAAAAAGGAGATCTTTTAATCAATCTAAATAATAATTTACCTACTACCCCCTTGCAGTCAAATTTGTTTTTTAGTTAATGTCATTGATAAGAAATAAATACCAAAAAAAGCTTAAGATTTTAAAAACCAAATACTTATGACTTATTCACATGAAAGCGAAATCGAGTGGGAAAGGGGATCCCCTACCCCTCTGGGAGCCAGCCGAAAAGGAAATGGGATCAATTTTGCCCTGTATTCTGAACATGCAACTGGGGTTACTTTGTGCCTCTTTTCTCCAAATTCCAAGCATCCCTTTACAGAGGTCCCCTTAGATCCAGGAATAAATAAAACAGGCAGGGTATGGCATATTCTCCTGGATGGCCTCCATTGCGATCAACTCGAATATGGGTATCGGATTACAGGACCTCAAACACCCCCAGGAAACATCTATAACCCCAACCACATCCTGCTCGACCCTTATGCCAAGGGATTAAACACTGCCCATCAATGGGGCCATCAAGACCTAAATCAAGAAGAGTGGTCACCCCGAGGAAAAGTGATCCTCGAATCCCCTTTTGATTGGGAAGGAAGCAAATCCCCTAGAATCCCCATCGAAGAATTAATCATCTACGAGATGCATGTGCGCGCATTTACTCAGCATCCTTCAAGCAAAACAAAAGCCCCTGGAACATTTTTAGGAATTGTCGAAAAAATTCCCTATTTGAAGAGTTTAGGCGTCAATGCCATCGAGTTGATGCCGATCTTTGAGTTCGATGAGTGTGAAAATCAACATGTCAATCCCAAAACGGATCAAAAATTAAAGAATGTTTGGGGATATTCTACGGTCAACTTTTTTGCTCCGATGAACCGATTCAGCACCTCGCATGACTGGACAGGAGCTATGGATGATTTCCGCACCCTTGTCAAAGAAATGCATAAAAACGGGATCGAGGTCTACCTCGATGTCGTCTATAACCACACAGCTGAAAAAAATGAAACAGGTCCATTTTTTTGCTTCAAAGGGATCGACAATAGAGTTTACTATATGATCAATCCTCAAGGGCATTATATCGATTTTTCCGGTACAGGCAATACTCTTAATTCCAATCACCCCGTTGTCGCCCAATTCATCATGGATTCTTTGCGCTATTGGGTCAGTGAAATGCATGTCGATGGATTTCGTTTTGACTTAGCCTCCTGTCTGACGCGCGATGAAAAAGGGATCCCGCTTGTCCAACCTCCTGTCATCGTTGCGATGATCCACGATCCCATCTTAGCGGATGTGAAGATGATTGCCGAAGCCTGGGATGCAGCTGGACTCTACCAAGTGGGAAGTTTTCCAGGGGGTGGAAGGTGGTTTGAATGGAATGGAAAATACCGGGATGTCGTACGCCGATTCATCAAAGGAACTGACAACCAAGTAGGAGAATTTGCTAAAGCGATCTCTGGATCGGAAGATCTTTATGGGATCGGCCGCAAACCCTTCCACAGCATCAATTTTATCACAGCCCACGATGGATTTACATTAAGCGACCTTGTGAGCTACCAAGACAAACACAATGAAGACAATGGGGAAGAAAATCAGGATGGGTCGAATGAAAATGATAGCTGGAATTGTGGGCATGAAGGGCCAACTGATGACAAAGAAATCTTGAAACTTCGTCAAAGACAGATGCGCAACCTCCACGCAGCTTTGATGCTTGCCATCGGCACTCCCATGATTTTAATGGGGGATGAATACGGCCACACTAAAAACGGCAATAACAACACCTATTGCCAAGATGAACCCAATTGGTTTTTGTGGGATAGTTTAAAGACCCAAGCAGATTTTGTGCGTTTCCATAAGCTCCTGATTCAATTCCGCAAGGCAAATCCTTTGCTGCAACGCAAAGAGTTTTTAAAAGAGGAAGATGTTTCCTGGCATGGACTTAAAGCCAATGAACCCCATTGGGAAAGGGAGAATCGGTTTCTTGGGCTTACATTGCATGATAATATCCATTTGGAATCGCTTTACATCGCCTTCAACCCAAGGTTTGAAAGTGCCCACATCCAGTTGCCAGGACCGCCCAAAGAAAAAAAGTGGTACCGGATTGTCGACACCTCCCTCCCCTCCCCCCATGATTTTTGTGAGGATCCAAAGGCTAAGCCCCCTCTTGGCGATACCTATGATCTCTCCCCCTACTCAGCTTTGATTGCCAAAGCACTGTGATAAATTCCACTTGGGGCCAAAGTCGAGCTTTTGTTATGTTTGGGTATAAATCTTAAAAGTCCGGAGAGGATTCCATGTCGCGTTCTATTCTCAGCCTTGTCACCCTAGCTCTCATTGCCGCAGGGTGCGATGATCACAGCAGCAATCAAAACATGGCATTAAGCCAGACATCTGCCCAAAATAAACCCATCGTATCGGTTGTGCCAATCATCGATAATACCCGGGGCAATTACGACTGGAACATTTCAGATGAGCTCTCTTCTTGCCTTTATGAGCGCCTAAAGCAGTTAAACCATATCGCCATTGTCGATCCTCATCAGGTGATAGCCAAAATAAAGCGGTTAAATGAAAAAAACAACCCCTTTGCCTCCGATATCTCGTGGGTAAAAAATGCATTTCAAGGGGAGGAATTTGTCGCCTTTTTAGAGCTTGTCGAACATGAAGAGCGGATCCTGCAAGATCGGAAAAAAACCTCGAATCCAAGCGAGTGCAACGCCCATTTAAACATGAGCATGCGCGTACGCATCTTTGATCTTCGCGATAAAGAACCCAAGGTGATTTTACAGGAGCTAGTTCACGACTCCCATTTCATTCCGCGCCAGTTTACACAGGAGAACTTCTACCAAGTTCCTTGGGGAAATGCCTCTTTTAGCATCTCGCCAACAGGTCTTGCTCATGCAAAATTCATCAAAGAGATCGGCAATCGGATCGATGATTACATCTTAATGGCCTCACATAGATAATATGGAAGGATATATCGATTACCTTAAGGTTATTTTCCTCTTTGGACTCATCGGAGCCATCCTCTTGTGGTTGGCTAAATCTTACGGTTTCTTTGTGCTCCCTCACGGGAGGGAAAAAAAAACTAACCCAGTGGGTATCGTCACTCTCATTGCTGCGTTTACTATCTATTTGGGGATGACGATGGTCATCGCCCCCCTTTTGGCTAAAGCCATCGAATATTTTTACTCATTTCTCACAAATAAAAATATTCCTAATGCTGCATTCAGCTGGTTGCAACTTCTGATTTTGGGTGCCATTTTTACTTTGTTCTACTTGTCTTGCAGAGCGCAAGACCCCCTCCTTTTTAGAAAAATCTGGAAAGATCGAACGATTGCCCGCCCAACCAACATCGCCATCGATTTTTTGATGGGGATCATGACATGGATCATCAGCTTTCCTCTTGTACTGGCAATTGGGCAATTGGCAGATATGGCTCTCTATTTTTTCTTTAAATTTGAAAATTATGAACAAGTTGCGGTGCATTATTTAAAGACCACTCTTGAGTCCCCGGCAATGTTATCTGTAGCGCTCTTTACCATTCTCATTGCAGCTCCCATCATCGAAGAATTTTTATTCCGCGGCTGTCTGCTCACCTACCTAAAACGCTACATGCCGATAAAAGGCGCGATCGTTCTCTCTGCCCTTTGCTTCTCTCTGTTTCATTTTGCTCCAAGTCAAGGGCTTGGCAATATCTCTCTTGTTGCATCGCTCTTTGTCCTGGCCCTTTTCTTAGGGTTCATTTACGAAAGACAAGCTTCCCTTTTTGCCTCTATTGGACTGCATATGACATTTAACGCAGTGAGCACATTCCGAATCGTTTTCTTTCCTGATTGATTAGGAGGTTTTTTATGTTCCGATACCTGCTTGCCCTTCTACTTGGTGCAGCCTCCCCTCTTTGTGCAGATATCAATACAGATGTGGCTCAGCTTACAGCAGACCATACCCAGTTTGCTTTTTCCCTTTATCCAAGCATTGATTGTGAGGATACAAATTTAGTCTTTTCACCCTATAGCATCTCTAATGGCCTTGCGATGGTTTATCTGGGAGCAAGAGGAGATACAGAGTCCCAAATGCAAAAAGCACTTCATTTGGAAATCGATCGGAAAAAAGTGGCAAAAACCTCGTTTGCACTCAATCAATCTCTTACCCCTTTGCAAAATAGCAATAAAGCCTACAAGCTCCACACAGCTAATGCCCTCTGGGTAGATCAATCCACTTTTCTGCTTGCCGATTTCCGGTATGCTATCGAAAAACAGTTCCAGGCAAAACTTGAGAGAATTAACTTTTCAATGCCTGCAAATGCAACCACTACAATCAATGATTGGATCTCTTTACAAACAGAGGGCAAAATTCCAACTCTTCTTAACGCCAATGACATTAATGAGCTTACCGACCTTGTACTCACAAATGCAGCCTACTTTGAAGGAGAATGGACCTCCCCTTTCAATCCAAAGCTCACTCAAGATTGGCCTTTTCATCCCACATCAGAAACAAGCATCAATACACAAATGATGCACCAAAAAATGGTGCTTCCCTTTTATGAGAATGAACTGATCCAGGCAGTCTGTATCCCCTTTGTTGGAACCTCCACCGGTGGCGGCAATATGGGGTATGTCATGCTTTTGCCAAAGTCTGCGGATAACTTCACTGAAATGGTAGGTGAGCTCCCCAATGAATTTACCCACTGGCTCTCTTCTATGTCGCAAGCTTTAGTTGATCTTAAACTACCCAAATTCACCCTCAATACCCGATTGAACTTACAGCCCCCCCTTGAGCATCTAGGAATGGAAGATGCATTTGATTCCAATGCGAACTTTATCGGTATCGACGGCTTGCGCGATCTGTTTTTAAACAAAGTGATTCATCAAACTTTTTTTACACTCGATGAAAATGGAGTCACAGCCGCAGCGGCCACAGCTGCTACCATCGGTATAAAATCTGCCCTTGAAAAAACACCTCCTGTCTCATTTATCGCAGATCACCCCTTCCTCTTTTTCATTGTCGATTTAAAGTCTTTGGAAATGCTATTCATGGGAAAAGTTGTCAACCCAGAGATATAAGTGAGCGATACCCCAATTAGACTGGAAAGCTTTGGCATTACCCATGTCGGCTATGTCCGCAGTAACAATGAGGATGTTTTTGGAACACTTGACGACAAACAATTTTATATCTTAGCCGATGGGATGGGAGGACACAAAGCTGGCGAGGTCGCCTCTTCCCATGCCCTGCAAAGCATGTGCGAATCTGTTCATACAATGGATCAACATTGCAGTATTGAAGATGCCTGCCAGCTCATTAGGAAAGCGATCGCAGGCGCCAATGCTAAAGTGTTTAACGCCGCTCAGCAACATCCCGATTATGCCGGAATGGGGACAACTCTCTGTTGTTTTCTTGTGGTGGATGGATCCCTCATTTATGGCCATGTCGGCGATAGCAGGCTCTACCGCTTTCGCAATGACCTCGAGCAGCTTACAATCGACCACTGCCTAGCAGAAGGGGATCTGCCTACACGTAAGCGCAATGTCATCACGCGCGCAATCGGCAACCTACCCACCATCTTGCCCGATCTGGGGGTAATCCCCATCCATCCCAACGATGTGTATATGCTTTGCAGCGATGGGCTCTCCGATTACGTCAAAGAGGCTAAAATTGCAAAGATACTCTCCTCTGGGCTTCCCCTACAAGAAATAGGAAATAAGCTTATCGAGGCCGCCCTGGACAAGGGGGGAAAAGATAACATCACTCTGCTCCTTGTTAAAGTTCTGACTGGATTTTAGTCATTCGAGCGGAGCGATTTTTCTAGATAGCGCCCGCAGGCAGCGGGAATTTTGTAATGGTAGGCTTGAATATGCCACCATTACAAAATTCCCCCTGCATGGGGGATGCTATCTGGGAAAAGCGCTCCGCTCCAATGGCTAAAGTCCAGTCTGAAACAATAAGTAAAACAATAAAAAAAAT
>CAJCHM010000025.1 GCA_903970255.1 Acidobacteriota bacterium
GGACCCATTTAGCAAAATCCTCTGCGGATGCTCGACGGCTGGAAATATAAAGCCGTCTGAAAACTTCGTTGGCAGTTGACCCGATTTTTTGTCTTGTGGAGCGGACTTCGATGAGACAGGCCAAGTTTTTCCACTTGCCAGTTTTGAAAACAGAAAATGGTAAGCCTATCTGTCTTAATGACCTCTAATGTATTGATATCGCGGACTTCATCAGATCTAACTTCCTCCTCATCAACAGCTAGCGCTATTGACTTCGCCGGTCAGTTAGATCTGATTTTGTCTCGCTCGTCCCTGCAGGCCAAATTTAGTCCAAAACTCCAGTTTGAAATCCACCCAAAAGGCTAAAGCTCAACGGGGAAAAAGAGGACTTTTATAAATCAAAGTATTTAATTACTTCATCTAGCATTTTAATCGTCGATCGAGTAATATTCCCTCTTAATTTAATAGAGTAAGTGGACAATGAGCAAAAAACGGGTTCCAAAATTGGCATTGGTCGGGCGGCCAAATGTCGGAAAGTCAGCCCTTTTCAATCGGATTTCTAAGAAGAGGATCGCAATTGTCGATGAGGCAGAAGGGGTCACGCGCGATCGTTTGTATGCCGAGGCGGATTGTTTTGGAAAGCCCTTTATTGCCATTGATACTGGCGGGATTAATCCCCAGTCTGAGGTTCCTTTCCAAGAAGAGATTCGACGCCAGACAGAGATTGCTATTGAAGAGGCCGATGTGATTGTGATGGTAGTCGATTTCACCGTTGGGATCACTGTACTCGATGAGTTTGTTGCCAGGTTGCTTTTGCGCACCGGCAAACCTGTCGTCTTGGCTGTCAATAAAGTCGATGACTTTTCTCGGCTTGACCTCATTTATCCCTTTTATTCCCTAGGGATCAGCAAAGTTGTCGGGGTTTCCGCCACTCAGAACTTCCATGTCGCAGAGTTGCTCGAAGAGGCTTTTGATGGATTGCAACTTCCTGAGGAAGATGAGGTACAGAGTTCCTCGATTAGTATTGCCATCATCGGTCGTGCCAATGTCGGCAAATCGACAATTGTCAACTTCCTCTTAGATGAAGAGCGCTGTGTTGTTAGCCCTATTGCCGGCACAACACGCGATAGCATCGATGTCGAGGTTCAATCAGGAGAAGATCGGTTTACACTCATCGATACCGCAGGGATTCGCAGAAAAACTGCGGAGCATGACGCCGTTGAGAAATTTGCCGCTGTTCGCACTCAGCGCGCGCTCGAGAGGGCAGACGTATGCGTTCTTGTGATCGATGCCGATAGGGGGATCACTGCCCAGGAAAAGCGGATTGCCCACGAAATTGAAACTCAAGGGAAAGGATGTATCCTGCTATTTAACAAGTGGGACCTTGTCAAAGGGTTTCGGATGGAGCACTGCCGCAAAAGCTTTGAGATCGACACCCCCTTCCTTAACCACTGTCCTATGCTCTTTGTCTCGGGGAAAACAGGGAGAAACCTCGACCAGCTCTTCAACGCGGTGCGCCAGGTACACGAGCAGCAAAACCGCCGCATCACCACAGGCCAGCTCAACAAGTTTGTGGAAAAGGCTGTCCAAAAATATCATCCACCCATGTTAGATGGGGGCAAGCGCCTCAGGATTTTCTATTTAGCGCAAGTCGATGTCCAGCCACCCCGTTTTGTCCTGTTTGTCAACAATGCCAATCTGATGGCAGATACCTACAAAAAGTATCTCATCAATCAATTCCGCGAGGCCTACGGTTTTCTCGGGGCCCCTATCCAATTTTTCCTGAAGGGAAGAAACACCAAAGAAGATAAGGCAGAGAAGAGTACGCCACCTCCTGCTCGCTCCTTTCAGCCAATAGCAGACGGGGAAGAGTTTGTCTTTGAAGGGAACTCTGTAGAAGATGAGCTCACTGACGAAGAGATCAGCAAGCTCGATCCTTCCTATTTCTAGAATCATGTGTATCCGTATATACCGGTGCTACTTCAAACGTGCCCGTAATTTCTGTAAAACAGAAATTACGGGCACGTTTGAAGTAGCACCGGTATATTTTGTTAAGACCTCTGCCTAGGAGTTTCTGTTTAACGTATTTAAAATCAATACGATAACATAGTTTTTGCACGATATCATCGACTATGTTATCGTGCAGATATTACGTTATCGTTTAGGTTTAATCCTAGGGGAGCTATGCTGGAAGCCTTTAAAAGTTACCTTCACGGAACGATGGGTCTCCAGCTTGAATTGAAATCTTGGAAAGATGCAGGAGATCTCCCTCTTTTTTTACAGGATCTTTATCTTTTTTATACAACATCCCTGCTAGGCAAGCTATGTATTTTGATGGTGGCTCGGCAAGAGGATGTGATTACTCCTGCTGTGATACGCAAACACGTAGATTTCGTTCAGGAAAAAACAGGAATTTCTTGCATTTATGTAAGCGCTTTTGCGTCCTCTTATAACCGCAAGCGGTTAGTTGCACATCGAGTTCAGTTTGTCATTGTCGGCCGGCAAATTTATCTACCGACCTTAGGGGTGGATTGGCTAGAGAGTTGTTCGATTTGCCGTAAACAAAATATAGCTTCTAAATTGATGAGCCCGTCGACTCAGGCTATTGTGATCTACGCACTTATTCATCAAGAGATGAAACAATTTGTTCCTTTAGAATTGGCTAAAGTATTAAATTATAGTCCCATGACGATGACTCGAGCTTTTAATGAACTTGAATCATTGGGTTTAGGGAAAGCTGTCCGGAGGGGAAAAGTGAGATTGTTTAGTTTTCACAAGGACCGATGTTTGCTTTGGACTCAGGTCGAGCCATTGATGCAAAGCCCTGTAAAAAAGCGTTTGTGGCTGAAGTTGAAAATTAAGTCTTTGGGTGTTCTTGCCGGCCTAAGCGCGCTTGCAGAACAAACTATGTTGTCGCAACCCAAACATCCTATCTATGCTGTTAGCATGCAGGAACTGAAGACTTTGCAACAATTAGGCAACATTCAAGAGCTTCCTTCGGCGGAAGAAGCAGATATTGAGGTGGAAGTTTGGGGCTATGATCCCTTGCTTTTTGCAAAAAATGGGATTGTTGATTTGTTTTCTCTCTACTTAAGTTTAAAAGATAACACAGATGAAAGGGTTGAGACCGTATTAAACAAATTAATGAAGAAAATTAAATGATTAGAGGATTGGATCAATTTAGAAACCATTTTACTCCATTTACAAATAATTATGTGCTTATCGGGGGCACTGCTTGTATGCTGGCAATGGAAGAGGCAGGCCTTGGTTGAATCTTTCAGCGTTGCAGGGGACAGATGCTGCTGTGGATGAAAAAGACATCCGCAAGCATAAGAATGATATTATTCGGCTTTATCAATTGCTTGCTATCACTACCCGCGTGCATTTACCGGAGGCGATCAAGCAAGACATGGGTAAATTTTTGAATGAACTTGAGAAGAATCCTCCCAATTTTAAATCTCTTGGTTTAAAGCACGCTAATATTCACAATGTGATAAATAATTTCAGCCAAATTTATATGTAGTTAGTGGTTCAGTTTGAAAGGGCATTCATATGCGTTGTTGTCGTCGATGCAGATGAGCTCACTGACGAAGAGATCAGCAAGCTCGATCCTTCCTATTTCTAGGATTAGAGGCCGCTGATGTGGCGAGTCAGTCTACTAAGATCTCTGGAAACTTCTTTGAGTTTTTTTGTAAGCATGGCTTTTTTTCTTTTGAAAAATCTTGTATGAATCGTTCTTTTCATAAATCCCTCTTATAATTCTCGAGTTTATAAAAGCTTAGTTTGTGAATAAGGCTCTATTCACTATAAACATCCGCTTATCTTTAATATACATAATTAATATTATAATTAAAAGTAATTAATTTCGAGGGCAAAAAACCATGTTGTCATTCCTAGTCTAACGCGGGGGGTCGTATTTGTAGAGCTTTCCGTTCTCCTCGATTTTACGGTAGACCCATTCATCGCTATTTTCGCGCATCAGGCGGTCGCATCCCATGAGAAAGCCCTTGATGAATCCATGCTTTTGCATCGATTGCATCATGTAGGCAGATGAGCTGGGTCGAAAGTGGCTCCGGGGCCCATCGACGGGAGAGAGGACATTTTGGTGGAAACGGATGATGTGCTCTGCTGTGCGTACGGCAATAGATCTTTCCTGGGGCACCTGGTTCTCAACCCCACCCCCTGGTTTATATTCAAGATCGGCATCTTTACCCCAAGGTGCATAGAAACCTGGTGAGGCATGGACCAAAATCGGCAGGAAAAAAAGCACAAAAAGTTTAAAACGCATAGTTGAGCATCAGGGCTGGAAATAACCGTTCTCTGTTCATCATAGGGGATGCCATCGATTCATAGAGCCGTTCATTGTAGGATTTGGCCTCTAAGCCGGCGCCGTAGATCCCCCCAAAGTACCACCCGGCCTCAAAACTGGTAAAGATTATCCCTGCGGGGATATTCCCATCGCAAAAGAAATAGGCAGAGGCCGCGATGAAAAGGCCATTGAGGAAAAAAGCGGTGGTTCCCGATTGATTTTGTCCAAGATAGAAGTAGCCAGCCCCTGGAAGCAGGGCATTGAGCCCTTGGGCAGTGCCGACCGACTTTTTTCTGGCGCTATAGTCCTCCAGAAGGTGATCTAGATAGGGTTTATCGGGAGGGGCAGAGGCAATGCTTTTAATCTTGGGAAAGTCGGCTTGGATAAGTGCGGTAGATAGGATGAGCTTTTCCCCCTCTTCTGGGTAGTTATACTGGATGGCTTGCAGCATCCTTTCCGCCTGATTTTCCTTCCCCTCGTGCTGGTAGGTTTCATACAAGATGAGCAGCAGGTCGTGGAACGCAGGAAATGTCTGATTTGCATGGCGCAACGAGCTGTGCTCGAAGGTATAGATGACATCTTGGTACTTTTTTCCCATGTAATAACAGAGGAGGATCTCGTACTCGATCTCCTGGATGCGCACGGTTTCTGTCTTTGGTACTAAGAACTCCGCTCGTTTAAAAGCAGTGATGGCTTGGTAGAGGTCGAGTTCATGGGCAAAGCCAAAGCCGATCTGCATCTCTTTGCCCCAGTCCTGGGTTTTTTCTTCCTCTGTCAGAGGGGGAAAAGGAGAGGGGAGGGAAAGCAGGTACTTATCTTGGACGGCATAACTTAAGGTGGGTTCAATTTTATCCGATACCCTCTGGCAGCTTTGAAAAAAACAACTGCAGCTGAAAAGGAAGAAGAAAAGTATTTTACGTTTAGAGATGAGCCAAGACATTTTTTAACCTTAAAGAGGGTCCAATGCCTTGAGAGTCTAGCACACCTGCCACTTATCCTCAAAGGGGCTATGTTCACCTTTACGGGCAGAATTTCGGCCAAGCGAAAGGCCCCAGATGCTGTAGTTTTTGACGAGGGAATAGCGCCAGCTATTTCCGAGGCTGAAAACTGACCGCAAAGGTGAACATGGCCCTCACAGGGACTACTCATTCTCTGGAACCTTGACCAGGTCAATCCCTTCGTCAAACTCTTCCTTCAACACAGGCAGACGGGAGTTATCTTTGTATAGCCATTCCTGGTGCTCTGTGATCTTTTTGTACTCCTGGTAGGAGGTGATGATCTGAGGGCGGACAAAGATGATGACGTTGTTTTTGGTGGCATTCCGGTCATTTTCGCTAAAGAGTGCGCCGATGACGGGCAGACCTCCCAAACAAGGGATGGCTGTTCGATAATGGGTCTTGCTGTCATCGATCAGACCGCTAAGAGCCACAAAGTGGTTATCCGGCACATGGACCCGAGTTTCCATATGGGTGTGGTTGGTTTGGATCCCGTTCAGCTGAGTGGCGGATGTGGTGACATTCGAGCTGTTGGTTACCTGGGAGATATCCTGCACGATGTCCATCGTGATGATGTTGTCATCCCCTAGGATAGGAGTAATGGTCAGGGAGACGCCGACATCGCGGTACTCGATGTTTGCTGTTATAGTGGTATTATTTTGTTGGTTGGTGACAAGCGCGCCTGTGTACGGGATGTTCTGCCCGACAAAGACTGTGGACTGCCGGTTGTCCTGCGTGATGATTTTAGGGTTTAAAATGACGGTGGAATCGGTGTCGAGCTGGATCGCATTTAACAAAGAGCCCAAGGAGATGAACGATTTCCCTTTGTGCATGATGATATCGCCGATGACACCTAAGTCAAATCCAGTGGAGAAAGGGATGCTTGTATTGTTGGGCGTTGTTGTCCCGTTGATCCCTTGCAAATTGACGGGAAATTGTGTCGTTGGTGTCGGATTTTGACTGCCGGCGCTTTGAGTTAAGGGGAAATTTCCACTTTGCAGGACTGTTTTATTCAAATATTTGACCTGACCACCCCACATCAAACCAAAATTCTGCTGGTTGTTAAGAGCGGTCTGGATGACAAGAACTTCGATAAAGACCTGGCGCAGGGGGATGTCGAGGCTTTGGATCAGGTCTTTCAGTTTCACTAACACCTCTTGCTGGCCTGTGCAAAGCAGAGAATTTGTGATCTCGATCCACTGAAGGGAGTTGATCGCATCAACAAGTGTCGCAGGGGCATTTGAGCTTTTGCCAAGGCTTGCAGCCACCTGTCTGAGCGAGTTTTGGATATCATTGCCCGGGTGGTACTGCAGTTTGTAGATGAGAAAGCTGGTATTGTCGATCAATTCGATGGAGGGAGTTGCGCTTTCCTCATTGGGAATGTCAAACTTGATCAGGAGCTGATCCACTTTTTCCACAGATTGGGGGTCGCCGGAGATCAGTAGGGAGGAGGTCGTATCGATCCATTTGAGGTTTCTGATCGTATCGAAAAGACCAGGGTCTGAAACACCCGATGCCATCAAGTTATCCATGAACTCATACAGAATCGAAATGAGCTCATTACCGCTTAAATATTTGGGGTTGTAAATGACAAAGGTGCTGGCTGCCCGTTCGACAGGAGCTGGGCCTCCAAGAGAGGGGATATCGAATTTTTTAACCAGCTGCTCTACCTTTTCAAGCGAGGCGTTATTTCCTGTAAAAAGGAGGGAGTTTGTCTCTCTGATCCATTTGACCCCGTTGATCGCATCTGCCAATTCCTTATCTTCGACATTAGATTGTTTGAGGTCGATGGCAAAGGTTTTTAGCGAAGAAATCAGCTTTTCCGGGGAGGCAGATTGGATTTTATAGAGTAAAAAAGTGATGTTGCCAATATTTTGAATCGCCCCAATTGCACCGCTTGTATCAATCCCGCTAATGAGATTTTGCACCTTATCCAGATTCTCCTGGCTCCCTGTGAAAAGGAGTGAGTCGGTCTGTTTGACATAGCGCATTGTGTTCAACGTCTGAAGGAGCTGCGGATCATCAAGGCCGGAGGCTTGAAGCTCATTGGATAGATCTGTGAGGGCAGTTTGAACCTCAATGGCAGGGAGATACTTGGGTTTATAAATCAAAAATGATTCTGCGCCAGTAGGAAGCAAGGCTTTATTTGCGACATCAAATTCAGCAATGATCGCTTTGACTTGATCGATAGCCTCATCCGGGCCTGTGATTAAAAGAGAATTACTGGATTTGATGCATTCAACCTTCTTGATTGTAGCGACCACTTGTGCATTTTTCAGGCCGGAGCTTAACACTTTATCTGCAATCTCGTTGAGTTCCTCAAGCACAGTCTCGCATTTAGCGTGTTGGAGCTTGTAGAGATAAAATCCTTTAGAAACAGGAACTGCCGCAGGGCCTGGAACATCAAACTCGGAGATCAGAGCTCGGATGCGGTCGATAGAATCGTTGGTGCCGGTAATCAGAAGAGAATTATTGGATTTGATGCACTCAATTTTGTGTATTGAGGTGATGACCTGTTGGTTTTGCAGACTGGATCTGGGCATTTTTTCTGCAATGTTATTGAGTTCATCCAGAATGGCCTGGCATCCCTTATATTGGAGTTTATAAAGAAAAAATCCCTTGGAAATAGGGCTTGCAGCCTGTTGCGGGGTGTCGATGGATGAGAGCAATGTTTTGAGGCGTGCAATCGTGGATGCCGCGGAGGTTACCATAAAGGATTGAGTTTCAGCGTTCCACTGCATGGCATCGATGGCAGCTGCCAGATTTTGATCGGAGCGGGTATGGGCGCTTTTTAATGAGGGAACTAGGCTTCTTAGCGCATCTTGAATCTGATCGGGAGAAACATACTGTGGCTTGTAGATGAACACCTCAGATGAGTTTGGGGCGTATTCGGTTGGGATGTTCATGTCTAAAGCTGTCAAGATCGCTCTGAGTTTATCCAATGTTTCTGGGTCGGCAATGAACATCAGAGAGTTGGTATCTTTGATCTCTTTGAGATTTTCAATAGCAACATTGACAGGCGATGATGCGCCCCCTTGGGTTTTAAGCTGTCTGCTCACCTGATTGAGTTCGGGGATTAACTCCTGTGGGGAGCGGTGCAAGGGGGTGTAAATGAAGATCTCCCTGTTGCCGAGCCCTGTCTTTCCGATGACCACCTTTTTTTCTGGGATGTCCAAGTCTTCCATCACGGTCATCGCTCGCTCGATCAGGAAAGGTGTGGAGACGATATAGATCGAGTTGGTCTCTGGTTGGGGAACAAAGATCAGAGGATTGCCCTCTGTGAAGGGGCTTAAGATCCTTTCAGTGAGGGTAATGAGATCGGTGGGGGCAACGTGCTTGACCACAAACGTTTCGACATCCAGCGGCGAATGGGGCGCATCTAGGCTGTGGAGCAAAATGGCAATCTGCTCGACGTTAGTAGCAATATCGGTGACAATCAACTGGCGAGTTTCTGTCGATACCTCAATGAGCGCTCCCAAAGAGATCATGGGGCGGATGATGTTTGCAATCGCATTGACATTGGCATTTTTGATTCTAAAGACGCGCGTGATTAAAGCGGCATTTGCTGCATGAGGATCTGTCGTATCTGCCGAAACGATGGGGGGAACTTGCTGGACAGTTGTGCTCTTGGTAATGAGAACATTACTTCCTTGCTCCAATAAAACCAGATCGTGCGTCCGCAAGACCTGGGAGAGCGCTGCCATCATACTTCTTGCAGTGATAGCCTCTTCCGATACAAGAGTGACAGAAAATTGCAAGTCCGCATCTTGGAAGACAAAGTTGAGATTGGTCAGTTTGCTGGTAAAGCGGATCAGCTCGATGATGGAGATGTTGTTGAAATTGATCGTGTAAACATCCTTGTCGCTTTTTCCTTTGATATCCGCAGCGATCACTGCAATGTCAGTATTTGCATCGGCGATCGCTTTGTCCTCCGCATCAGAGCCAATATTGTCGTTGTTTGACGGAGGGGATAAGCTTTCCGTTATAATAGAAATTCCCTCTAAGTTTCCAGCGTCAGCAGTATAGGCAATCGGTGAATAGATGAGTTGAATGAGTGTGGTACATAGGGCAACTTCGTACCAACGGGAAAATTCTTTCATAGCTTTAAAGACCCCAGTATGATTATCCTTGAACTCGACTTTTAAAAAAATTACTTTTCAGAGCTTCAACGCTTAAAATTTAAATGACTTGTATCGAATCCTAAAATACTTTTTGGATTATTGTAAACGGAGTTTAAAGGTATGGCACAAGATTTTTCACATTGCAGAATGGAGTATCAAAAAGACGCCCAAGGAAAAGAGGTGTTGCTCAAGGACGGAAAGTTCCAAGTGATGATGGAATGGGAAAAACCCTACATGCAGGCTTGCATCGATGCTCTAAAACCCTTTGGCGACGTATTGGAAATTGGATTTGGGTTGGGCTATTCCGCAGAGCATATCCAAAGCTATCACCCCAACAGCCATACTATCGTTGAATTTCACCCCCAGGTCGCAGCCCATGCAAGAGAGTGGGCAAAGCAGTACCCCCGTGTGAGCATCGTTGAGGATACCTGGCAGAATGCTCTTTCAAAATTAGGCATATTCGACTGCATTTTTTTTGACGATTACCCCCTGCAAACCGAGCAGCAGATGCAAAAAATGGAGGAGGAGAGTGAGCAATCTCATCTTTTACTCACCCGTGGGAAAAAGGTGATCCAGGATGTCGAAAAGGCAATCCCCTTCCTAAATCAACTCAAATACAGCGATGCCGACCTGGATGGACTGATGGATCAGATCCCCTTGGATCAAAAAGAGACACTGCTGCAATTTGCCCGATTTTTAAAGCAGTTAAAGATGGGAGATCAAATCACAACAGAGCAGTTTCAAGCGCGATTGCAGATGCTTGCAGCCCAAAAGAGGCTTGAACAAGAAGAGGTGGATGCTCTTTTGCAAACACATGACAAGGTAGAACCTTTCGCACGCCCTAGAACAGGAGATCGCCTCATCCAATTTTTGAGCAAGTGCCTCAAAGAGCATATGCGCAAAGGCTCCCGCTTTTCCTGTTTCTTGAGCAGCCCCGAGTCGAAATATCTAGATGATTGGTTTGTAAATGAGATTATTGCAAACCCTGAGTTGGATTTCCATGAAGAGGAAATCACCCTCGAAGTTTCGCCTCATTGCAGCTATTTCAGCGGCAACAAGGCGCTTGTGATCACCATCGTTAAGATGGTTTAGACTTTATTGGATGGAGTGAATGTAATCGGGTTTGGGTTTTCTGTGGTTTTTCCTGCGAATGATTGTAATTGTTCGACAAATGCTTTTTCATTACTTCCAATTATTCTTAATAAATCGATCCATCCCTCAAGACGGTCTCGGTTCATCAACCGGCCATCTACCGTTAAAGCACGCATGAGGATTCCAATGAGTTGCTTTGCATCTTTCCATTTTAGCCCACCATTGTTAATCAACTGAACAAAGATAATGGTGTCTGCATTGACGCTTGGACCTCTGTCAAAGTCCTGTTTACAAGCTTGCCCCATTGTAGCATTTTTGGTGTTGCCATTTGCTCCAAACTTTATCAGGTATTTAATATCGAGAAAACCAGTAACAACAAGATTCATTGCTCTGGAAAGACGAGCATTTGTCTCTTCATCGGAGGATGCAAAAGTTCCTTTGCCAAAAATTGCTTGAAGGGCTGCTTGGGATGCATTAAGTGTCTCATCCATTTCTTCATTAGTTAGGCCTGTTGCAAAGCCTTTGTATTCTTTCATGTCCACTGGCATCTTCTCTTGACCTTCCATCAGTTCCTTGAGACTTTCATGGAAGCCTTTAACACTTTTAATATCAGCAAATTTGTCTTTACCCTCGCGAATATCCCCATCTAGAGTGGAACCTATCAATTTGAAAGTGTCGGGTTTACTTGTTGCCAAATCGCGTTGTGAAATGAGCCGTGCTTTCTCCCCTTTTTTGGATTTGCTCTCCAGAGTATGTTGCAAATGTTGCATCCCTTCATTTTTCTGATATTCCAATTGGGCTTTAAAGAGAGGATCGCTTGCTACACTGGGACCGAGGTTAAAGTGGATAGTCCTGTCATTATTATTGACGTCTTTGACTTTAAAGTCGCCGATCCACATGTTTTCATTACCAAGCTTATAGGCAATATAGCGCTTATAACCACCAGGTATAAAGTTATCCATCAGGGCCAATAAAGACTTCATCAAATTTTTAACAGTCCAGATTAATTTTCCTGTAAAAGTTTCCCAGTTATCGGCTTTCATTTGAGAGAAAATTTCCTTTGTCCATTTTGAGAGTTCTTTTAGTGAAACAGGAGTCTCATCAAATTCCTTTTTCATCATTTTATTGTATAAGTCTGGATCGTTTAACTGCGTTTTACGTTGTTCGGCATGGGCCTTCAAGAGGGCGCCGCCAATCTCTTCGAACACTCCCATTCCTTCAGCTTGGGTATTGATGAGGTAGCTTAAATGGTTTAAAAACTTCCTACAATCTTTAAAGTCTGAATCTTCTTGATCGATGACTTTTTTAGCCAGTTCCAGAAGCTTATGGATTTGCTTTCGGAGCAACGGCATGTTTTTTGCATTGATCTCATCAGCGCTCTTGCTTTGAAGATCTTTGAGAATTAACTTACAGCCTTCGTAGAGTTTTATAAGGTTTTTTGATACTGCTTTATTTTCTATATCTTCAGGAGAACAATTAGTCGAAAAGACCATTTTATTCTTTGGAAGGAGGTGCTTTTCGAAATTATAATCAACTTCAGACACTTTTTTAGCAGCTTCAAATCTTTTTTTAGCAAGTAGATCTGATCTTTTGCTCATATCTAGTTGGTAAGGAGCTATCTTTTCATTTTTTTCCCACTTCATTTCAGGAAAACGTCTTTTCACATCAATTGCCATAAATCACCAAAATACATTTATTGTTTTAACATTATTACACTGTTTTTGTAGATTTGATCATTAGACATCGATGATAAATCAACGTAAACGCTATCGTTCATTTTTTCATTTCCATTATTTATATTTTCAAGATATTTTGTAACTGCAATTTTAAGTTCGACATTTTCTGCATTTTTATCCTGACTATTTAAAATAGTTTCGCAGTCTTCAATTGTTTGGTATAAAAAAGCTATAGAATATGAAAGGTGAATGCCAATTATTTTATAAAAAAACAATGAAATTTTATAAATTAATGTATCTTCTCTGGAGCGTAATATTAGGGTGCAAATACCTTTAAGGGCTTTCAGGTTGTTTTCAGGAGATTCTTTCAGCTTTTGGGCTTTGACTATCGCACCTTCTGGTATTGCAGTTAAGTTTAATTCTAGCGCTTCTCCACAAGTCTCTGGCTCTTCTCCACAAGTCTTTGGTGGGTCTTTTTCGTTTTTTGATGAGTCTTTTGTGTAATCGTAACGTACGCCACATGGACCTTTGTCATTAGCTTCCTTATAGTCAATATAAATCGAACTGCGAATTAATTCGATGCAGTAGTTGTGTAATTTAGTCTCGAAATTCTCTCTTTCAGAATAATTAAGTGACCCATAAAATTGTTTAATTGTCTGACACGCTTCTTTGCTACACGCTTTGTTGTTATTCGGATTTGGATTAGTTAGGTTTGTTATATTGCTCATAACTAGCCTCGACTTTATTATTATATTAAACCTGTATTACCATTATACATTCATTATACCATGTTTGATATTATATTAACAACAAGCTTTCGGGATAATATAGCGGAAGTATAATGGAACATATTGACCCCCTGACCCTTACAAAGCAGATAAATTTAAGGTGTTTTGGAGAGGTCTTTCAGGAAAAGTTGTTCAACTGCTTAAGGGTTTTCCTTAACAGATTAGAAGAGAGCTGGTTATGAAT
>CAJCHM010000026.1 GCA_903970255.1 Acidobacteriota bacterium
TTACCGCCCCTTTTACGGTGTCTACAAGGGCAGCGACTGTCAAGGGGTGCTGATTGTAGTCACAGATGCCAAAACCTACCGGCCGGTAACCTCCCAGTATATGATTTTAGGGGTCCTCAAGAACCTCTATCCCAAACAGGTCGTTGCGAAGTTGAATGGGCTCCCCCCTTCCAAAAAAGAGCTTTTCTGCAAAGCCAACGGCAATGATGAGATGTTAGAGTTGCTGCATAAAGAGAGGTATGTCGCCTGGAAGCTGATCCTATTTCAAAAGGAAGAGAGGCAGCAGTTCCTCAAAGAAAGGAAACACTACCTCTTGTATCCTTAAAAGTTTTGCAATTCCCTCTCGTTACACACCGCACATGGCAAGAGCTTCCGCAAGCGTTAGGATATTGTCTTTTGCATGGGTTTCTCCCCATTGAAGGTCATCCGTTTTGGGACTCCCTGCAAGTTCGTAGATTTTGCCATAGACCTCATTTTTCATTTCCTGAGATAGGCTATCAAGCTTGCTAAGAATGAGAATTGTCTCCTGTACAGCATATAGTAAATGGCTCAAGTTGCTAAATGCTTTTGCCTGCTCGATAGCTTTACGACCCATCATGCTAATAAACCGAGCAGAAGGTTGATGGAGGCCATCGGTTGTATTTTTTGTTTCAATCATTTGCAAAACGAGCTCTCTATCTTTTTGCTCCAGACCGCTAAAAAGACCTCTTAGTTGAGTCTCTGGTGTTTCCCAGATAATTGCTTGATAGAAGAAATCTAAACTCCCTTTGCGAGGTTGTTCGAACATAATTATATCAGGAACGCCGGTGGGGTGTTCAAGATTCGCGTTAATTTGGTTGAATGTATTCAAATACACTTGTTTTAGTTCTGAATTCTTCATGGTAACCAGCATCTTAAATAAAGTGTTTGAAACACTATCTAATCGAAGCAGTAGTTCAGGCATCCCTTGTTTCTGTGGTGGTTCTGTCTCTAGTCCTGGCTTGAGTGAGCCTATCATTGAGCCTATCATCTTTATTGTTTCTTTAACCTGATTCTCTAATAATGTTTTGGAATTTTTTTTGTTCAGAAGTTTTTCTTCTGCAATTGTAGCAGTAATGCCGTATTGACACTCCAGTTTTTCTAGTTTTGGAAAATTTATATCCCTGATCATAGAGATGTCGTTGTTAAAAACAGTAAGAATCTTTAGTTTTGGCAGGTTGAGGTCCTGAATCAATCGGATTTTATTATAGCCAGCATCAAGGATCCTTAGTTTTGGCAGGTTTAGGTTCTGGATCACTTTGATTTTATTATAGGAAATATCAAGAGTCCTTAGTTCTGGCAGGTTTAGGTCCTGGATCAGTTGGATTTTATTATCTTGAAAAGTAAGAGAAATTAATTTTTGACAATTATTCAGGTTCTCAATTACCTCGATACTATTCCCCCAAAAGGAAACCTTAGTTAATTCATTTAGAAGGTTAAACTCCCGCGGGATTACAGTTAAATCCTTTAAGTAGCGTAAATCCGTTAAGGGAGTTAAATCCGTTGAGAAAGACATAGAAAAACTTTTAACCTGATTTACTTCATTGCAATTTTGCAAAAATGTGCGGATATCGTGAGCACTCGCATTTTTTGCTGGTAAATTCAAGACTCCTAATGATCCGAATGTTTGACTCAATTGGCAGCGCCAAACAGTTTGCAAAGCATTATCATATATTATTTTTTCAACGTTGGTAGGAGTGATGGGTGTATTGTTCAGAGAGGTATCTCTTGTACAGATGTGTTTTGAAAAAGCAAAAAGTTTACTCATAGTAGAACCACCCGCATGTTTTTTTTCAATTTCGCCCATTGCATGAGGTAATTTTATGTATTGTTTTAGCCTATTCCATTGGCAGGCCAAGAATCGCTCGATCGCACATTGCCAGATCTTATTGACTTTAAGGTATGGAGCAAGCTGCTTAAGCGTAGGCTCACCTCCACAGGCATCTTTAAGAATGTGGTACATTATATCTGGGTTCCCAAACGCATATGTAAGCATTGAATGTTTGTAATCTTGATAGACGACATACGAACAAATGGTAAGGTCTTTCTGTTCATTGTAGACTTTCGTCATTAATGCGCGACGTGGTAACCAATCAGATCTTTTAAAATGAGACTCTTGTCGAGCTAGGTGATGTATTCCTGTTGCAATATTGGCTGCATTGGCTGGAAAGATGCGTCTATTTTTCAGAGGGATGTAGCTCAGACAGAGATGTTTTGAAAAAGCAGAAAGTTTACTCATGAAAGAATCACCTGCATAGTTTTTTTCAATCTTGTCCATTGTATGAGGTAATTTTATACATTGTTTAAGCCTATTCCATTGGCAGGCTAAGAATCGTTCAAATATGCATTGCCAGGCCTTATTGACTCGAAGATATGGCGCAAATTGCTTAAATGTAGGTTCACCTCCACAAGCGTCTAGAAGAATACCGTACAGTATATTTTGGTTCCGAAAAACACATTCGAACAATGATTGTTTATGATCTTGATAGACTTGGTATACCTGAGTGACGAATTCTTTGAATTGGTTGTCTCCCATCATGGG
Source organism: Acidobacteriota bacterium (assembly GCA_903970255.1). Taxonomy (GTDB): domain Bacteria; phylum Chlamydiota; class Chlamydiia; order Chlamydiales; family Rhabdochlamydiaceae; genus CAJCIW01. The sequence continues at coordinate 2,561 of CAJCHM010000026.1, forward strand.
TGGATTGGTCGGGAAAAAGCTAGATTTTCTAAAATCAGCGTCTTGTAGAGCGTTAGAGAAATTTTTATTTAGTGTTGTTATATTTAAATTTAACATAAATATTACCAATTGTTTTTAATATTAGGTGAATTCAACAGTCTAGCTCAACGATAACTGTCAAGCCCTGTCGTGCTATTTTATTAACTAATAGTATATAAAAAATTCATTTATCTCAACTCTATTATAATTATAATTATTACTTTTATTTAAAAATAAAGCAAAATAAATAATAATATTTTATTGAATTTTTGCCGCAACTGAAAAAAAGGGTTTTTAGCACTCCTCAGTTATATTTGCCAAAACCCTCTACCTTTTCTTGACAAAAACAAGCTTTCCACTTATTCTTTAGTTCTTCTACCACAGACTTTCATTTAAGGAGATTTGACTATGACAGCAATGCAACATATCAAGCCGCTTGGCAATCGTGTTCTTGTTAAACGTTCCGAGGTAAAGATGAGCAAAGGGGGGATCCTCCTGCCAGAAACCGCTCAGGAAAAGCCGCGTCAGGGCGAAGTTGTCGCTGTTGGCCCGGGTAAAATCGATGAAAAAGGGAACTTGAAGCCCCTAGAGCTATCCGTTGGCGATACTGTTCTTTTTTCTTCCTATGCAGGAACAGAAGTGAAAACAGAGGACGATCAGGCAGATTATTTGATCATGTCGGAAGAAGATATTTTCGGCGTACTTGTTTAACCTACAATAATTTTTTGGAGATAAGAGACCATGGCAAAAATGCTACAATTCAATGAAGAAGCTCTCAAATCTATCCTCAAGGGCGTTAAGACTTTAGCTAAGGCTGTCATTGTGACTTTGGGCCCAAAAGGGCGCAATGTTGTGATTAACAAAGGATTTGGGGCTCCCCTATCCACAAAGGACGGCGTTACCGTCGCTAAAGAGATCGCTCTCAAAGACAAATTCGAAAATATGGGCGCGCAGCTGGTTAAGGAAGCCTCTTCCAAAACCTCGGATGTTGCAGGCGATGGCACAACAACTGCGATCGTTTTGGCAGAGGCTATCTATAGCTCCGGCGTTAAAAATGTGATCGCCGGTGCTAATCCGATGAGCGTCAAACGAGGGATTGATAAAGCTGTAGAGAAGATGATTGCAGCTCTTGACAAGCTGGCTACAAAAATTGGTAGCCCAGAGGAAGTGAAGCAGATTGCGACGATCTCTGCAAATAACGATCCTGAAATTGGTAAGATCATTGCTGAGGCAATGGAAAAAGTGGGTAAAGACGGAACGATCACGATTGCAGAAGCTAAAGGGATCGATACGACGCTTGATGTCGTTGAAGGGATGCAGTTTGATAAAGGGTATCTTTCCCCCTATTTTGTGACCAACGCTGAAAAGATGACTGTTGAGTTTGATAATGCGCTGATCGTCATCACTGACAAAAAACTATCTAATGCCAAAGACCTCGTCCCCATCCTTGAAAAAGCGATGGAGAAAACACAGCGTCCATTACTTTTCATCGCCGATGATGTCGATGGGGAAGCGCTGGCAACTCTTGTGGTTAACAAGTTAAAAGGTGGACTTCCTCTTTGTGGTGTGAAAGCGCCGGGTTTTGGAGATCGCCGCAAAGCAATGCTCGAAGATATCGCAGTGTTGACAGGAGGAACGGTAGTGACAGAAGAGATCGGGATGAGTCTTCAGGATGTGGGTTTAGAAGTTCTTGGATCTGCCAAGAAAATCAAAATCTCCAAAGAAGAGACGACAATTATCGATGGTTCTGGAGATGCAAAGAAAATCCAGGAGCGCATCGCCCATCTTCGTGGTGAAATTGCTCACTGCACATCGGATTACGATCGTGAAAAACTGATCGAGCGTCTTGCTAAACTGGCAGGAGGTGTCGCTGTCATTAATGTGGGAGCTGCAACCGAGGCTGAACTTAAAGAGAAAAAAGCGCGTGTGGAAGATGCTCTGCATGCAACGCGAGCAGCTGTTGCAGAAGGGATTGTTCCAGGGGGCGGCGTTGCATTGCTGCGCGCAGTCAAGGCATTAGATCATCTCAAACTCGATGGCGATGAGCAAATAGGTGTTGAGATTATCAAGGAGGCAGCTTTTGCTCCGGCCATTGCGATTGCCAGAAACTGCGGGAAGCAGGGCAACCTGATTGCGGAGAAGATCTTTGAGAAAGAAGGTGCTTTTGGTTACAATGGTCTAACCGACACTTTTGGAGATCTGCTGAAGGAAGGGGTCATTGATCCAGTGCTCGTCACAAAGAGCGCACTTCTAAACGCATCCTCTGTTTCAGGACTGCTCATCACCATTGCAGCCATGATTACCGACAAACCACAACCCAAAGCAAAAGCCGGAATGCCAATGGGTGGCATGGATGGTATGGGCGGCATGGGAGGAATGGGTGGTATGGGCGGAATGGGAATGGATATGATGTAAGCAGAATGTATTGCTTCAGTGCGCGGGATCTACTGCGCACTGAACCTTTTCCAACTCCTTCACTGGAGTTTGGACTAAATTTGGCCTGCAGATGACGGCTGCGACTTCATCAGATCTAACTTCCTCCTCATCAATAGCTAGCGCTATTGACTTCGTCGGTCAGTTAGATCTGATTTTGTCTCGCTCCTCCCTGCAGGCCAAATTTAGTCCAAACTCCAGTCCTTCAAAAAGCTACCTCTTTAAACAGGTTAGTCCCATGTCGATAATTCAATAGTTCAATAGAGTGGATTTTCTGTTCTTGATCTCGTGCATAAATGAGATATCCTTTAGGTGCGCGCCCTTTTGCTATTGTTTGAAAAAATTGGATGCCCTGAATGAATTCTGGGTGAAATGTTTGGGAAGGTTTGATTTCGATGGGGATCAGATGGTTTCCGGTTTTGAAAATCACATCGATTTCATTTTTTTGAACATCCCGAAAGAAATAAAGTTGTGGATCAAGACCGCGATTGAGTCGCCATTTCATTAATTCTAAAATAACAAAATTTTCTACAAGATGTCCTCTTAACGGATCGCGACTGATCTGGGTTTGGTTTTCAATCCCTAACAAATAAATTGCAAGCCCAACATCTGTGAAATACAATTTTGAAGACTTGATGATTCTTTTCCCAAAATTATCAAAATAGGGCTGTAACCGAAATACAATAAATGAAGCTTCCAGAATGGAAATCCATTCTTTGACCGTATGTGACGAAACGCCCACCTCATTTCCAATACCTGTCAGATCCAGGATCTGACCGACTCGTCCAGCGCAAACGCGTACAAATCGCTCAAATTGCATTAAATCTTTTACGTGAAGGAGTTGACGCAAATCTCTTTCCACATAAGTCTGAAAATAGTTGCGATAGGCTTTGGTAGGATTCAAATCTTCTTTATAGATTCTGGGGTATCCTCCTTTAATCAGTAATTCGTCCAAGGGAAGGTTGATCTCTGCGTTTAATAACTCATCCAGGCTCATGGGAAGTAGAGTGAGAAGAGCAGTACGGCCTGCAAGAGATTGAGAAATTGCCTCATGGAGTTCTAATTGATGACTTCCTGTAAGGATGAACATTCCTTTGCGGTCCAATTCATCTACAATTGGCTGTATATAGGACAGCAAAGTCGGTACCCGTTGGATTTCATCGAGGATTGCTCCATCGGGAAATCGCTCTAAAAAGCCCCTTGGATCAGCCAGAGCCATGGCTCGTATATCCAAAAATTCGAGGTTTGCGTAAGGCTTCTCGGGGAAGGCATTACGCACTAGAGTTGTCTTGCCGGATTGCCTTGGTCCGATGATTGTGACAATAGGATATTGTTTTGCAAGTCCTTTAAGTTCAGTCTCTATCTGTCTTGGAAACATAGGTTTGTACCAAAATGAAGTGTAACTTCATTTTATCTCATGGGCCCAAATCAGAGCAAGATTTTACTGAAAAAACAAACCCCTGCCACCCCTCCTCTTCCCTCTCCTCCTTCAACGTCCAGCCCCAACTCACAGTGAGCTCAAGGTATTGACTTCGCTGTGAGGTGAGAAGGCCAGAGGTAATGATCAGAGCTGGTTTTGAGTGTAATTGGGGAACGGATTGCCAGGCTATCATCTGTTCCGACTGAATCATGTTCATGACAATGATGAACGGTTCGTTTGGAACCGATACAGGGTCAATTCTTGTAGAGAAATCCGTCCTATCCTCAACTTGGTTAAGAATGGCGTTTTCTTGAGCATGCTGGATCGCTTGGGTGTCAATATCAATGCCCCATGCTTGCTCTGCTCCAAGTAAGATGGAGGCAATGGAGAGGATCCCACTGCCCGTGCCGATATCAAAAACAGTTTTGCCTTTCACATTTGGAGCCATCATGGCTAAGATAAGGCGTGTTGTTGGATGGGAGAGATCCCCAAACCCAGCCCCCGGTTTTAACAATAGGGTGGAACCTCCGACATCGATATGGGCGAGGCCGTCGTGGAAGTCCGCTGCAAAATCAGCCCATTGCTTCTGCCAGTCGATTTCTTCGACGGGATTGCAATCTTCCAAGGAGAGATGGGTAAGTGGCGGCGGTGGATTGGGATCATCGGAATATCCGCCGATATGAACATTGCCTGTATCTGGGTCATCTACTTCATAAATATCTGAAAGAAACGGTGCCAGCTCTAAAAATGCATCGTCCGCTGTAGAACCTGGTTTTATAAGAAAAAGATAATGGTATTTCACTTTCTGTTTTTAAAAAATTATTATTCAATATTATAGCTATCGTTGTCTTTTGTCAACTATTTGTATATCGGGATTTCTTAAATTTTCCTGCAAAATGACTTGCTAAAAAATCAGCGGAATAGAGATGATGGCTGGCCGATGCACCGGTAGCTCAGCTGGATAGAGTATGCGGCTACGAACCGCAAGGTCAGAGGTTCGAATCCTCTCCGGTGCAATTTTTTTCTGGTAATTGAATGATTCTAGAAATTTTCCCCTCAGGTCCCGCGGATACCAATGCCTATCTCCTCGGGTGCTCTTTGACAAAAAAAGCGGTTGTTATTGATGTTCCCTTTGAAAGCAGCCGATTGCTTTTAGAGAGCGCCCAAGAGCATTCCTTATCGATTGAAATGATTCTCCTTACACACTCTCATTGGGACCATACGGCTGAAGTTGCCCTGTTGAAAGAACAATTGAATGTGCCCATCTATATTCATGCCCTGGATGCTGGCAATCTGCAGAAACCAGGTTCTGACGGCCTGCCTCTTTATTCTCCTATTCGGGCGATCAAGCCAGATGGCTTTTTAGTTGAGGCTCAAGAAATTAACGTGGGCAATCTCACCATTCAGGTTATTCATACACCAGGTCATACTCCCGGAGGTGTTTGTTTCTACCTGCCCCAGGAAAAGATTTTAATTTCTGGCGACACACTCTTTCGTGGGACAATTGGCAATTTGAGCTTCCCAACAGCCCGGCCTGAGCTCATGTGGGATTCTTTAAAAAAATTAGCAGCGCTTCCCCCCGATACAAAAGTATATCCCGGCCATGGCGGCCCCACCACAATCGGTAAAGAGCAATGGATTACAACAGCTCAAGAAAGATTTAACTAGGAGATCCACATGCACACAGTACTCGTAGGTAAAGCAGCGCCCCCATTCACAGCAAAAGCAGCTTTTAAAGATCAGGTCATCGATGAATTCTCTTTGGCCGATTTTTTAGGCAAATACGTGATTTTTTTCTTTTACCCATTGGATTTTACTTATGTCTGTCCCACTGAGCTCCATGCTTTTCAGGATAAGCTTAACGAGTTTGAAAAGAGAAATGCCTCTGTTATAGGCTGCTCTGTCGATAGCTGGTTTTGCCATCTTGCTTGGTTAAATACCCCCAAGAGCAAAGGGGGGATTGAAGGTGTGGAATATCCCTTGGTATCCGATATTCACAAAACCATTGCTCGGGATTTTCATGTATTAAAGGAAGAGGATGGGATTGCCTATCGCGGGTTATTTCTCATCGACAAACAGGGGATTGTGCGCCATCAGTTGGTCAATGACCTCCCCCTGGGAAGATCTGTTGATGAAGCTCTTCGGATGCTCGACGCTCTCATTTTCTTTGAGCAGCAGGGAGAGGTTTGTCCGGCAAATTGGCAGTTAGGGGAAAAAGGGATGAAACCGGATGCAGAAGGTCTAGCCCAGTATTTTACACCCGTTTCCGGGCGTGAGTAAGGAAGTCATAGAGGTCTTTTTCTGAGGTGATCAATAAGCTGCGGTAGAGGGTGCAAACAGGGTTTGTCGCTTCAATGATCTCGGCGTCACCAACTCCTGGCATGCAGATTGCTGTCAGTTCGTTGAATATTTCCTTATTTTTCAGAAGGTGGATGCCGCGCATATAGTCTGCAACGCTAAAACCTTCCTCTTTGACTCTAAAAAAGATCAGCTCCCTATCAAACATTAGAGCTTGGACAGCATAGATGATTCCCATACTCTCTTCGGGAGGATTTCCAAATGTTTCTGCAAGTTGAGGGAGTGTTCTACACAGATGCGGCGTGCAAAAGTCTCCTTTTTCTGCTTCCCCAAAAAGAAAGATGGTATGGCGCATTTGCCCCTCATTAGATCACTTTCTCTCATCATATCATAAATAAATTTTTTTAATTCAAGGGATATGTGCCGTTTGTAATTTTTCTTTTTTGCATAAATCATTGTTTTTTAGTTATTTAAATCTTGTTTCTGCTAAGTTCTAAAAAGAAAATGTTGGATGGAATAAAAGGTTTTCAATATATCAAGCTGATTTCCAAGAAAAGAACTTTTCATACTATAAGGAGCAAAGGATGATGATCCCTTTTCTGTTTACCATGGGACTATGCGCCCTCTCGAATGCAGCAAATGCGCAGCAATTGCAAGTTGATGATACGATCCCTCTAGAAGATAGCGTTCAAGTGATACACCTTCCCAATGGAATTAAGACCTATATTCAAGAGCACCAAACACCCCCTCAGTGTGCCTCCCTTCGTGTCGTATTGAGAAAATCTGGCTCTCAAGAAGTTCAGCATGCCATGGATGTGAGATTGGATTCATCTGAACAGATTGAGGAATTTTTTGCCAATTGTAGAGCAAAGATTACAAATCCAATGATGGAATCTGAACAGTCCAATATTTCAAACTCTAATCTCCCATTGATTGGAATCAGTTCACCTGAAGAAATTGCGGTTGTAGCAGTGGGTGATTTTGATCTCAAGCAGATGGAGAAATGGATCGAAAAGCATTTTGGAGATGTGGTTTTAAGCAAGGGAAATGAGATTCATGTTGGTTCTTCCCAAATACAAATTGGTTTTGATAAAGCAATTTCAAAAGTGGGTGTAAGCCTTTCCTATCCCAATGTTCGTACATCCATTAATACTTATGAAGATCTAAGGCGGATTTGGAAAATTCTACTTTTGCAAGAGCTTTTTCAGCAAAGGATGGAGCGTTGTTCCAAAGGTTTAGATGAAGATTGGGTGCATCCTCATCCTAGGTTTTTTTACCCAGTAAGCGGATACACATTTTCTTCTCAGGAAGCTTCAGAGAATCTTCTTTCCTTTTTGCTCTGGCAGGTAGAGGCTGTTCGGGAGGATGGGTTCTTTGAAGATGAATTTTATGTGACTAAACGCAAATTGACCAATCAATTGCAGTACCTTGCCTTCAATGCAACAGCTCCAGACGATGCTTTTTTAGCCTCCTATTACGCAGACCAATTTTTGCTCGGTGATCGCTGCTTGAAGTTTCAAAATTTCCTTGATTTTTCAGCAAATATTGTCCAAGAGATCCAATCTCAAGATCTCATACCCTACCTTTCTTCTTTTTTTCTAGATGAAAATAGACGAATTAAGCTTGTTTATCCGATGCCTTTGCATGATGAAGTTTTAACGCATGATCGCGTGGAAAAGATGATCAGCCGCGTTGCTTCCTTAGCCTCTTTTTACCGCGATAGCGATATTTCTGAAGAAGATGAGGATATTTGGTCGATAGAGTCTATAGATGTTTCCCCTTTGTCATCAGGTGTGGATCTGTCCTCACAGTGCGCTAATGAATCGATTAAGCTGGTAAATGATCATAAGGGGGACCTTTTCCAGTTAGCAGATAATGCAACCTTGCCTCTTTTGGTTAAACGCGCTTCAGGAAGCCAAGAATCTTTTTATCAATTGCCGCTGACAGATAAGGAAATGAGGTTTATTAAATTGATCATTAGTACGATGGCGGATAAAAATATCCTTCAACTTGCCTTTGAAAAACACTCATTAGAGAAGAAAGGAAAGAAGATCAACCATGTTCACCCTTTGCGATTCATAGGTTACATTCTTTCAACATCCTCCTTAAAGAACAATTTAAAAACAATTAAAAAAAGCTCTTTTAAATGGGATGCTTTTATTGATGGATTTTCTAAACGAATGAAAGAGGAGATGTCCAAAGACAACGTCTATCAGCATATTACAGGTTTTGCAGAGTTGGTTGGATCAACGCCAGAGCATGTGACCAAGTTCATAGACAAGAAAGACTACGTGGGTCTTGTCAAGTCGTTGTTATAGATTTATACGATAGGAAGGATCGCATAGCGGCAGGATAAGCAGGTAAAAATAATTTTTATCTTGCTGCTATCCGATCCCTCCTATTGTTTATACCCCGATCGGGGTATAAATGCCCTTAAAAATCTTTAGTATAATCCTCGGAATTTCTTTTGCTGTTGAAAAGATTTCTAAGCTCCCTCATAAAACAAATTTTGTAGCAATAAGTATCTACTAACCTCAGTTTTGTGAGAATGGACAGCAAAAAAAATTCCTCATCAGTTCCAAGACCTCCAATAAATTATCTTTTCTTTGGTATCTATTTTGCCATCATTGCAATTATCCATGTATTTCATGTTTTTTTAATCGAACCAGCAGTTTCTTTTTCTGCGTTTTTCTTTGGAGCTTATGGTGTTGCTCAGTGTTTCATAGAAACAATGCTCCTGATTCTTTTTGCTGGTTTAATTACGACCCATTTTCCAAGGCTAATCAATGTTTATGTTGTTGCTGTTTTTTTCTTATTTCTTAGTCATGTGATCGATTTTCCTTTAGTGCGCCTAGTGGATATGTCTTTTTGGTATGCGCTTCATTTTGTATCGCAAGAAAGTTACGGGAATTTTATCGAGCTTCTCATTGCCAGCAATGTGTCGATCTTTGTTTGGGTATCAGCAGGGTTATGCGCAATCTTAGTGCTGTTATCTGGGATATTTTTTTATAAGATAACAGAGAAATGGACAAGGCGTTACCAGCTTATTGTTTCATTTCCACTACTGATGAGCGCCATTTTGATAAGCACTAGCCTTTTGATTGTTTGGGACCTATCTCTAAAAACGCACATCTCAACCCACCATTTTGACCGCTATGCAAAGACTCTTCCCTTAAAAAGCACATTTTTTCCTCCAGTAGCAGAATATATGTCTTTGAAATATTCACTTCAAGAGCCGGAAGGGGAAAAGGAGTTGATGCAAAGATTGGATTCCCAGATCTTTTCTTTGAATCATAAACCAGATATCTACCTATTTGTCATTGAATCGCTGCGCGATGACTACATTACTGCAGAGAACGCACCCCATATGAATGCGTTTAAGGAGAAAAATGTCTCCTTTGATCTCACACTCTCTAATGCCAATGCGACCCATCTTTCTTGGTTTTCTCTTTTTCATTCAAAATTCCCTTTTTATTGGGGAAAAATCGACCCCGAAGATAGCAAGGGGGGAAGTATCCCTCTAAGGGTTCTAAAAAAGATGGGGTATAAGATCCATGTCGCCTCTTCTGCACGTCTTGCCTATTATCAAATGAATCGTCTGATTTTTGGAGAAGGAGAGCATCTAGCAGATTCGATTTTTTTCCCTAATGAAGAAGAGTGCCATGAGCCCTATATGCGGGATCAAAGTGCAGTCGATCATCTGATGGAGCAAATGAAAAAGGAAGGATCGGGGAGGCTATTCATTGTATTTTTAGATGCAACGCATTTTGATTATAGCTGGCCGAAAGAAACGTCCCGCTTTAATCCTTTTATGGAAAAAATTAACTATTTCAATGTTGTCTTAAGCAATGGAGGGATTGAGGGAATCATCAATCGTTATCGCAATTCCCTTCATTTTGTCGATTCCCAATTTGGAAAATTTATGGATGGCCTATATAAAACTCCAGGCGGTAAAGAGGCTGTTGTTATTGTCACAGCAGACCATGGAGAAGAATTTTATGAGCACGGCAATCTTTTTCACGCCTCTACTTTAAGTCATCCTCAGATCAATCCCCCGCTCTATTACAAATTTGGTGGAAATGAATGGGTCAAGCAGAGGACAAAATGCGCTATGACATGCCATATGGATATTTTCCCTACTCTATTCCATTATTTGGTAGGGGCAGATTTGATGGGAGATGTCTTGCAGGGGCAATCGATCTTTAAAACAGACAGATGGCCCTATACTGTCATTGCACGGTGTAATTTTAGCCGAACGCCCTACGAATATTGTATTCACAATGGGACAGAAAAATTGACGACAGAATTTAGCAATGAGACAGATATATTTAACTCAGGTCGATTGAAAATCCTTTCCAAAAAAAATTGCCGCGAAGAGAATCTCGAAAAGGAAATAGGCAGTATTCATGAAGATTTTGGACCGGCGATGGAGCGAATTTTTTCGATTAAGCAATGATTGGAAGCCTATGATACGCCTCAAAGCATTAAAAAGGCTTGATCAGTTCTTGAACTGGAGCGTGAGCAGAAAATTCAGGGAATATCCTCTTGCTCAACCCTCTCAACAACAATCCATCGAAATGGGTATCGAAGAAGTGAGGCGATTTGCTGAAAAATACGGTTACTTCTCTAAAACAAATCCCATTACTGCACGGGTTACCTCTGATGAAAGGGATCTAATCCCCATCTGCACTCTTTTGAACACTCTCTATGAAAAAAAAGCTGCTGGCCAATATTTGGAAATTGCCCTTGCCGAAATCCTAACAAAAGTACTTGCCTATCGCGATCTCAAAAAGGGTCAGACGATTTCCATTCCCATTGAGACCGATGCAATAGTTACTTTACAGCCATTTAGCGTAGACCATGTGTTTAATCTTTGGCATGGGATGCCAGCTTTTGGCCTTATCCCAGAAACCCAAGGTGTGGCATCGATCCTATTGTTTCGCGGAACTGACTTTACGATCCTGTCCACAAGAGGTTGGGCCTCTGCCCTAAGTGATTTGGATAGAAGTGGACCTGGGCTGCACGCTTTTCGGCATGCGCAAGGGGATATTTCTTCTTGGCTAAAAAAGAGCGCGAACCTTGGCAAAAAGGCAAGAGCGATGGGTTTTAGTTTAGGGGGAGCGCTGGCAACCTATACCTTTCTCTATGAGAATGATCTGCTCTCCGATCGCCCCTCGATTGCGGTATGTGGACCTGGATTGACAGATGAATTGATTAAAGATTGGCATGCTTTGCCCGCTGGGCGGCAAAAGAGCTTTGAGAGCTATGTCAACCTAGGCGATATCGTCCCCAAAGCAGGCAAACAGTTTGGCGCGGTTTACTGCCTATCGGTGCCAGGGGCCCCCAAACCCCCCGTCACTGCCCATACGATGCTTATCTGCAGCGAACCACTGATCTATAAGGCTCGCGTCTTATCCGTTTGAATTAGACTCTATAATTAAAATAATCTTTATATTTTAAATAAAACATTATTTTTGATATAATTATTGTTGAACTGTATAAAAACGTTCAAAATAGTTCAAATTTTTTAAAAAATAGGTTTAATTATGTCGCATATCGCTTCTATTAGTAATATACCAAAGGTTTTAGTTCAAGAAATTTTATTATTTGCAGGCCATGAGTCAATGCCCTCATGCTCACTGGTCTGTAAGAAGTGGAACCAACTAATTCAAGAAGAATATTTCTTGAAACGCTTGAATCGAGATTATATTAATTTTTCCCAGAATATCAAAAAAATCCTTGACAATGAAGGGGCCTCTCTATTAGAAATGACAGATTCCAAGATGCTAAAAGGGGCGTGCCTGAATACTTTCCCTTTTTCTGAAGAGAAGGTCTTAGAGAAAGTGGATCAATTTTTTAGCCAGCTTTTCTTGAAAGAGAACACTACTGCGGGTGAGAGAAAATATTGGTGCTTCTTCCGGAAGCCCGATATTCTTTTTTGTATTAGTGAGCAAATGAAAAACATTCAAAAAAATTGTATTTTTACAATAATTCCTAAAGAAGATTTGATTGGGGATAAACAAGTAATGGGAGTAATCAGGCAATCGATGATTACATCCCCATCACACAACATTAAATTATGTCTGATCGACTACGGATACTTCAAGGCGAATGTGAAGGCAAACTTTGAGGCTATTTCCAACGGTTCAATTAATATTTTATTGAAGCATATCGAAATAATCGAATCCAGATGGTGTGGTGCTGACCCAAGCAAGATTGCTATTTATAATGTGACTGTTCATCACGAAACTGCTTCGGAAGGGAGTATTTATATTGCCGGCACAGGGGCTCGAGTTTGGCATAATACGGCCACATATGGTTATACTAATTTGGATTGGAAGCATGGTGTCATCCTAACGTCGACAAAAGGTCACAATTGGACTTGTAAATTGCAACGCTCCTCTGAAGAATCTGTTCAATTTAAATTTCTTTTTATTAAGGGGGTGTTGAAGAATAGCCTTGCATGGGAAATCATCGATAACGATCCTTTAAAAAATCGAGTTATTAATATGGGTGATAGCAAAGAGATTTACATCGACAACTTGACTTTCCAAAAATAATCGGTCATCAGTCAAATTGCAGATATCGAGGCAATAACTAAACGGAGGTTCATCAAGAATCTCCGTTTTTTAGCCTTTGCTTGATTCCAAACATGCTTCCTTGCCATCAACCTCTTCCAAGCTTCTACCGTGCGCCATAGCGCGCACTTGCCCCCAGCTCATCTTCGATCTCGAGCAGCCGGTTGTACTTAGCTACGCGCTCAGAGCGGCAAAGAGAGCCTGTTTTAATCTGGCCTGCCGAGGTTGCTACGCAGAGGTCGGCAATCGTCGTATCTTCTGTTTCCCCGGATCGATGGGAGATGATCGTTGCAAAGCCATTCTTTTTGGCTAGCTGAATTGTTTGGAGGGTCTCAGTGAGGGTGCCGATTTGATTGAGTTTAATCAAAATGGCATTGGCTGCTTTTTTCTCAATCCCTTTTTGGAGAAATTTGGCGTTGGTCACAAAAAGGTCATCTCCGACAATTTGAATCTTAGGGCCCATTTGTGCAGTAAATTGCTGCCATCCTCCCCAATCATTTTGATCAAGCCCATCTTCAATTGAATCGATCGGGTATTTGGAGGAGAGGGTTTCTAAATAAGCGATCTGTTCTTTTGCATTGCGGCTGACAAATCTCTCACTTTTGAGTTTCTTCTTTTTTTCCAAATAGGCTTTTGTTTCCATGTCATAAAATTCGGAGGCTGCTGGATCCAGTGCAATGGTGATCTCTTTGCCTGGTTTGAATCCGGCTTTTTCAATGGCTTGCATAATGAGATCAAGAGCTTCTTCATTAGAGGAGAGATTAGGAGCAAATCCTCCCTCATCGCCCACTGCAGTGACAAAACTTTTGTCTTTGAGCAGCTTTTTCAAAGAATGGAACACTTCAACCCCATAGCGAAGGGCCTCAGCAAAAGTGGGAGCGCCGATGGGGTGGATCATGAACTCCTGAAAGTCGAGCATATTGTCTGCATGAGCCCCGCCATTGAGGATATTCATCATCGGAGTAGGCAGGAGGTTGGCACTTTTGCCGCCGAGGTAAACATAGAGGGGTTGTTTTTTTGAAGCAGCGGCAGCTCTGGCAGCGGCTAAAGAAGCCCCCAAGATCGCGTTAGCGCCAAAGTGGGATTTATTAGCAGTGCCATCAGCTTCAATCATCGCTCCGTCAAGAGCTTCTTGATTGAATAGATCTTTGCCAATCAGGAGTTTTGCAAGTGGGCCATTGACGTGGGCAGCAGCCTTTAAGACTCCTTTGCCAAAGTAGCGTTTGGGATCTCCATCGCGCAACTCAACAGCCTCATGCTCTCCGGTCGACGCGCCGGAGGGGACTAAAGCTTTGCCCATTGAGCCATCTTCGGCTCGTAGAACGACCTCTAGTGTGGGGTTGCCTCTGGAATCTAAAACTTCGATCGCGTGAAGAGAATGAATCTTTACCATGGTCACCTCTGCTTATGTTCTTGTGAAACAGATGCTAGTAAAGCGCAGTAGGATGCAAAGCGCAAGGGGGAAATTTTATTTTCAGCCGCTGCTTGCTTGACGGCGCAGTGGGGCTCGTTAATGTGCGCGCAATCTGGATATTTGCAATGGGAGCTTAAAGAGACAATTTCAGAAAAGTAAGCTGCGACATCTTCTTTTTGCAAATCCCAAATGCCAAAGCTTTTAATCCCTGGAGTATCGATGCAAAATCCCCCCTCTTCCATGGGGACCAGGTGGGTGGTTGTCGTTGTGTGGGATCCTTTTCCGGTTCTTTGTACGACATTGCCTGTGGCCAGCATCGAGCCGGTCACTAGATTAATTAACGAGGATTTGCCAACGCCCGATTGTCCCGAAAATACGGAGGTTTTTCCCTGCATTGCTTTTTTCAAATCTTCAATGCCTTCTCCTGTTTGGATGCTGATAGGAATCACAGTAACCCCAAGTGCGCGGTAAGTTTTTACAAACTCCTCAAAAAGGATTCTCTCTTCCTCCAGCTCTTCCCTATCAATCCCTGGAGGGGGATTTTGAAATAAATCGATTTTATTAATGAGGATGATCGGCTCCATATTTCCCTTTTGGCTGGCGATGATGTAGCGATCGACAAGAAAGGGTTTGAGCGGAGGAGATACGACAGAGGCGGTGATTAACACCTGGTCGATGTTAACGGCGATGAGTTGCTCTTTGTTTCTTGAGAGGTTGTCAGCTCTTGAGAGGATGGAGCGCCTGGGCTCAACTTTGGCAATACATCCTTGCGTAGTTCCTTTTTCTTCGAAACGAACGAAATCTCCAACGGCAACCAAGTTTTTTAGGCGGTTCTTTTCCTGTTTAAGAGAACCTTTTAAACTGCAGAAATATTCTATCCCATTAGATGAGACTAAAATCCCCTCAGGAGTGATGGCAAGCACTCTACCGAGTTTAAGGTGATCAAAATCTTGAGCTGTCTTTCTATCGCTTCGTTTTTTAAGCTGATCTTGATCTGATTTTTTAAATTTCGAGCGGTCTTTACTGGAAGCTAGTTTTCTATCTTTGCGTGAGGCTTTTGGATCTTTTGAATGGAAATGTTCCTCGATATGCCAAAATTTCTCGTCTCTACTCATTTTTCAACTCGTACATCAAAATTGCGCCGGCAGAGGCTACGTTCAACGATTCCATTCTTCCATCCATAGGGATTGCAATGAGGTGTGCTAGTTTTTTAAGCTCGTGGGTTAGTCCATGGGCCTCATTGCCAAGGGCAAGCGCAAGTGGGGGGTTAAGCTTGCATTTGGCCAAATTTTCTCCCGATGCATCTGCTGCAAGAATTGTCATTTTCTTCCCTTTTAATTTGGGGGCAAGCTCTTCCCATGATCCGCTTTGAAACGGGAGGGTGAATGTGGCTCCCTTGGCTGCACGGATTGCCTTTTCATTAAAGGGGTCGGTGCATCCAGTGATTAGGTAAACCCCGTCCCATCCTAACGCTTTTGCAGTTCTGAAGAGGGTACCCAAATTTCCTGGATCTGAGACTCCATCGAGAATCAAAAGAAAATTTGCAAAAGAGAGATCTTGTGGCATTGGCATATCGATCTCGGCAGCTATAGGTTCCGGCACTTGCAGACCTGAGACCTTTTTTATTATCTCTTTTGAAACAAAGACGATTTGTTCTGCATGAGCGATCAATTCTGTTCCCTCTTCTACTAACAGAGTGCGTAAGGGAAACTGGGAAGATAGCTCTTGAATCAGTTTTTTTCCGCTCAAAAGAACCCGCTTGCATTCATAGCGATAGTCGCGCTTTTCCCGCAATTTGACAAGATGTTTGACAAGAGGGTGTTGCAGACTGGAAATAGTTGTATGGGGCATTAGGGTTTGAGTTAAAATAAAGATTTTGAGTAAGGCCAGTATACCATAATCTCCATTGAAATCGAACCTTTTTCTGGGGTGGGGTTTTGGATCCAAACAGCCCCGAAATTTCGAGGCTGTTTGGAAAGGGAGGATGCTACTTTTTCTTAAGCAGTTCAGGAATTTTATTTAATCGATCAAGCTCATCTTTTGAAGCTTCACAACGACTCTCTACCAGCACTTCGATCCAGTATTTGTCTAGACCGCCATAAAATATTTTTGTTCGGACTTCTGCTCCATTTTTATATAGCCATCCAATCATTTCTACTGGGATTTTAATATTGTAAATAGCTGCTGCAATGGGTGTTATGTACCATCTAAGCCCTAACTGTCCTTGGGTGCATTTCAGTGCTATCGGGCACTTTTCAACAATAGTTTTCACATCATTCTCAATATCTTCATTCCATGTGCTATATGTATGCTTGGCACCAGGAAGGTCGCACCCAGTGAAGAGAGCATCAAGAAGCCAGCTTGGCCCGCCTGGATAATCATACAGCTTCTCCATTGAGTCAGTATTCAGGTTGTAGCATAGAATGGGTTTGGTCGAGTAGGACATGGGTTGTGATCCATATGCTGGGTACTTATTATTATATTTTTCATGAAACTGACAAGCTTCTTTAAAGGTGAAATTAACTTTATGCATCAATTCTTTGTTATAAATATGCTTGCAAGATAGCATTATTGCCTTTAAAGTTCTGCCGCATTCCTTGATTGCTCCTTGAGGGTTGCAAATAGGATTATCAAAATTAAATTCGGGGTGATTTTTCTGCAAAAAATTCAAAAAAATCATCGCCAGTGGTCCATACGGGATTTTGTAAAAAATTTCCTCCCTAGCGATATAGGCATCGGGGAGCTTGGTAAAAAATGTTTGCTGATTGTTTGTTGAATTCATAAATATTACACCTTATAGTTAAATTGTTTAAATAAAAATTTGAATCATGTTAAATTTGCTATTATTAAAAATATTATGATTTTATATTTATATTTTAAAGCAAAACTCTAATTAAATAATACTAAAAAAATTAACATGTTAGGCGCAAAATAGAAATGTCGCAATGACAAGTTAATATTTTATTTATAAAAATGCTAACCCCAACAAAACTAGGAGGTTAGCATTTTTATAAATAAAATATTAACTTGTCATTGCGACATTTCTATTTAGCAGGACTACGACATTTCTATTTTGCGCCTACACACCAACCAACACCAAGACGTTAATAGATGCAAAAAAGACAGGTGATAACTATGATGGCATTTTAAAAAAGAAAAATTGAAAAAATGCCAAGAAGACTCCCTCTTTTATTAAAAATTTTCTTATTCGCTATCCTTTTTTGGGGGGTTGAGCGTTTTTGCCACAAGCAAACCCATGGATTCCAATTGTTTAAGGTTCTTTCCGCGCATGGAGAGGATAACAAGCAACCCGTTTTTGCACTACCTGAGCAGGAAATGCATCGGCTGCAAACCATCTTTTCCCAGCCTTTTTATTTTTTAGGCAGCGGGGGACAATCGTATGCTTTTGTCAGCCAAGATGGGAAAACAGTTCTAAAATTATTTAAAAATCATCAGATCCGTTTATGGAGATTCTTGCATGGGATTTCTTTGCCCGCAGTTCTTGATGTGTATCGCCAAAAAATTTTAGCTAAAATGATCCATCAGTCGCCAGCCTTTTTGGAAAGTTGCAAAATTTCGTATTTGGAGTTTAGGGAGCGCACTGCTCTTCTTTATTTGCATCTGCATAAGACTGACTTTATTAAGAAAAAGCTAACGATTGTAGATAATCTCGGGATCGCTCATCAAATTGATTTGGATTCAACTGACTTTGCTTTGCAAAAAAAGGCGGAGTTTTTCAAGCCTAAATTAAAGAAGTTAATGGAGAATAACGATCTTAATGCTGCTAAAGAATGCATCGATTCCTACTTGGGGCTAATTGTAGAGAGATGCAAAATGGGGATCGCAGACCATGATCCCAATTTTCGTAGAAATGTTGGATTTATTGACAATCAAGCAGTGGAAATTGACCTAGGTTCCTATACAAAAGATGAATCCCTAAAAAACAGTGAAAATTTCAATTGGGAAGTTTTAGACAAAACCCAAAAATTTAAAGGGTGGATAGAGAGAAGGAATCCCGATTTATTCGACCACTTGTCAACTCGGATCGATCAGATTTTGCAAGAGAGTCAACAAAAACTCAATTGACCTCTTTTTTTCGGTTGTCTATTCTGTTGCTAACTGCACGTCGGCCAACATGAAAAAAAAGAACAGAAGCATTTTGTTTTTAATTCTCTTGTCGATCAGTCCTCTTTTTTTAATGGGTGGCGGTCTTTTTTTATGCAGCCGCACATCGGGTTTTAGCGTCGATAAAATCACTTCCAGATTTCCTTATAATCCATCTTGGGATATCCCATTGATCTCAGAGAAAGAAAAAGAGATGCTTATCCAAAACGTATTCCCGCAAACCTATTATTATTTGGCAGGTGGCAACCAGTGTTATGCTTTTATTAGCGAGGATAGGCAGTTTGTCCTCAAATTTTTCAAGATGCACAATCTTTTTCCCAGGGGTTGGTTGAGTAGCTTTCCGTTTACTTTTCTTAAAAATACCGGTTTTAAAGATGAGGCGAGCAACCAGCTTTTCTCCGAAAGGATATTTGCCAGCTATAAGGATGCTTATGAAATGTTGCGGGAAGAAACAGGTTTAATTTATATCCATTTAAACAAGACTCGTGAGATCAAATCGAAGGTCAAATTAATTGATAGTAAAGGAAAGAAGTATTTTGTCGATTTAGATGGTATCGAATTTATTGTTCAAAGAAAGGCGACACGGATTTTTGATCACCTTAAGGAATTGGTGGATACCCAAAGGGAAGAGGATTTAAGAGCTTCTATCCGCTCTTTTTTACATCTTTTTGCCATTCGTTGTGAAAAAGGATTTGTCGATCATAACCTTAGTTTTCGCAATAATTTTGGGTTTATAGGAAACACGGCAATCCAGTTTGACTGTGCATCTCTTACACGCGATAGTTCGATGAAGTATCCCCAGAATTTTCGTAAGGAGATTTTGGAGGCCGCTGAGAGGTTAGATGTTTGGGCACGGGAGAATTTCCCTGAGATCACTCTTTTTATTCAGGAGGAGGCCCAAGCCTTAATCAATATGTCGAGTTAACTGAACAGATCTTATCAAGGCAATCTTGGTAATGCGCGGAAAGTTCTGGGTAGTTTTTTTCCAACCAGATTTTAAAACTGTGGGTGATGCTGGCGACCTCTTTCTTATAGCTTAAGTTTTGACGCCGGAGAGGATCGATGCGGAGCTTCCCAATATCAATTTGAACAGCGACATCGTCGATAAGCCCGAAATTTTTGCGCAAAATCGGATCGTTATCAACAACTCCATTTTTACCAAGATAATCTATCAAAGAAAAGACAGAGGAGATCACTCTTTTGGCCCCATCAATATCTTTGTTGTGCATCAGTTCAGAAATCCGGGAATAGATGAGCTGAGCGCGTTTTTGAACATAAAAACTAGTTTGATCGATGTCAACGGTATGCTGCTGTCCATTTTTGTCCCAAATGGTGACCTTTTGCCTCAAATCAGGGGCATTATTAATGTGGACGTAAATCAAACCAGTTTGATCTTTCAATTCCTGATAAGCAGTTTTGCAAGCTGAGAAAGTGGAGTTTCTCTTTTTTTGTTTGAAGAGGCGCTCTTGATAATAAGGGTTAAATGAGAGGGGAATGGCGCTCAGCCAGCTATTGGGGCATAATTTCTGCTGTTTGAGGAATTTTAGAATGTATTTTTTGTCCTCGGAGATGAAGACATACGCCTGAGAACCTTTGCTATAATAAGTAAATTTCTGGCTTAAGATCTGATGGAGTTCGCTCTGCTGTTCTTCTGAAAGAGGAGGGATGTCCCAGTCATAGGAGGAACGATGGGTTGCGGTGATTTTATCTAAAGAAAAACGGTGCGATTTATGATGGGCAAATCGGTCTATCCCCAGAAATATGGAGATGAAAAATAGGCAGAGAGCAAGCCCAACATAGATTTTTCTTAGCATAAGCGATCAAGTATTCCACA
The DNA here is from genome assembly GCA_903970255.1 of Acidobacteriota bacterium. Taxonomy (GTDB): domain Bacteria; phylum Chlamydiota; class Chlamydiia; order Chlamydiales; family Rhabdochlamydiaceae; genus CAJCIW01. The sequence continues at coordinate 22,681 of CAJCHM010000026.1, forward strand.
AGGGGCAATTTTTGAGGAGCTCAATTATTGCTCTGGGATTTTCGATTTCTTGATTGGCGCTCATTTTCTCTGCTTCTTTGAGAAGAAGACCCATTTTTTTGCCAGGCGCGATTCCGACCTCTTTAAGATGATCGGCGCGAACAACGGGGTTTTGGGTTTGCTTGCGTAAAATAAAGGGGCTGAGTTGGTGCTGTTTTTCGGCATGAAAATGAAAGTAGGGCTCTTTTTTTTCTTTAGATAACAGCGCTGCATGGATCTCAATTGCGATTTTGGAATAGGGGTTTGCATAAAATTGTACCCATTCTATGTTTTCAAGCTTAGCCTGCCACTCAAGTGGCATCTCAAGCAATTGTTTGGCCTGGTGTAAAAATTGAACAACCTCTTTTTCTGATCGGGAAAGTTTGAGATAATCACAGAGCTCAAGGAGTTCATTTAACGCGTAATCAGGGAACAGCTCCATGAGTTCTGCGATTGTAGGTGCTGCTTTGGGATAAAAGGCAAGAGGCTTTAGACGTCTTTGAATCTCTTCTGTGGATACCTCTTTTAGTTGAGGGAAAATTGTTTGTAAAAGGTTTAATTGGTGCAGCAGGATAAGCCCTTCATCAAAATGGGCAAATTGAGACATCTTCTTAAATTCTTGCCAAACCCGCTCAATCGCAACAGAGGGAAAGAGCGCTGATGAGTGATCGACAATTGCGCGCAGTGTCTGCTCTTCAATGGGAAAGTTAAACCTTGTGGAATACCGGACAGCGCGCATCATTCTGAGCCTATCTTCTAAAAAACGCAGGTGGGGATTGCCGATGGCGCGGACAAGTTTGTTTTCCAGATCCTTTTGACCGTCGATGTAATCATGAAGTTCTTCCTTGATGGGGTCCCAAAACATTCCGTTGATTGTAAAATCTCGACGCTTTGCATCTTCAATTGCTGAGGCAGGTTCAATGGCAGTTGGCCGGCGCCCATCTAGATAACCGCTTTCTTTACGGAACGTGGCAACCTCAAAATGATGCCCCTCTTCGACTACAATGACAATCCCAAATGCTACCCCTACAGGGATTGTCTTGGGGAAAAGTGACTGGATTTGTGTCACGGAGGCAGATGTTGCAATATCGATATCATCAGAAGGGTGCATCACTTTGCCCTCTCGAACTGCCGCTTCTAGGTTCATGAGATAATCGCGCACCCAGCCGCCTGCGAAATAGGCGATATGGCCCGCTTGGACAAGTTTTTTAACAACAGATGTGGCAAATGGAGTTGCTGGCATGGTTTTTATTCTTAGTTCTAGGGTAACATGAGCGTTATGACTAGTCAAATACGCATTCTATCCGATCAGACGATCAATCAGATTGCAGCAGGGGAGGTGATCGAAAATCCAGCCTCTGTTGTGAAGGAATTGGTTGAGAATGCAATCGATGCAGGAAGCACCCATCTAAAAATTGAAATTTTAGGAGGGGGTTTCCAGCTCATTAAGATTGTCGATAATGGATCGGGGATGTCAGAGTCGGACGCAGCTTTGTGTCTGAAACGACATGCTACCTCCAAGCTTACCCACCTGGAAGATTTATTTGCTCTTAAGACAATGGGTTTTCGGGGAGAGGCATTAGCTTCCATTGCTGCCATTTCAAAAATGCGCTTATTCACGGCATTGGAAAATGGAGAGGGGTGTGATATGGAGATAGAGGGGGGTAAGGTTGTTCAAGTCATCCCTGGCGCGCGATCCAGGGGGACCACAATTGAGGTCAGATCTCTATTTTATAATGTGCCTGCGCGCAAAAAATTCCAGAAAACTCCCGCTGCAAGCAGCGCAGAAATCACAAAAATAATCACGCTTTTAAGTCTGGGTCACCCTGAAATAGGTTTTGAGCTCATCCTACAAAATCGTCCCTATTTTTCCCTTCCGCTGACTCCTGGCCACGATTTTCTCACTTTGCTAAAAAATCGCTGTGATACCTTGCTTAGCCCTGAATTTGTTCCTTCCTGTAGAGACTTTCAATGGCAGGAAAAAGAGCTTAAGGTGCAAGGGCTTCTGGCCGCCCCAAGTTTTTCGCGCCACAATCGCACCGGTCAATATCTTTTTGTCAATCGCCGTCCTGTGTTTTGTTTACAGCTTGCTTATGCGATTGCGGATGCCTATGGTACGCGGATCAATCCAGGCAGGCACCCAGTATATCTTCTTCATTTAGAGATTCCTCCCGATCAGGTGGATGTCAATGTCCATCCCCAAAAAAAGGAGATTCGTCTGCGTGATGAGGCGGTGCTTAAGTCTAGTCTGCATTCTGCTGTCAATGCCGCTTTAGGGTCCGGGATTTCCCATTTTACAGAATGTGCAGTGGAAAATAAGGAGACAACACCTGGGGTTCCCTCTTTGTTTAAGCTAGAAACTGCCGTTTCTAGGTTTAATGAGCCTAGCTATGCGGATTTTTCTCAAAACCTGATCTTCAAAGAAGATCAGCAGCCTCCCGTTCAGGAGCTCCCCTTGGACAATCCCATCCGCATCATTGGGCTCCATGGAAAATATTTGCTTGTCGATGCGAAAAGTTTGCCCTCCTCTTTTTTTACCCAAGCAGAGCTCACATCGTTAGGGATTGTCTGGATCGATCTACCGACTGCAGAAACGCGGATTCAGTTTGATCTTCTGATGATGAGAGCCAATGAAAATCCTTTATCTCAAGCGCTTCTTTTTCCAGTATCTCTGGATTTTTCCAAAGCAGAGGCTCAGCTGCTAGGGGCAAATCTCGATCTATTGCAACAGCTTGGGATCCAAGTGCGGCAGCTTGGGGGTGCAAGCTTTATCATCGATGGGATTCCCCCTTTCATCGATGAATCTCAAATACATTCTATTTTTTTGGAGATTTTAGCTAAGCTAGAGGGTATAGAAACAAAAGAGACACATCTGAGATCGCTGGCTGCCGCACTCAGCAGAAAGACCCATCAGCGCTATCAATTCTACTCGAGGGAAGAGGCGCTCCTGATTGTGAAGAAGTTGATGGTCACTAGCGATCCTATCCATTGTCCTTTGGGAAAAAAAACGCTATGGCATATGCGCGAGGATGAAATTGAAAACTCTTTTAGAGCAAAATTTAAATCGATTAAAGATTTTTGAAGCACGTCTTCAACGGGTGCAGCAAGAGTTAAAAAGTTTAAGAGTTGATAGCTGTTTGATCGAAGATCCTCTGGATCTATATTATTTTACCGGCCTTAAACTGAGCAGTGGAAAATTGCTTGTTTGCCCCACTGATGTTTTACTTCTTGTAGATAGCAGGTATTTACAGGTTGCCAAGGAGAGAGCATTTTGCCCCTTTGCTCACGATACTGAAGATCAATGGCTCTCTTTTTGCAGGCGCTGTGGCATCCATCGCCTCGGATTTGATGGGAGACATACCTCCTATGATCAATTTGTCCATCTGCAGCAAAAAAAACTCGATCTGATCCCTTGCTCTGCTCTGTTTAAAGAGATCCGCTCAATCAAAGATCCTTTTGAAATTGTTAAAATGAAAAAAAGCGCAAAACATCTTTGGGAAGGATTTGAGTTTATCTGCCGCAACTTGAAGGTAGGCATAACTGAGAGAGAGGTTGCAAAAGGTTTTGAAATTTTTTGCCTCCAAAACGGCGCAGATGCTCTCTCCTTTGAGCCGATCATTGCATTTGGACAAAATAGCGCCATACCTCATCATCGCTCAAGCGATACCCCTCTCATCAGCGGGGATGTTGTCCTTATCGATATTGGAGTTGCTATAGGAAGTTATCATTCCGATATGACGCGCACCCTCTTTTTTGAGGGGCAAGATCCCTACTTAAGCAAGCTCTATACGATTGTACAAAAGGCGCAAAGAACTGCATTAGAGCTATGCCGCCCTAATCAAACTGTAGGCCAGCTTGATATGGCTGCTCGTAAGGTTTTTAAGGAAGAGGGAGTGGAAGAGCTGTTTGTTCATGGCTTAGGTCATGGGATCGGCCTTGAGGTCCATGAGTTTCCCAAGATCAAACACGATGGTGTAGACAAAGATGCTATCCTCAAGAGCGGGATGGTCTTGACCATTGAGCCCGGTCTTTATGTTCCAGGCATTGGCGGGGTGCGTTACGAAGATACCATCGTCATCACCGATGGGGGTTATGAGAACTTTTATAGCTCGAGTGAACAATGAGTTTACGCTACCGATTATTTCTTTGGGTGAGTGGATTATTTATAGTGGTCTCCATTTGCTCTTATTTTCTGGAAAATTTTGTCGCACAAAAAGAGCTCAAACGCGCGCAGCTAAAGCTGCGCCAAGAAATCCTTAAAATCTCTGAGCAGCATCGGATCGACATTCAGAATTATTTAGCTAGCGCCATTGCAGAAAATGAGGTGAGAATTGATGCCATTTTGAATAATCTTTCCAGCTTTTCTCCTCAAGCGCTCCGCTTTGGTCCGACAGCTGCTAACGCGCTTAAAGGAACCTGGGGTGATACTTCAGAACTATTAGTAGAGAATAAGTGGATCGATTTCATCCAGAATAGCAATGAGGGGAAAATAACGGCAGCGTTGATTCCCAAACCCAATGGGATGGATTCTGTTTATCGGATTCCGATCGATGAGGATCTGTGTTGGGTTTACGATAGCAGCCCAGTTGCGTATCTGGGTGTGCAAGTTCCTTATTCCCTATCTGTTCACACGGTCGGAGAGGTGCTAGAGCAGGTACAAGGTGTTGTCCCTTCTGCTTATTTCCTATTTGATGTAGAGGCCATGAAAACAGCATCCGCAACTCAACCGATTTTTAGCGATAAGGATTGGTCCCCCATTTCGGTAAAGTGGACAGAAGGGTATGAGCTCGATGTTCAGCCCTTTGTCCGAGCTTTTCAAAGGGGCCGAGATCTGCTTTTGTCCAACAAAATACAGCCTCCCCAAATGACACAAGATCAACTGAATCAAAAGATCGATACCGCTACTATGCAACAAAATGGGATGTTAAATCCTATTCCTACTGAGACTCTTCTTTCTTCTGTTTCCAATGAATTGTTAATGAAAAAAAGGTTTGAGGAGATTGCGCTGCGCTACACGCAGATCAATGTCATTTGGGTTTTGATTGCCATGTTCGATAGTGGAGTATTTGGTTCCGATCTATTTTCTTTTCCCTCCCCAAGCGGTGCTACTGTTTTCTCACAGAGCCAACTCCTAGGCGCTGGCATAGAGACAAAGGGTGTGCTTTTTCCTGATAGAGTCTTTGACGATAGCGCCTATTATTTGGCAAACGCATCCAATGATCCCCATTCCAATTTGGGCACCTCGCTTGCTGTGATTTCATCTCCGGCCTTTAACCGTGTATTTCTTGGGAATACAGCTCAATTCCTTACCAAAAATCTCTCTCAAGAAAGAATTGGGTATCTTACTTTAGGAGTAGATACCGATTTTGTTTTGCAAAAATTAGTTCTTGCAGCTCACAGAGCCGCAGTTCTTGTCCATGGAGGAAAACCTCTGAGCGCCTATAGTGAAACAGGGGAAAAGATAGACATTGGAAAAAATTTCGATCTTCCCTTTGCAAGGATGTTGGATCAAGAGACTGGGTTGATTTCCTGGGACCAACACGACTATTTTTTTATCCGTGTTCAGCCTTTTCCTAAGGTGGATTTGCACTTTTTTCTTTTTAATCCTGAGGAAAAAGAATTTGCTCTGCTCCACGATCTGGAAATAGGAAGTCAGCAGGTTGTCGACACGATAAGGTTAAATACGCATCTTGCAGGAGTTGCAGCATTGCTAATTGCGATTGTGCTTTTGCATAATATATCGCGCAATATCACAAAACCTATTGTTCAACTGGCCAAAGCCGCAGGCGATGTTGCAGAGGGGCATTTGGATCAGGTGAAGTTGCCTCCACAGAAACACAATGATGAAATTGCAACCCTCTGCCGCTCTTTTGGGGAAATGGTAAAAGGGCTTCAAGAAAAAGAAAAAGTACAAGGGGTTTTGAACAAAGTCGTCTCAACGGAAATTGCACGAGAGATTTTGAAGGGGGGAATTCATCTCGGGGGTGAGGTAAAAAGGGTAACCGTTCTCTTTGCTGACATCCGTGAGTTTACAAACATGACCCAAAACATGCCGCCTCAAGAGGTAGTCACTCTCCTTAACCAATGTATGACCAAGATTTCACAAGTGATTGATAAGAACGGCGGTGTGATCGACAAATTTGTCGGTGATGAAGCGATGGCCCTCTTCGGTGCGCCCGTTGACCAACCCCTGGCAGCTTTAAACGCAGTCAAGAGTGGGGTGGAAATCATTGAGTCGATCAAAGAATGGAATAAAGAGAGACGGGCCTCTGGAGCGTTTCCTATCGAGCTTGGGATCGGAATCCACACGGGACCTATGCTTGCAGGAAGCATGGGCGCTGAGAACCGACTGAATTATACGGTCATTGGTAGTAACGTTAATTTAGCTTTCCGTCTTTGTGCTTGTGCAAAAAGGATGGAAATATTGATCACAAAAGATACACTGGATGAACGGTCTGTCAAAGAGCGCATCGAATATGCGGCAATGCCGCCGATGCAGTTTAAAGGATTTGATCAGCCGGTTGATGTCTATCGCGTCTTAAAAATAAAAACATGAATAAAAGTCTTCAATTTTTACAAAAATTCTTACCGCGCTCTATTGAACGCGATGAAAAAGAAGCGATTCTAGAATCTTTAGCAGAAGGAGTGATTGTTGTGGATGGGCAAATGAATATCTCCTGCATTAACAGCAGCGGGTCGAAAATGATGGGTATCCCCCGCCGCCAGCTGATTGGCAAAAAATTCCCTGAGAGTAGTGAGCTGCCTCTACTGAAAAAATGCCGTTTGCTCCTTATGTCTTGTCAGGAAAAATGCTGCGCCTTAACTGATTCAATATCGATTGGAGAGAATAAAAGGTTCTACCTAGATTTAATTGCAGAGCCAAAACTCAATGGAGCAATCCTTATCCTTCAAGATAAATCCAGCCATTACAAGATTCTGGAAATGGGCAAGGATTTTGTCGCAAATGCATCCCATGAATTGCGAACGCCCATCACAATTATTAAGGGATTTGCAGAAACCCTGCAGGATCTGCCTGAATTACCACGCGATATGGTGGTTGACATCACCGAAAAAATTGTACGCAACTGTCAGCGGATGGATAGCTTGGTCAAAAACCTACTGACTCTTGCGGATTTAGAGAATTTGCCCGACTCCCGCTTTCAAGAATGTGATCTTACTGTCCTTGCTGAAATGTGCCGCGAGGTGATTCTGTCCGTTTATGAAAATGCAGAAATGGGTATTGAAAAAAGCGATGAGTCGATTGTGATTGCTGCCGATGCCGATATTTTAGAACTTGCCATCATGAACCTCTTGGACAATGCGGCAAAATACTCCAATCCGCCAGCGCAAATCTCCATCAAAATACAGACACAAGGGGATGAGGTGATCCTATCGATCACCGATCGGGGAATTGGAATCCCCCCTGCAGATCTCGAGCACATCTTTGAGAGATTTTACACCGCCGATAAAGCCCGTTCTAGACGACTAGGTGGGGCTGGCCTTGGCCTCTCAATCGTCAGAACAATCATCGAAAAACATCAAGGGACAATCTCAGTTACCTCTGAGGTAGGGAAGGGAACCACATTTTCGATTCTGCTTCCCATCCAGCATCAGTTTTAAATGAGCGATTCACTACTCGTTCCTTTTTGTCACACCAATCCCGGTGATTTTGTCTCTGCCGCCTATCAACTCTCTTTGCGTGAATTGCTTGGAGTAATTCAAGTAGGTATCTAGGGCTGTTAATAGGGAGGCATGAGCTGGGGTTTGCATCAGTGCCATTTCCAAGTCTTGCTTATTGAAGTAGTAGTACTTGCCCGACTCACTCCACTTCTCTTTTTCTATTTTTAAAATCGAAGAGGATACATCCTCGCCAAAAAGTGCTTTTAATAGAGGAACAGAGGCAAAACTGATGCAAATGGCTTTGTCCGATTTTTGAATGGCAAGGAATTCGCCCAGGGGCGGTATCCCTTTTTGCTCACTAAACTGATTGGTTCCTTTGAGCATTTGGTAGTAGAGCTTTTTTAGAGCAGGATCCTCAGGAAAGAGTTCTGCAAGCTCCTGCACATCACTTCGGCGCTTGGCTCTTTTAAGCATTTCATCCAAAAGGCGGTATTCGAGCTTTTCAGATTTTTTCTCTTTGGTAAAGAGGTTGTTCCCATAAAGCTGTCGAATGAGTTTTGCTAAGGGTTCATAAAGAGGGTGGAGTTTGAATTGTCCCCCCTCTTGGATCAGAGGAGAGAGATTGAATTTGGAATTTTCCAATGCGGGGAAAAAATAACGCCTGGAGACATATTCCTTGATTACCTTTGGGCTACCTTTTTCCCTTTCTTTTTTCTGGATTGGATCTTCTTTGATTTTGTTGTAGGTTTTTCTGGCAATGGCATTGGTTAAAGCTTGTTCTGTGCGGTTGTAGCCATGGAGTGTTGTTTCAATCAGGGCATAACTCTTTACCTCTTTGAGAAAACTGAATGCGATGCAGGAGAAAATGATTAAGAATGTGAAAATCAAGGGTAAAATATTCACGTTTGACCTGAATAAGTGATTTGCTCTGTAGGAGATTGCAGAAAAAATACAAAGGGGGTTTCTTGGGTTTTGCACTTCAAGTTAATGGAGACCATGACCGGGTTTTCCTCTTTTTCTTTAGGGTAGTTTTGGGTCCATTGCTTTGTTTTAGGATCAAAGAGGGTGCATATAAACTCATCTATCCTCTCTAGAATGACATCGGTGGTCATCTTGCCTCCTTCAATACCAGTTTGCAAACAGAGTTCTTTTTTTCCGTTTAGGAACAGGATGCCAAGGAGCTCGCCATACATTTCAAAGTCGGGGTCTGCCCTCTGCTCAAAGGCAAAGAATAATGCAGGCCCCTCCGCTCCTTTGTGCTTATCTATCCATACCCCATTTTCGGAAGAGAGAAGAGTTTTCATTTTCTGTTGGAAGAGTTCGAGTTGGAACACCTTTTGCTTTAATTCTTTAGCTTCGATCCCTTTTTTTAACCCTTGTCGAAAAGTATGGAATAGCCCTGTGAGCAACGCTCCCAGGATGACAATCGAGATCACCACCTCTAAAAGGGTAAGAGTGCGTTTTCTAAACCTCATGCGGCACCTCCGCTTTAACCGTAGATGCATTCTCTTTGTGGACCATCACCTGGTAAGTATAGATGCGAGATTCGACTAAATTTTTTTTAGTGCGAAAGAGCTTGAATCCCTTTTGCACTGGGGTCATCTTCACGCGAAAGGTCACTAGGCGCCATTCATCGCCGTTAGGTGTTTTTTTTCCCACAGAGTGAAGGGTTCCAAAGCGAGCAAATTTGAATTTGCTTTTATCTTCAAAAGAAATTTCGACTGTTTTATCTAAAACAATTGCTGGGTCCTTTTTACCTCTTACGATTTCTTTCCAGGAGATCTTATTGGAGTAGAGTTGTTCTTTGATATCGGCAAAGGCAAGATCGGCAAGCCTTTGGGCTTGCATCCGATAGGCGCTTTTATATTCCTGCTGTACTGCCCTGATCGGCAGCTGGGCAAGCGGGAGTGCGCACATCCCTACCAACAAGAGGGCGATCATAAGTTCGAGCAATAAGAAGGTGCGTTGTTGACGGGATATCCGCCTAAGGATAACCTGTCTGTTGCAAGAATCATTTTTCTTTAATTTTGGGTGTAGTTTTTTTATGGAACTTAAAGGCAGAGCTCTATTTAACCTTCTGAGGATGAGTTGGATCGAAGATCGCAACAGCGATGTCAAACCATGGCAGGTCGAGAACTTGCAAAACTTGAGCATCGAAGAATTGTTTTCCCGTTTGAAAAGTTTAGGCCTCATTTTAGATGAGCAGAGCTTTTACCTCTATGCAGAAAACTGCGACTCTCCAGAGGAACTTGCCGATTGTGTCTGGTTTGAAGAGGAGGATTTAGAAGGGCATGATCAAGCCTATTTGCTCCTTTTTGAGATGTGGAGACGCCTCCTTCCCGAAAAAATTTGCCTTTCTATCTTCTGCAATGAATTAGATTTAATGATTGAAACCTACGATCAGGGGGAGTTGGAAGATGAAGAGCCGTTGCAAAATGCTTTGTCAATTTTAGAGGACATGTTAGATGAGGCTTGCGACAAGGATGGTCCAGAACAGCCGATTTTTGCAGAGATTGCAAGCTACTGTGCCCATGACTTAGAAAGTTTTATTTTTGATTACGTCTCAGATCAGATCGAAGGGGGTAATCTTACGTATGCTTCAGAGGTTCTCGATGCGTTTTATGCTTATGCAAAAGATCGGAGACGTTTTGATCTTCTGAGAGCCCAGCTGTTTGCCTCCTCTGATCTTGAAGAGTCAAATATCCTTTATGGACGGGTTCTTGAGGAGTTGCTTGAAAGACCTGATGTCGATTTGATTTTGCGCACTGCAGAAAGCTTAATCCATCACGGGGATGTCCGTTTATTCATGCAAGCAGTAAGACAAGCTCTACCTTTGCTTAAAAAAGAAGAGGATCTTCAAGGTTTGCTTGCCATCGTTGCCGAGTACTACCGCTGTTTGGATCGAGATGTAGAAGAGAGCACAGTGAAGAAGTTGTTGGATGAGCGGGTCTCCCATCCTCTTGAAAAGCCGCTTGAGCCTATGGACAAAGCCGTTCTTTGTATCTCTGCACTGGTCAACAAACAACCTTCAGCGGGATGAAGTCGAGATAGTCGCATGAGGCAAAAAGGTACTTCACCCCTCTAGCTTCCCCAAAGGGAAGGGTTCCTTTTCTGATATTATGCAGATGTCCAAAAATGCAGATATCGATTTTGAACTGCTCAAGGATCTCCGATGCTCGCGATGGAGAAAGATTAGCTCCAATCGGGGGGTAGTGGGTGAGTGCAATTTTAACTTTGGCATCTTTAGGAAGCTGAGATAGGCTCAATTTTAGACGTTCCAACTCGCGAATAAAGATCCTTTCATCCTCGTCCTTTTCTTTTGCCAACATCTCTGAAGTTTTGACTTTAGCTTTTGGGTTCTCTTGAAATTCTATGAAGTGATGAAAGCTGTATTCAGGAGTGTCCCAAAGCCGGCTTCCGCCGATCGCAACTTCTCTCCATACGAAGGTATTGTTTTGAATGAAATGGATGGAAGGGGGGAGGATTTTGGAGAGTTTGGAGGGGGATGGCCACCAATAATCGTGGTTTCCTCGGAGAATCACTTTGGTCCCCGGAAGGGCATCGATCCATTTGAGGTCGACAAGGGCATCCTCCAACTGCATTGCCCAAGAAATATCTCCCGGCAGCAAGACTAGATCCTCTGCAGAAATGAGTTTCTTCCAATTCATCGCTATCTGCTGCGCATATTTGTCCCATGAGGGGCCAAACGCCTCCATTGTTTTTTCAGGAGTGCCAAAGGCCAAATGAGGATCGGAAAGAGCCCAGATAGACATAGATATCCTTTAAAAAATAAAGCCATCGGGAATCTTGGTCCCAGAGGTGACAATGATAATTCCATCGCGGATAAAAATGCCATCTCCATCAAAGGTCTTGAGGTTATCTTTATTGGTCAGTTGGACGTTATTTCCAATCGATGCACCTTCATCGAGGATCACTTTTTCAAGGATGCAGTTCTTGCCAATGGAATAACTTTCAGGGGCAATAGCGTGCTGCAAAGCCTGGGAGTTGTTGAAAAGGGTGCCAAGCAGGATAGAATCTCGAATAATCGACCCTTTATCAATCTTGATCCGTACGCCGACGATGCTGCCTGAGATCTCCTTTGCATGGATGATAGCCCCCTGGCCAATGATCGAGCGATTGATTAGAGCATCTTGAATTAATGGACTGGGAAGGTTGTGGGGATGGGTGAAGATCGGATTATGGTCATCGTAAGTGTTCAAGCAATTTTCCCGACGCGTCAGTGCTAGGTTTGCGTGATAATAGGAGGCAATAGTGCCGATATCTTCCCAATAGCCTTTATAGACATAAGACCCTGCTTTCCCCTTTTTGACCTGAATAGGGATGAGGTCTCTGCCAAAATCATCCCCCTGCTCCTTGACAAGATTGAATAGCGCTTGCCGCTTAAAAATATAGATTCCCATCGAGGCCAAATAATGGGTTTTTTCCGGATGCAAGATAGGGTGGCCGTTTAAGAACTCTTTCTGCAGGGAAAATTGCTTTAAAATTTTTGGATCGGAGGGTTTTTCGATAAAATCCAAAATCCTGCACTGCCCATCGATCTTGAGTACACCCATCCTTTTGGCTTCATTTTCTTCGACAGGGATGGATGCGATAATAAGGTCTACATCTTCTTTCTTGGCAAAGTTAAGCATCTCTGTAAAATTGATGTTATAGAGCTGATCTCCTGAGAGAATCAGAAAATAGTCGACAGGGGCTGTATCTAAATGTTCGATATTTTGCCGTACAGCATCGGCTGTTCCCTTAAACCAACTTGGACGGTTGGGTGTTTCTTCTGGGCACAGCATTTGGATTTTTGATTGGCGAAAGTAATCAAGCTGATAGGTTTCAAGGATATGCTGCTGAAGTGCGGTGGCAAAATACTGTGAGATGACAAAGATCCTTTGGATATGGGCATTGAGGGAGTTGGAGATAGGAATATCGATCAATCGGTAGCGCCCTCCAAAACAAACAGAGGGCTTGCAGCGGGTCTGGGTTAATGGGTATAACCGTGTGCCCTGCCCTCCTGCAAGAACGATGCTTGCGACTTTACTCATGAGCTCTTTGTGGGAGGGGTGCTTGCTACGAGACATTAAACCTCTTCAGCGCTTTCAATTATTATATATATATTTTATCAATATAAATATCAATTTATTTGCGCAGAAAGTAATCTCGAATCCCTTTTAAAGCAGATGCGTTGAGCTTTGCAGTTTCCTTTGTTGTCTTTGGATTTAAGAGTAGAGTAATGATCTGAACGATCTCTTTGATCAATACGGTAAAATAGAATTGCATCCGTTTGGTAAAGCAAATGTTTCTTCTTAGAAATAAGAGGCGGTTCCTAAAGTAATAGTATTGCCAAAGGGGTCCCCGGTTTCCTCCCTCAAATGAGCGGGAGATCTTATGCCAAACTTTAGCCTGGGGTAAATAAAGGCAATCGTAGCCACTCTTGCGTATCCGCCAGCACCAGTCGATCTCTTCCCAAAGGAGAAAAAATTCAGGGGCCATGAGGCCCACTTTTTCAATCGCCTCTTTTTTGACAAAGAGAGCGCAGCCGCAGGCGTAGTTAATGGAGCGGATGGTATCCCATTGCTTTTCTAGATCGTTAGAACCGCATCCATCATGGTAGCACCGCATCGAGCGGGGATGAACGTTGCCGCCTGCGTGCCAAAGAATAGTTGGTTCATCGTAAAAGAAGATTTTGCCTCCAAAAATTGCGGCATTTGGGTAGGCGGCAGCTCCCTCTACAAAAGAGCTCAGCAAGGTGGGAGAGGCAACTGTATCGTTGTTAAGGAGTAAAACTGCGTCTGCCCCCCTATGCATGCCACAGCGTATTCCCCCATTGCTGCCCTCCGCAAAGCCCAGATTCTTTGGATTAGAAATGAGATGCAGTTTAGCGCGGTCTTTAACAATTTCTTTAAGAGGATCGCCAGAGGCGTTATCGACGAGGATGATTTCATAGTGGAGATAGTCTTGTTTCTGCAGAGAGTCAAGACATTCAAGTGTATCTTCTAGATTGCGGTAGTGGAGAACAACAACCGCTATTTTCATCCTTTGGGCACCAAAAGCTTCCTCACTTCATGGGCATTGTAACTCGAGCGGACAAAGGGGCCGCAATACATCTGTTTAACCCCAAGGGAATATCCAAATTCTTCGTACCGTTTAAACATCTCAGGTGTGACAAACTCTTTAACAAGGAGTTTGCGGTGATCTGCTTGCAGATATTGTCCGATCGTGATGATATCGCAGCCGGCATGGTAAAGATCAGTAATTGTCAGCTGTACTTGTATCTCATTTTCCCCAAGGCCCACCATCATTCCCGATTTCACATGGCCTGCCAGCTGCGTCGATTTGACATACGCTAAGACACTAAGAGTTCTATCATAGGTAGCCTTGTGGCGTACACGAGGAGAGAGTTCCCGCACAGTCTCGATGTTATGGTTAAAGACATCGGGTTTTTCTTTCAGGACAATATCTAGCGATCCTTCACTGCCGCAAAAATCAGAGGTCAAAACTTCGATGGAAACCTCTAAACATCTCTCACGGACTGTGCGGATGATCTCTGCAATGTGGGTTGCGCCCCCATCGGGAAGATCATCTCTTGCTACCATGGTGATCACGACGTGTTTGAGTCCAAGCTCTTTAACAGATTCTGCAATTCTCAACGGCTCATCGGCCTCAGGAGCTTTGGGGGCTTTGGTAAAGTCGATATCGCAAAAGCCGCAGTTGCGCGTACATTCTTTCCCAAGGGCCAAGAACGTTGCCGTTTTGTTAGAGTAACATTCAAACCGGTTAGGGCATTTAGCCTCCTCGCAGACAGTATTCAGGCGATATTTTGCTAAAATGGCGTTGGTTTTAAAAAGATTAGCCCCCTTGGGCAGGTTGCGATGGAGCCATGAGGGAAATCTCCCTCGGGCCGGATAAGACTCAGGGTTGATTGGAAGTTTGTTGAGTTTAGGGGTCTTTACATTAAGCGTGACATCAAACAACTCTTCAGTGCTCATTTTTTCACTTTGGGTGGAAAGTGGATGGGAGTGTCATTGGCAAGAAGAGCAGCTTCTAGCCAACCTTCAGCAACAGTGGGGTGGGCGTGGATTGTATCTGTGATGCAATCTAAGGTGAGTTCGTTGGCAATTGCAAGTGCCATTTCAGCAATCAAAGTCGAGGCCTCGCTGCCGACCACCTGGGCCCCTAGGATTTGCCCATTTTTGCGATCGACCACAATCTGGGCAAACCCTTCTGTCTCGATCGCTGCAATCGATTTGCCCAGCGCCTGGAATGGGAATTTCCCAATTGCAGCCTGATAACCTGCTTCTTGTGCCTGTTCAAGGGTCATCCCAACAGTTGCAATCTCGGGATTGGTAAAGATCACAGCCGGCACGGCGTTGTAGTGCATGCGCGCACTTTGCCCACCAGCATTAGAGCCGGCGACAATCCCTTGATGTGAGGCAACGTGGGCTAGCATATATTTTCCTGTGACATCGCCAATGGCATAAATCCCGGGAACATTGGTTTCCATTTTCTCATTGACGTTGATCATCCCTTTATCTGCAAGAGCAATTCCTGCTTTTTCCAGACAGAGGCCAGTAGAGACGATTTTTCTTCCGATTGAGACAAGAGCCATATCGCACTCAACAGGGGGTTTTCCCTTAAGACGGATTTCCAAGCAGGAAGAGCGATGGTCGATCCCCTCCACCATCACCTCTGTCTGGATCTCGATCCCTTTTTTAACAAAAGCGCGGGTTAAAGATTCGGCAACACTCTTCCCTTGCAGCATCACAATGGAGGGCAGAGCTTCAAGAATAACGACCTTTACGCCTAAATCAGAAAAGAGAGAGGCGAACTCACAGCCGATATAACCGCCGCCGATGATGGCAAGCCTTTTAGGAAGCGATGTCAACTCTAGGATCGATGTGGAATTGAAGACCCGCTTATGATCGCATGGAAAAGCGGCAATATCTAATGGCTCAGAACCTGTAGCGATGATTGTTTTGGAAGCAGAAACGAGCATGTTGTCCTGCCCTTTAATCTTGATTTCGCGGGGGGAGATGAACTCAGCTTGGCCGCGCAGGATCGTGATCCCGTTAGATTGGATGAGACCCTCTAGGCTTTTTCGGATTTTATCGATCACCCCATCTTTGCGCTCTTTCATTTTCGCATAATCAAAGGTGATCGGCCCTGTTGTGATTCCATATTCAGCTGCATGGACGATCTTGTGCATCACATGGGCATTGGCAAGCAAAGTTTTGGTGGGGATACAGCCGACATTGAGACAGGTGCCTCCAAGAAAACCCTTCTCAATCAGACAGACCTTAAGTCCCATCTGCGAGGCTTTGATGGCAGCGACATATCCGCCAGGTCCTGAACCGATGACAGCCAGATCAAAATTTGCTCTTTCCATAAAAAGATATACCCCGTTTTTGAACCGAATTCTACCTGATTTACCCAAAAGCTGCTATGCTTTTTGGGGATAGCCATTGATAGAGAGGGATGAGATGGATCGTTTTTCCCTCTTTTAAAAGCACATCCTCCACAGAAAGTGTTAAGATTTTCCCCGATGGAAGTTCTAAGGCCTGCAAACATTCTAGCAAAGCATTGATCTCACGGTTGCACGTTTCTTGATCCTCAAGATCGAAATAGCACACTTGTATTGCATCTACAGGTTTTCCCAATTCTGTAATTACAAAGTCAACTTCTTGTTCTTGTCTATAATAGAATATTTGTTTTCCTCTGCGTCTTAATTCTAAATAGACAGCATTTTCCGCCAAACGCCCCCAATCCTCTCGATCAGATTGCAGAGATACTGTGCGTAAGCCTGTGTCAATCACATAAATTTTTTTAGGGTCACGGGCCTGTACTTTGAGATTAGGATGGTAACGGCTCATTTCAAAGACAAGAAAAGCTTGTGTCAAATAACCTGTTAACTTTGAGGCTAATTCAATCGAAATTTCAAAAGCTTTTCGCAGAGAATTGTAGGAATGCAAACAACTCAAACCTGTTAAATAAAAACTAACTATTTGATGTAAGGCTTGTTGGTTTTTAATGGAATGTCTTGCAACAACATCTCGTAGCACAATATCACTAAGATATTGTTTTAATAAAATGATCCGATCATTTTCATCTGGTGTTAAGATGACTTTTGGAAAGCCTCCCCAACGCAAGTAATCTTCCAATGCGCGTAACCAGGTTCCCTTCGTCGATGGCGTTTTACCTAAAAATGTTAAGTATTCGGAAAAGGAAAGGGGCCAGATCGTTTGTTCGATGACCCGTCCGGAAATCGCTGTTGCGATCTCGGAACTCAATAAATGGGAAGAGGAACCAGTGACAACGATTTGGTAATGCCCCAAATCGATTGCTTTTCGCACCCACCGCTCCCATCCTTGGACATTTTGTATCTCATCCAAAATAACTAGCTTCGGGCTCTTTCCCGTTTCTTCTTCATAGAGGGAGAGGAGTTGATCAAGCACTTCAACACTTGCCCCAGGAAAAAAAATAGGATCCTCAAAATTAAAAAAGAAGGTCTCTTCCAATCGCCCCAGCGCTAATTGGACTGTCATAGAGGATTTTCCAGAATGCCTCACTCCAGTAAGTGCTAAGCAGAGATCCTTTTGTTGTTTAAGAAGGGAGCTCCTCAGGACGATCAAATGGCTGTTTTTGTTCAGCCACTGCTGCCAGTCCTGCAAAGCTTTTTTTAATTCGCCTCGTGTTGCCATAACCTGATTTTAATCGATCAGCCGATTAAAAAACTAAAAAATTGATCGATTGATCGATTGATTTACATAAGCTATTCATTTTCAGGAGCTTACAAGCAAAGATTTCCCGTGTCGAATGAGGTCAATTCATCTAGTAACCTGAGTAATGGGTTTAATCCGCTCAACATCAACAATCTTTGCATGATCTTGCCCTTGTTTTTCCAAAGGTATAGGGTCCTCCGCTATTACCTTTGGAAAAACAAGGGCAATCTCATCGCAAATCTCTGTTGATGTTGAGGGAAGAAACCCATTACTCAGGTTATTACCTTTGGAGAAACAAGGGCAATCTCATCGCAGATCTCTGTTGATGTTGAGGGAAGAAACCCATTACTCAGGTTAGTACAGACCAACAAGACGTCGCAGGGTAACCTCAACCACGTCATGCCCATCATAAGTTTTTTCGATAGCAGTCTTTTCTTTGGTGTATTTTTCCACAGTATCGTCTTCTATAATTGTTCTGAACATAGGGATTGTAAAATTTGATGAAGACCCCTTGCCAAACTCCACTGGGGCTGTGGATAACTCAAAGCTGTGGTTTTGTAGATATAACCCGATCGGCCATAAACTTGGAATTTGGGCGGCTGATGCGCCCCGGGGTTCGGGCGTAGCAAACGGATTCATATTGTCAATATTGATCCGTTTGCGATCGATCGAATCCCGGGGCTTCTGTGCGGCCCAAATTCCAAGTTTATGGCCGATCGGGGTATACTTCAAAATGTCTTCTCTATAATCATCTAATGCAAAGGCTTGTTGTGCATTAGAACTTATTGGGTGGTCTACCAGCTCGCACCAATTAAAAAATATTGAATTTTTTATGCCAAAGCCGAACAGAAGTCCTTTGGCCACATGATTTTGCATAGAAAACACATTCTTCCAAAATATTGAATCTGAATTTTGCGCTTCAAATACAGCCTGCAATGGGTCAAAATCCATACCTGCTGCGGCTTTAAATATCTCATAATTTTCAGCCAACACAAGAGCTGTTTGTTGGATATTGATTAATGTTAAGTCATAAGTATCTGGAATCAATTCGTCACTATCTAGAAAATACACAGGGGTAAGCCTAAAAATAAAATTGCCCATTTTAAAATTTCTCCTCACTTTCTCTAAGGCACCCCAACCACGATAAAGGTTGTGCTCTGGCTCTGGTGCTGCATGGGCTTTATTTATTGCAACTTCGATTGCTGCTCGCCTGTCATCGGGTAGGGAGCTAACCCATTTTTGAAAAGCTGGTTTGATTTCTGTAGATTCCTCATCACTCAAGTGCGTTTGACACAGTGGCTTACTTCCAAATAGCACAAATGCGCCGTAGTTTTCAAAAATAAGAAAGCGAAAAAAACACTCCAAATCTGCTTTTTCTTCTGCTGTCAAACAGGCGCTAATGAGCGGGTGTTTTTTGCTTCTACAGCCCGTAGAGAAAAAAATAGTGACCATAAAAAGAGTTTGAAATAATATCGGAAGAATAGATTTTTTTAAAAAAGTGAAGAAAATCATGCTTAGAAATTTTTTATTTGTGTTTATTTTCCCCGTGGTTTGCGCTCTAGCGAATGAATCAGCTGCATGCATGACAAGAAATCCCGAAGCCTCGAGTATCATACAAATTGTCACTGAGCAGCCTGAATCAATCGAGTATTTCGATGATGGGAAATTGTATTTGAAAGCAAGGAATATATGCCATACAAATGTCGGCCTGATGCTTTGCAATGAACACTCCGCGATTTTGCTGCCAAGGCTCTCCGTTGATCAGAATGGATATTACCTTTCTAGTCGCGATGAAGATCATAAGCTTACGTGCTCTAAATGCAGTTATGTGTGGTCGATTCTTATACACGCAAGCTTATGTTGCCCCAGATGTGGGGGAATAGGAAATTAAATCAACCATTAAAATAGTGCTCATCTTTTTTAAGAATGTTGGCAATGCTGAACTAGCCTGCCATTTTTTTTCGGGCAAAAAAGTGATGAAAAAGGACTGGCCATTTTGCTTTTTCTATGAGATGATCCATTAAAAAAAATTGGATCCTCAAAATTAAAAAAGAAGGTCTCCTTCAATCGCCTCAACGCTATACGGCGCCCCGTATAATTGTACTGTCATGGAGGATTTTCCGGAACGTCTCACTCCAGGCCCGTATTTGTCGGATACATTGTATTGTTAACCATTAAAAATCAGTTATTTAAGCTATTTATGGACAATTATGTAATTCAATTGCACAATTGGCTGTAACACGAGAAAGCATATGTTCATTGAAAGGAAGATAGCTCCGCGACTGAAAAAATTAAGCTCTCAGTTTCCCGTTGTCGGGATTTTAGGTCCTAGGCAGTCGGGCAAAACAACCATTGCCAGGACCCTTTTCCCTCTTATAAATATCGAAAGAGTAATTAATAGTAGCATAAAAACATACGCATATGTGAAAATATGCGGTCATGAAGAAGACATATTCTCCACGTGAATTCGGGTTATTAATCGGGAAGACGACAAAAACCCTGCAAAGATGGGATCGTAAGAACATAC
>CAJCHM010000027.1 GCA_903970255.1 Acidobacteriota bacterium
CCCCAAACAGGGACATTATTCGAAGTAATAAGGCCCTGTTTGGGGGAAGGGAAAAGGGGGCCGTTAAAACAGAAATTACGGGTACGTTTGAAGTAGCACCAGTATATACCAGTATATACCGCAACTTAACCTACTGTCAAGCCGCACGTATACCCCGATCCGCCATAAACTTGGAATTTGGGCCACACAGAAGCCCCGGGGCTTGTGTGTGGCCCAAATTCCAAGTTTATGGCGGATCGGGGTATAGGCCCAAAGCGTTAATACATAACTGCAACTTGCTAATAATCAGCCGCTTGAATAAAAATCGCAAAAAATGCTACCGCAAATTGCATTTTCCAATGTATAATGCTACTTATGATAGCAAATCCAATGTACATCCCCAGAATTATTAACCCCCCAGAGGACAGCTATTTCCTGCTTGGCCCCAGAGGGACGGGGAAATCCACCTGGCTTCTTCATCAATATCCGGAGGCTGTTCGGATTGATCTATTGCTAGGGGAAGAAGAGAGGCGTTTTAGCGCATATCCAGAAAAAATTCGGGATGTTGCGACCTCCCTGCCAAAGGGCTCTACACTGATATTAGATGAAATTCAGCGGGTGCCAAGACTTCTACCTGAAATTCACTCTTTGATCGAACAGAAGAGGGGAATTCAGTATATCATGACAGGCAGTAGCTCACGAAAATTGCGCAGATCCGTCAGCGATCTCTTGGGAGGAAGAGCCCTCCTTCGACAAATGGGGCCCTTCATCGCCTCTGAACTTAAAGAAAGCTTCTCTTTGCAAAAAGCACTGAAAACAGGTCTTATCCCGTTGATCTGGGAATCAACCGACCCTGCGCGGCGCCTTCTGGATTATCTCCACCTCTATTTAAGAGAGGAGGTGCAAGCAGAGGGTCTAGTTCGGCAAATGGGCGACTTTTCCCGTTTTCTTGAAATATGCAGTTTTTCCCACGCCGCTGTTTGGACGACAACGGATATCTCACGAGAATCCAGCGTGAAGCGAGCCACTGTGGATAACTACCTGCAAATTCTCGAAGATCTATTATTGGCATTTACGCTACCGGTTTTTACAAGAAGAGCAAAACGAAAATTGATCTCCCATCCCAAATTCTATTTCTTCGATGCAGGCGTCTATCGCATTTTGCGCCCTCAAGGGATATTGGATAGCTCTCAAGAAATTGAGGGGTGGGCGCTAGAGGGTCTTGTCGCCCAGCATCTCCGAATCTGGGTCCTGGCACAATCGGAGCCGCATTCCCTCTCTTTTTGGCGTACTCAAACAAAATTAGAGGTGGATTTCATCATTTATGGACCCAAAGGATTTTGGGCCATTGAAGTTAAACGCAGCCCAAACCTTAGCCCAGATGACCTCAGAGCTCTGCTTGCTTTCAAAGAAGAGTACCCGGAAGCGACATGCTTCTTTGTAATCCCAGGCAAAAGAAGAGAAAATTATAGAGGATTTCCCGTGATCCCCATGGAAGAATTTCTCTTAGGGATATCTCCGGAAAATCCTATTTTACCCAATGATTAAATCCGAATTCTTGACTCTAAATCTTTGTGACCCTCTGATAAACATGCTCCATCTGATCCAGGGTGTGGTGGAGCATGAACTTCTTCTCGACCAATTCTTTTCCTCTAGCACCATATTGGGTGCGCAGCGCTTGGTTATCGGCAAGTTTCACAACGGCCTGGGCTACTGCCTCAGGGGAAAAGGGAGGGACGACAAAACCTGTCACTTCATCGATGCACACCTCGGGAAGACCTCCCACTGTCGTTGTCACAAGAGGACGCTCGAGATAGGCAGCTTGAAGGCTTGCCTGCGAAACACCTTCGTGAGCTGTGCTTAAAAGCACAAAGATGTCCATGGCGCGCATGGCAAAATAGGGAGCCTCCAAATGCCCTGTGAATGTGACGACCCCCTCTAATCCAAGTTCTGGGATTTTTGAGCGGTAGTCATCGACATGACCTCCCCCGACAATTACCCATTTGATCTCTTTGCGCTCTTTAAGAAGTACTGCAGCTTCGAGCAAATCATGGATCCCTTTCCAAGACCTTACAAAACAGGCAGTTCCCACAAGGACATCGTTTGAATGGACACCTAGGTTTGCGCGAAATTCCATCGCTTTGAGAAGATCCACCTTCAAAACTTGAGGATCAATCCCGGTGGGGATGCACTGCAGGCAATAAGGGGAAAGCCCCGCCTGTTTCTTGATCGTCGATAGGATCGGCGTGGAAGTTGTCACAACAAAATCAGCCAGGTGTTTGTATAATAAGCGGCTATTGAGGCCTGTGCGGATGGGTGTCGACAGGTGGCGCGTGCGAATCACTTTTTTCTTGGCAATCCGTCCCGCGATTCCTCCCAACCAAGCATCAAGAGAAGAGTGGGTATTGATCAGATCGATATTGTGCGTTTTACAGATCTGAATAAGGGCATAGATCGTCTTGATTGCACAAGCTTTTTTAAAGGGCAGCTCATACACCTTAAAGCCCGCTTCTTTTGCCCTTGCAATCAGCCCCCCATTCAAGTTAACGGCAAAGATCACTTCGTGGCCCCTCCTTCTCATCCCTTCCGCTTCTCTTAAGATACGAATCTCTTGTCCGCCCCAGCCGCGCGAACTTTCCGTGTGTAATATATGCATGATTCAGCCTTAAGTTTGATTAAGGGACTTGCAATCCCTTCAGTATTTTTTTGTGGCCAGAAGAAAAAGGGCGTTGATCCATGTCGCTTAATGAAATCCACTCATGATCAGGAATTTCCATCTTCTCTACAGCCCTCCATAGGGTCGGATGCAGTTTGACCCTATATCTAGTAAAAGAATGATCCACCTGCGGCAAATCTTTCACTTT
Organism: Acidobacteriota bacterium; assembly: GCA_903970255.1. Taxonomy (GTDB): domain Bacteria; phylum Chlamydiota; class Chlamydiia; order Chlamydiales; family Rhabdochlamydiaceae; genus CAJCIW01. The sequence goes on from CAJCHM010000027.1 coordinate 2,844, forward strand.
GCATGCATCAAAGTCAAATGGAAATCGTTTTTGCAATTTCCTCTCTATGTAGGGGAATTCATAAAGATCGGCCATCACTTTCCCCTGATCTCCTTTTTTTAATAAAAGGCTACCTTGATGCTCAATCACAAAGACATCGCGGCACAAAACCGTGATTTCCATCTTTTTCCCCTTTTTGGGAAGCTCATCTTGGATTCCTTGACTAAATGAAAGGCACCCGTTTTGCAAAGGGCATTCCCAGCATTGAGCTTGTCTTTTGCAAACAGAGGCCCCCAGTTCAATCAACCCTTCCACTACAACCCAAGGCTCACTCTCTGGCAAAATTGTCTCTGCAATTTTCCAGATTGTTTTGAGAGTTGTTGTTTTTTGAACATCCTCTTGGATTGCAAAATAGCGAGAGAGCACGCGAATCACATTTCCATCAACCGCTGCAGCTCTCTTGTGGAATGCAAAGCTTAAGATCGCACCAATAGTATAGGGTCCCAACCCTTTTACTTCCAAAAGAGCATCCCTATCCGACGGAAGCTGGCCTCCGTGTCTTTCTACTAAAAACCTAGCTGCGGCGTGTAGATTGCGCGCCCTAGAGTAATAGCCCAGCCCCTCCCACATTTTAAGAACTTGATCAAGCGATGCATCGGCTAACGCCTGGATTGTTGGAAATCTAGCCATCCAACGCAGGTAATAATCCTTAACGACAGCAACTTGTGTTTGCTGAAGCATTACCTCTGAAACCCAAACGGCATAGGGGGTGGGGTTGCCTCGCCAGGGCAATTGCCGCGCTTGCTGAAGGAACCATTTTTTTAGAGACTCTGTTTCAAAAGGAAATTTTTGCATCCTCATTCCTGCCCATTAAGGCAATATTTGCCCCGAGGTTGTTTGGCAAAGACAATAACTTCATCTGATATTTTATTGCGAGGGGCTTGGAGAAATTTGGCCCGTAAAGGTGAACATGGCCAGTTGGCACGCATTTTGCATCATATCCATAATCACCCACTAATTACATGGAGGGTGGTATGGAACATAGTCCCAATCACTGGCAACTGCTACATAGCGAACTAAGAGATGGCCTAATCAGAGAGATTTTCCTAACGCGAGAACTATTATCGAACTTGCGCCAAGAAGAAGTATCATTAATTGTTCACGATATCGGAAGCTTGAATCAAGTGCTTAATCTACGCTCCCAGATGCTTGAAAAACTCAGCTCCCTGCGTCTTGACCGGATAAAAACTACAGAGAAAATCCAAAAAATTGCCTCTTTAGATCATACAAATCCTACATTGGAACAAATTTTACCACCCAATGAAGAAATCAGCACAGAAATACTCTCCCTTAGCGATCAGCTGATGTCATTGACAGAGAGAATGAATCTCCAGCAAACCCAAAACCAACAATTGGCAGCACATCCTGAACGGATCCCCAGCCCAGTTCTAGAGATGGCGGCACAAAACCGTCCTAAAAAGAAAGCTTCTGTTGCGACAATCAACATAAAAAAGTGACAATGCAGTAGTGATAGATGTATACCCCGATCGGCCATAAACTTGGAATTTGGGCCACACAGAAGCCCCTTCGGTTCGATCGATCGAACCGAAGGGGCTCATCAGCGGCCCAAATTCCAAGTTTATGGCCGATCGGGGTATAAAACAGGTTTACAAAAGACCCCCCCTATGATGACCCATCCTCGCTTGGCAACAGGACTCCTCTACGGACCCGAACTCCACCACCTTGACCATCTGGGTCCACTTTGTGCAATTTTAGATATCCCCTTAATTGTTACAGAGGAAAAGATTGCAACACTTGCAAAACGGTATTACCCCCATCTTAAGGTAATTCTTTATGATTACTTGGTTATTGCTGAGTATTTAGTCTCCCACTACGACATTGTTTTTTACTCGATGCCAAGGGACATTTTCGACGAGGTTTTCTTTTTTGCGCAAAAAATGATTCAAAAACGGATTTGTGCGATCTGGTGTCCCCATGGAAACTCCGATAAGGGAGCCTCAATTTTCTACATGGAAGCCTTGAAAAAAGAAGAGGCTGCTCTAGTTTATGGAAAGCAGATGATCGACTATTTGAAGAAAAAAGGGGTATTTAAACAGCTCAAAGGTCACGTCATCACCGGCAACTATCGCTACCAATTTTATCTGAAAAACCTGGAATTTTATACAGGGATTGCCGCAAGAGAGATCTCAGCTAAACTTAAGGCCGCCACAAAAACACTGCTTTACGCCCCCACTTGGCAAGATTATGAAAAATCCTCCTCCTTTTTCGATGCGATAAAACCTCTCATTGAGAAATTGCCCAGCAATTATAATTTGATTGTGAAACTCCATCCCAATTTGATCCTCCAAGAAGAATTTGAGGTGGAGGAGGTCATTGCAAAGTATGAGCAGCGGCAGAATGTTCTGTTCCTCACTGATTTTACGCCGATTTATTCCCTGTTGAGCCTTGTGGATATCTACATCGGCGATATGTCCTCCATTGGCTACGATTATCTAGTTTTTGATAAACCGATGTTCTTCCTCAATCAAAACTTGCGCGATTTGCAAAATGATATCGGCCTTTATCTTTTCCGCTGCGGTCAAGAAATCAAGCCGGAACAATACCGTGATATCCATCAAATCATTGAACATTATTTCCAATATGAACTCCGCAGCTTCTCTGAAATCAGAAAAGAAGTGTACACTTATGCGTTTGGACATACTAAACCTCTTGAAAAACTCAAAGAAGAAATCCTCCACCTGTATGCAATCTTTCCAGAAAATGGACTCAACTACCTCTAGTGTGGCAATCATGACAGGGCCCTCTACCCATCTGGACCATTTGGGAGTTTTAAGCTCGATCCTAAAAATCCCTCTTATTGTCACAGATGAGAAAAATTTTCAGTGCGCGCAACAATTCTATCCAGATCTCAACGTTCAGCTTAAAAATTTGGATGAATTATCGGTGCAGTATCTAGCAAGCAATTATGATGTGATTTTTGAAACGGGGAAGTTTTTTGCAGCGGAGCTAAAACCCCTTTTTGAGCTCTTGTTTCGAAAAAAAATGCGTTTTGTATTTTGTCCTCATGGCAACTCTGACAAGGGGCATTCGTTGCGCCAGCATGTGGAACAGGATGTTTCACTAGTCTATGGAGAGCACCTCTACGATCTGCTCCATCACAACGGCGCTATAAAAAAAATCCAACAGATTATCTATACAGGAAACTATCGCTATTCCTATTACTGTTGCCACCAAGATTTTTTTGATTCCTTAGCAGAGAAATTAGTCTTTTCCAAATTCCAAAATGATAAACCAATTGTGCTCTATGCTCCTACGTGGAGCGATACAGAAAATCCCACGTCTTTTTTTTCTGCGATCGATCAGCTCATTAAAGAACTTTGCTGCTCATACAATCTCTTAATCAAACTTCATCCTTTTTTGTTTGAAGATCATATAGCACATGTTTTGCACATTATGGCGCGCTATGAAGAGCACGACTCCGCTCTTTTTTTAACAGATTTCCCTCCAATCTACCCACTGCTTGCTAGATGCGCCCTATACCTGGGGGACTATTCCTCTATCGGCTATGATTTCCTAGCGTTTGACAAACCCCTTTATTTCTTAAATCCTAAAAAAGATCCCACTTCATCTCCTTTGCATGCTTGCGGACTAGAAATTCCTATCGATAAAAAAGTTTATTTGAATGAATTCTTAAATAGAACTTTTGAACAATCTGCCCAAAACTTTTCAGCACAGAGAAAAAAGACTTACCGATATGCTTTTGGCCAGGAGCTCTCCAGTGAAATATTGAGAGATAAAATATTAAAAAACAGGTCATTTAATGACAATTAATGCCCTTTTTGATATCATTTCGGAAATAATTTTATTTTGGAGATGTTATGAGTACAAATATACAAAATACGACTACAAATCCCCAGGCTGCCGCTTTACAACTTCACGAACTCTCCCCTTTTCTTAAAACAGCTAGGGTAGTGATAAAATTCTTTACTGCGGCCCTCCTATTGGCTGTAAGTGTAGGAAGCTTTGCCATAGGAATCGCAGCATTCCCTTTTTCTCCGCCAGGGAGCGCAGCGGCATTTGCCTTTGCAGCGACTTGTTTTGGTTTAGCCGGATACTTCTTTTGGGACGGAGGCGCTTCTACAAATTCTACGATGAATTCCCGGACTGTAACGACAATTTAGAGGCGTTGTTCTTGAACATACAAAGCGATCCGATCCTCTCCTAAAGAGGCATCTGGAATTTTTATTCCCAGATATTTTTCCTTTCCTAATTCCTTTCTTTCAACTGAAGATCCTCTGACAAGAAATTGTAGAGAGCTAAGAGAGCTCTCTTGATTTTTCCCCATGATAATAACATAGTCATCGCCATGAACATCTTGTACAAAAGCAATGAGTGGAATTGCATCTTGCCCTTGAGAAGAAGTAAGCCCTGCCATCAGCTCTCCCACGCTTTGGGTATAAATCGCTGTTGCCCTCCACTTTTCATCGTGAGAGAAAAACTCGAGATAGGGGATCTTGTCATAAGCGCTTGTCTGAACCAAGGGGATAGAAATCGACTCCACCAGATCAAAAGAAAGTACAATTTTATGCTCTTTGACCAAAGTGATTTTTTGCCGATTGTGGTTAAAAATCATTCCAAAAAAAACTGTCATACAGGTGACAATGATTAGACTTTGATACAGGCGGGTGCTGCAAGCAGAATGCCGCAGCTTTTGCATACACTTGGTGAAAATTGCCATCCACAAGTCCTAAGCAAAAACAAATTTTCACTTTATATTAGAGGCAAGAAAAAATACACCTAAATATGGAGGGGAGGCAAAACAAAGACATCGGTGAGTTCATTGAGATTACCGGCTGTTGAGCTAGCTTCGATTTCATAAGATGAAGCTCCCTCTTTAAGCGTTTGAACAGAGGAGACAATCCCAACCCGAAATCCTGGGGGGAAGATCCCGTCTAGACCTGTGGTCACTAAAAGATCTCCAGGGCGTAGCAATGGGATTGGCTCTTTTCTATGAGAGCTGCCGTAGGGGGCACCGGAGCGCAAATCGCGCGCAGCCCCTTCTTCATCAGCAAAATCGTAATTAAAACCAATCCCCTTCAAAACTTGGCTGCGGGAGCGCCATAAAGGGTGGCTGGTTCCTCGAAGCTCCCCCTTAGCAAGATAAAGATCCCTTGTCCTTTGCTCTAAAACCGATTTTAATTGGTTAAGTGCGCTGCTCACGGCATCCATCTGTTCCTTAGATGAAAACAGATCTTCCCTGAGCTCCAATGCAAAAAGCAGCGGCTGCAAGTGCTCCATGAGGTAGCGATTCTGTTCATCGCCTCGGATCGCTCTTACAGAAGGAGTGAGACTAGCATCGGTAATCAAACGCACCCTTGAAAGAGATCTACCCACATACTCGACAACACCTACAATCGAGGTTCCTAAGAGCACAGGACTATTTTTCCCAACAATCTTTTTTCCTAAACTTTCATTGTGCTTTTCTCCAAGATTGATCCAAAAGGTACTGCTCCAAGAAGCAGGTTCACGAAAAATCACCTTAGCCGGAAGAGAACATGACTGCAATTCCAATTCCTGACAAAGCTCTCTACTGCGCCTGCTAAAAAAATCCTTCCAGTATGCATCGTTAAATGGATGGGAAGAAATGCTTTTATAGCGCAGCATTTGTTCCTGAATTCTGTCTTCATTAAGGAGCCACTGCCTCACATTTTCCACTTGCGATTTCAATAGATGATTCTCTTGGGAAAGCTGCTCAAATTCTAGTGAATTAATACTCTGGGCTGGTGAGCTAAATGAGGGAAGAGTCATTACATTTAAAGCACTGCTCTTTAAAAAGCTAAATCCACGCCAACAGGTAGCAAGGGAGCTAACAACACCAGAGCGGATCTTTTCCGATGCCCCTTTTGGGAGACTCATCAAAGAGAGAAAAAAAAGAATCAAAAAAACATAAGGTCGATAGGAAGTTCTGCGCATCTCTAGTTATCCTTCAGCAGTTACTGCAACCATTGCACTGACAACAGCATCGATATTGTCGTGATTTAATCCACACACATTGATTCTACCATCGCTTGGCATATAGATCCCGTATTCAGAGATGATTTTCTCAACTTGTGCCGCTTTAAGACCTGTGAATCCAAACATCCCCCTACCCTCTTTCAAATGGCTAAAATCGATATTCTTAGATGTTGATTTGAGCTTTAGTACAAGTAGCTCTCGCATGGCAAGAATTCGCAGCCTCATCTGTGTCAGCTCTTTTTCCCATTCCTTTGCAAGGGGAGGGGTATTCAGAATATGCGCAACGATTTTTGCTCCGTGCATAGGGGGATTGGAATAGTTGGTGCGGATCATCTGCTTGACACGCGAGGTAATTTTCTCTGCAATTTTTGCCGATTGAGAGACGATGAATAAGCAGCCTGCCCGCTCTCCATAAAGTGAGAAATTTTTTGCATTAGAGACAGCTACCAAAAACTCTAGTCCACTACCGAGAAAATAACGGATTGCAGCTGCATCCTCCTCAAGCCCATTGCCAAACCCCTGGTAGGCAAAATCGAAAAAGGGAATGAGTTGTTTTGTTTTAAAAAGCTGATAAAGAAACTCCCATTGTGCGGGCCCTAAATCAACACCTGTTGGATTGTGGCAAGAGGCATGCAAAAGAACAATCGATCCAGGTTCTAACTTTTCTAAGCAAGAAACCATCCCATCAAAATCCATTTTATAATGCTTAGTGTCATAATAGGGATAATTTTCAACCTTTAGTCCACAATGGGAAAATACACCCCGATGGTTTGGCCAGCTAGGTGTTGAAATCCAAATAAGGCGATCGGTTTCCTCTTTTAAAAAAGTACCGCCTATTTTTAAAGCGCCCGTTCCTCCTACAGTTTGAAAAGAAGCAATCCGCCCCTTTTCCATCTCCCAGGAGGCCCTGCCAAATACCAAACCTCCCATCTGATCCAAATAAAGCCGATCCCCATCGATCGGCAGGTACTCTTTGCTCATCTGTGTTGTGAGTAACAGAGCCTCTGCTTCTTTGACGCAGGCAAGAACAGGGGTTTTTAACTTTTCATTATTATATAGCCCAACACCCAAGTTTACTTTATCTTTTCGCACATCATTGGCAAAGGCGGTCGTTAACCCCAAAATCGGATCGGAAGGAGCTAGCTTCACGCGCTCAAAATGGCTCATAGGAGTACCTTCTAACTTGAATTTTGAATAAGATATAGATTAACTTTTTTTTAAAGTAGAGCAAAATCTGCACACAGATTAGAATTGCCGAAATCTGTTTATGGGGCGTTAGCTCAGTTGGTAGAGCGCAACGATGGCATTGTTGAGGTCAGCGGTTCGATCCCGCTACGCTCCAGATCCTTCCTTCTTCGTTCTTTCGTAAAATAATCGCATCTGTGCAAAAGCATCTGCCTTTGGGGCAAAGCATGTTTTGCTCGGCGGCAGGCTGAGCAAAAATTGTTTGCCATAATTTTTCTTCACAATCCGATGATCTAAACAGACAATACAGCCCCGATCCTCTTTTGTGCGCATGAGACGGCCAAACCCCTGCTTGAATTTAATGACAGCCTGAGGAACTGAATAATCGAAAAAAGGATCGAGCCCATCTCCCTCCAAGGATTGTGCATAAGCCTCATACAGTGGGTCGCTTGGAACTGAGAAGGGCAGCTTTGCAATCACAACGCAGCGCAACGCCTCACCCGGTACATCGACCCCCTCCCAAAACGAATCTGTTGCAAATAAGACACTCCCTTCCTTTTTCTTAAACTCTTCGAGCAACAAGTGGCGCGGAAGATCCCCCTGCTTTAAAAAAGGGTAACGCTTAAGCGCAGATGAGGTAGATAGAGTTCGATAGCAATTTTGCAACATATCATATGATGTAAAGAGGAGAAAAACACTGCCGCGGCTAATTTCAATGATCTCGGAAATAGCCTCAATACATTTGCTTAAAAAGTCGGGGCTGGAAGGAAGGGGAAGATCAGTCGGGACGACAAAGAGAGCTCTTTCCTGATAATTGAAAGGGGATTCGAAGATCCCCTCTTTAAGCTTTGTCTCATGCTCCATTAATCCAAGCCGCTTTTTCAAGAAGGAAAAGGATTTGGCTGTTGCAATCGTTGCACTGCAAAGGACAGAGGTGCGCTGCTTAGAAAAGAGATGCTCATTCAGAAGACTAGAAATGTCAAGGGCCGCATCGACAAGGATCACGTTGGAACCATTGCTCTCAAACCAGCGCACCCTTTTTTCAGAGGGCTCATCTTGCGTAAATTGCTCTAAAAAGGCACTGGTTGCCTCAAGGCGCTGTGAAATAGCACCAATCTCCATTAGATGCACAAGGAGCTTTTCATAAAAAGGGGCTTCCTTAAACTCCTCCAAATCGCTTAAAGTCCCCCGCAACATGAGGCAAAGGCGCTGAATTTCTTTGCCAAGCCCAAGAAGGGAGGGGACAATGGTTTGTTTCCAAAGAGGATTTTGTACAAGGATGGGCGTGATCCGTTTTTTCGATTCCCGCTCTCTAAATACCGGCTTATCCGATAGGATGGTTTCAAAAAAATGGGTAAGCTCAGCACATGTCTCCTCAAGTTTTCCCTGGCAAGTGCGCTTTTGTGCGGGGATGTCAATTTCAAGCTTATGCAATAAAGTAGGGGGAATAGCAGATAGAACAGAGAGCTGAAGGCGGAGCTGCATCAGCTTCGAGCGCTCAGGGTGGGAATCGGAGTGGAGCTTGGCCAGTTGACGCTGTGTTGCTATCCTCTCAAACTTTTGCGCAAAGCTCTCTAAGGCGATATCTTCGAGTTGATGGGCCTCATCAATCACAAGGCGGCTAAAGCTGGGCAGGATCGATTCCTGGCTGCCGTTGCGCCGCCGTTTTTCAATATCGGCAAGAAGCAAGTGGTGATTGACAACCAGGAGTTGGGAATCCTCAGCCATTTTGCGCGCTTTAAAGAAGAAGCAACTTTTGTAATGAGGACAATGAACATGATTGCACGAATCCCCCTCTGCAGCAACCTTCTCCCAAGTCGCAGGGCTCAATCCAAACGCAATATCTGAGCGCGATCCTTCCTTTGTGCGCTCCGACCACCGCTCAATTGCTTGAACCTCTTTGGTCTCCTCAGTTGAAAAAAGCAAAGGCTGATCCTGGAGCTCTTGAAGCTTGCGCAGACACAGATAATTGCCCATCCCTTTGACAAGGCAAGCTTTGACCTCGATATTCATCGTTTTAAGCAAAAAGGGGATGTCTTTATGAATCAGCTGTTCTTGAAGAGCTATCGTATTTGTCGTGATGACAGTCTTTTCCTGATGTTTGAGTGCCCAATAGGCAGCAGGCACAAGATAAGCAAGACTTTTACCAATCCCCGTTCCTGCTTCAATCAGTGCGATCTTCTCTTCAGAATAGGAATCGAGAATGCTTTGGGCCATCTCTTTTTGCCCGGGGCGCTCCTCATAATTTTTAAGCGACCTGGCAAGGAGCCCCTCGTTGGAAAAAATCAGAGAGAGAAGTTCTTGCTTAGAGTTCTTTTCCGTCACTTATGTCGCCTATAGGTTGTTGGAATGATTCTATAAAGTGGCTGAGAAAAAAAACAGGGAATAGAAAAGAGGTCGCATGTTTAGGGACAAATATTGGCAAATGAGGAACCCTGGGAAGAGGATCCCGAGTTATTTTGTTGACAGTTGTCCGCTGCGATAATGAGGTTCAGGGTCTTCTCAAGAAAGCTATTTCTTTTTCCATAAAACAAACTCAGTGCTTTAGATCCTTCCAGATATTTTTCCTGAAGTAAAGGAATCTCTGGATCTGTAGAGTCTGCGCGGAAAGAGGGTCCCCAACTAAAAAGAAACTTTTTCGACTTGTGACTTTTAAATGGGCCAGAAATAGCTAGAATGGCATCCATCTTTTTCTTTATGGCTTTATGAAATTTCGGAGATGACTGCATGCGCAATGTAAATCCATACAAGCCTTGCAAAGATAAAAGATCAACCATGCTTTCAAATAGCAATGCACTTTTTTCCCCGTATCCTAAGCAAACTCCAACAAGAGCAGTAGAAGAATAGAATTTTTCTTTGAACCCCTCATCGCTAAGAAGCGCCTTGAATACAGAATCTGCATCTTTCAATGAACTGTTAATACGTTGAAAATGGGGAAGATATCTTTCGAAAACAGGAAGGAGCAATTGCCTATTAAGAACGATTACTTTTCTGTGGGAAAGAGTGCTTTCTGCTCTATGAAAGTCGAAAAAGATGTTATTGCAACAAAAGAGATGTTCATATTTTTTCCATACTTTAAATCCTTCATGAAAAATTGCCGAGCTGGGAATAAACCCCTCAAAAAAAATCTCGATGATACTCAGAGGAGTTGCCTCATGAGGCTGCAAAGAAATCGTCTTGGGTTGTAAATAGTCGAAAAAACTCATTGGTTTTGCATGGATTAAGCTATACCCAATAACATCTTCCTGTATCAGAGACCGAAAAAAATACTCCAAAAAAAACTTCTCTTCGGCTGAAAGTGCAGAAAGAAATTTCTCCACCTCCACCTTTTTCTGATTTAATAAAGGAGAATGGCTGCACTGTGAAAAAGTCAGTGCAAAGAAAATAATGAAAATGATGTTTTTCATTCCATCTTACCAATCCCTCAAACCATTTCGATAAAGAGGACACGCCGTGTTTCTACAGAAAGTTGCGTATTCAGGATTTTTGGTATTACAAATTGGGCAAATCCACGTATCTTCATTTTCCTCATCCTCATTTTTGTCCTTCTGTTTTTTCTTTATGGGAACTGCAAGAAAAGAACCATTGCGGTCTTCTTGCAATAATTTCAAAAAAGAAGAAGACCCTCTGTTTTGCAAGACTTGCTTCTCGACATAGACCTTAACAAACAAAGGTGTGCCCTCGCAGTTATAGATGTAATCTTCCGGATTAACACCATGCTGCACTGCCGCAACCACTTGAGTGGGGAAAAAATAAGACACACAAAACATCGCCAAGAAAAACAAGCATCTTGTCATTTTGAACCTCCATTTAAATAGAAGATTCCATGGTAAACGACAAATTTTTTTTGTCAATGCCCGAATCGAGGATTGGGAAATCGAAGATTGTTAGACGCAAAATTCAAATGTCGCAACCCTGCGCGATGTTCTGGACTAAGGAGTCCCTCGTTGGAAAAAATCAGAGAGAGAAGTTCTTGCTTGGAGTTCTTTTCCGTCACTTATGTCGCCTATAGCTTGTTGGAATGATTCTATAAAGTGGCTGAGAAAAAAAACAGGAAATAGGTTGCGTGTGTTTTGCACAACGGTGTGCTTATTCTTCTTCGAGAAGATCCAGGAGCGCCTGCAGTTGTTTTGCGCGTGTGGGATGGCGCATTTTGCCAAGAGCTTTTGCCTCAATTAAGGACAAGCTGTACTTTCAAAAAAATTTAGGAAAGTTCGATTTGACAAAAAGCACTTAATCATAATATTTTGAAAGGCCACAGAACCCCAACTGAGAATTTATATGTTAGGAATAATTACACTGAGACTGACGGTGGTACTGGTATTTTTGGGCATGGGATTTCCTTGTTTTTCTGAAGAATTCCAACGAGACCTAAAAGAATGGCAAAGTGAAAGCTTAATGCATCTTGGCAATGGAACTGCTAATTTGTTGTCACATGAACCGTGGCACGCATTGGAGGATTTTCAAAGGGCCAGCACCTTTCTAGACCCATCTGACAATTCTTCTTTTGTCATTGGTTTTCTAATTTCTTTTGGGCAAGCGATTGCCTACGATTGCTTAGGGTTCCAAGAGAACTGTAAATAAGCTATTGCCTCTTTGTTTTTTGCAATTAACGGATATGATGATGAAGAGTAATTAATAGTAGCATAAAAACATACGCATATGTGAAAATATGCGGTCATGAAGAAGACATATTCTCCACGTGAATTCGGGTTATTAATCGGGAAGACGACAAAAACCCTGCAAAGATGGGATCGTAAGAACATAC
>CAJCHM010000028.1 GCA_903970255.1 Acidobacteriota bacterium
GCAGATGACGGCTGCGACTTCATCAGATCTAACTTCCTCCTCATCAATAGCTAGCGCTATTGACTTCGTCGGTCAGTTAGATCTGATTTTGTCTCGCTCGTTCCTGCAGGCCAAATTTAGTCCAAACTCCAGGTTAATAGCCTGAGCGGATTGATAGCATTACTCAGATTAACAGCTTTTATTGCTTTTGCCCATCTTATTTTATTTCTCACCATCTGGGAACGACCAACTTACGGAAGCCACAGCCGCTCTATGAGATAGAAAAAAGTGGAACAACGAGAATTTGCTTATAAGGCATAACTAATTGTAGGTGAGACATTTGGGCACTTCATACTTGAGTCGGCGCACCTTGCAAGATATAAAGTGCTAAATATTAGCAATTTATAAAAAATATGCGCTCAATTTAAAAATAATTAAGCAATAAATGTATTTATAATTTGATAATAATTCGATATTTAATTACAATTTAATATAAGCCAAACGGCGGTTATTAATGGTTGTTTTTTTGCATTAGGTGGTTTAATGTCTGAAAAATCAACTGATAAATTTATTAAAGGAGTTAAAAATGTATCCAACATATAAAAATACGATTACAAAAAACCCAGCGCCGACTGTAACCATAAATAATACACCTGCCCCTCCCGAATCAGTCAGAGATTTAACAGTGCAATGCCTGAGACAAAAGAAGCTCACTCCAAAAGAACAAACAAGGCCAAAAAGGGCTTTGTCACCGGAAAGGGCTTCGTCACTGGAGGCTCAACCACAGGTTAAAAGAACAAGGCCTGAACATATGACTACAGAAAACCCAGCGCCAACCACAGCTATAAATAATAGGATAGACATCGTTTTGGGACTTGATACCGAAAATATAGAATTAATGAGATCAGGCATTCAATCAATACAACTTATCGGACAGGACAAGCTTGCTCGAAAAGAGAAAATAGGGCTTTCTGTAGAAAAAGAAACAGGGAAAGAAAAAGTTTTGACACCTCCTAAAGCGCTCAAATTGAGTAAACCAGCTCTAAAAGCCAAATTATTTCTTGAAAACCTTATTAATAAGCTTTGTGTAGAAACGTTGAAAAATTTTGGTAGCATTCTTCATCCATGCAAACCAGTAATACGACTCAAAGACCTTCCAATCGATTCCGAAGATATCAAAACTGTTAGAGTTATCAGAAGAAAAATAGTAAACACTTACGATGTGTCAGTAATGATGCTTACACCCGCAGAATATGCTGACAAGCTAGATATTGTAAACTACGCGAATAATCGATTAAAAGAGCTGGAGCAAAAGAATCTTCAGATAGAACAGCTGGAGCAACAGATAGAACAGCTGGAGCAAGAGAATCTTCACAAAAAACCAGTTGAAGAGTTGAACAATTCGAATGAGAGCTGTCAAAATCGATTAAAACAGCTGATGCAACAGAGGGTCTCAGTAGTTGAAGAAGCAGTTTTGAACAATTCCGATGAGAGTAATTAGAAACAATCAGCAGAGCGGTTATTAATAGTTGTTTTTTTACATTGTATGGTTTAATGTATGAAAAATCAACCGATTATTAAAATATTAAATATAAAATAGGAGTTATTTATGAATGGTCTAAGCATAAATCAAATTTTGTCCGATCGAGGTTTCCGAGAGTCTGAGTTGTACCCCCTCAACGCTTCACAAATGGAGAATTCTGAATTCAACGATCGCGTTATCCAAGCGTATGGTCTCTATCAAACAAGGGAAGTAGGCAACCATATTTCTGCCAATTATCCTATTTCTCAACAGATTTTCTCCTGTATTGCTACCCTTGATAATCTTAAAACATTTCTTTTTGTAAGTAAACGTTGGAATTACAATGTCATTGCTTTTACGAAATATAAATGGGATTCATTGATGAAAGCGGAGAACAGCCCGAAATTAATGAGCGCCGAAGTAAATGAAATTGAGAAGAAATTTTCTAAAAAATCAGGCTTGTTTAAATTTGGAGTCTTATTAAACAGAGTAGAAGGAACGTTGAAGAATCAACCAATCCATCTTATCGATTTGGAAGCATGTGAGAAGTACCTTCAGTCAAAGAAAGAAGAGAAGCCCAACAGAGCACTGACTGCCCCCCTGCCCGATCTCGATATAACCGCCCTTTTAGGTTTGCGACGGTTTTATGTTCAACTCAAATAGCCGATATGCATCTTTCTTTACATGGCAAAAAATGACTTAAAGAAAGAAACTCGCTGAAATCCAACAATACCTCGTTGTTAATCGAGCATCGAGGTATTATGAAACAGATCAGCAAGATGCAAAGCGTTCTATATTGCAGATAACGGAAATTTAGAGGGGACTGTTAAAACAGAGATTTCATTTAATTTTCCAATGGAACACTACTGTATACCCGTTGGCGGGGAGCCTCCCACTTGAAGTTATTTCGGTATAAACAACGGGATTAAAAAGTAGACGCAGCCGGCAACTACACTTGCAACTGCCAGGTTCCAGACGATGCTTTGCCATGCACGGTTGCGCTCGAGCCTAGCAGAGATATAGGCTGCGCTGGCAATGAGGATGGCAGCCACGAGAGGAAGCCCAAAGAAGGGAGAGGCCCACAGCCCAAATAGACAAAGGGCAGCTGTTGCAAATGATCCAAGAAATGCACCAGAGGCCTGTTTGAGGGGATGTTCATAGACCTCAAGGGTAAGACCTAACTCTTCTTCTAGCATAACCCCCAACAATCGGTTGTCATCTGCCATCAGAACTTCGATCACTTCCTCGAGTAGTTTTCCTGTGAGGCCCTTAGCTCTGTACATTTCGGATAGCTCTTGCCTCTCCTGGGTTCTGTGATGCTCGATCTCCCAGCGCTCCTCTTCAATGACCCGGTGGAGTCTTTCGATGCGGGCCCATCCTAAAAGTGCGCTGCGTGCTGTTTTCCATAAAATCCATCCGCATGAAAATACACCCAAGTAAAGCCATAGTTGATCTAAGGTTACAAAATGGGAGAGAAGAACCCAAAGAATCAATAGGGTAAGGGCTATTTCTTTTGCGCTATCTGCCAATGCTGCGATATGCCCCGGCATTTCGGTTCCGTGTATTTCGGCAGAGGCCAGCTGGCCGCGCATCCTGGCTTCTCTCAAATGTTCAACAACCGATTTGCCTTGAAAATGTTCGGAGGGGGGGTGGGGACTCATCAATTACCCATTTTGTAGCAGGTGAGTCAGTAGGTGGACCATGTCGAGATAGTCTTGAACTGCCATTACCTCGCGGCTTGAATGCATCGATAGCTGGGGGCAGCCGATATCGACGGTATTGATCCCGGTGTTTTGTGCGATCACAGGTCCTACAGTGCTGCCACAGGGGATGTCAGATCGGCATACATAGGATTGGTAGGGCAAGTTGAGCTGTTGGCAGGCCTGGATGATAACGGCGGCAGAATGGGCGTTCGATGCGTACTTTTGATTGGCATTATATTTGAGAACAATCCCTTTGCCTAAAAGGGGGATATGGTGCGGCTCGTGTTTTTTAGGGTAGTTGGGATTTAAAGCATGGGCCATGTCTGCGGAGACGCAAAGAGAGTTATGCTTTAAGCGCATGAGATCTTCGGCATCCATTTGCAGGCAGTGGCTAATCCTTTCCAAAATCCCATTGAGAAAAGGGGAAGCTGCGCCCTCTTTGCTATGCGATCCAATCTCTTCATTATCAAAGAAAAGGCCCATTTGCAACCCATGGGGGGAGGAGTTGTCCAACAATCCAAAAGCAGAGAGGCAGGCATGGGTGCTTGCTAGATTATCGAGGCGATAGGAGGCGAGCATTTCGTTTTCTAATCCTAAGAAGCGGCAAGGTTCATGGGGAACCAAAAAGAGCTCAAAGGAGAGCAGGGAATGAAAAGAGAGGTGGCGCCTTAACAATTTTTCCAACGTATCTAATGGTGTTGTCTGTTCATCGGATAGGCCGACAATCGGAGATAGATGCTCCTGCTTATTTAAGTGAAGACCTTTCTCATTGACCTCTCTATCAAGATGGATGGCCAGCTGGGGGATAAAGAGAAGTGCATCATCGAGAAATACCAGCCGCTCTTCTAGCTCGCCGGAACTATTGGAGATCACAACTCTTCCTGCAAGGGCAAGATCCCGGTTAAGCCAAGAGGAGAGCAAAGGCGCCCCATAAACCTCAACGCCAAATTGGATCATATTGGCTTTTTGAAATGCCGGCAGGGGTTTTAATTTAAGAGCAGGGGAGTCGGTATGGGAGGCCAAAATGATTGCCTGATGGGGAGTTTTTTCAGGCAGACAAAACGCACAGAGAGCGCCTCCTCTGATCACAAAATACTTCTTGCCCAGCTGTAGCTGCCACTTTTCCTCTTCATGGAGAGGTTGAAACTCCCGAATGGCAAGGCGGTTGCCTATCTCTTTGACGGCATGCCAAGATGTCGGCGATGTTTCGAGAAATGCCTTGAGGTCAGTCAAAATATGCGACATGGTTTATTTATCTCCAATCATTAAGAAGGACGCAGTTCTTTAATCCCATTGAGATATTTATGTAATACCACAGGAAGGGTTACAGAGCCATCTTCATTTTGATTATTCTCAAGAAGAGCGACCATGAGGCGTGATGTTGCAAGCCCAGAACCATTGAGTGTGTGGACAAACTCAGGCTTCTCTTCTTTGTGGCGGTAGCGCGTCTGCGATCTGCGCGCTTGATAGTCGCTGCAATTGGATACTGATGAAACTTCGTAATAGCGGTTTTGTCCCGGCAAGTAAGCTTCGATGTCCACTGTTTTTGCAGCGGCGAAGGACATATCTCCTGTTACAAGAAGCATATTGCGATAATGCAGGTTAAGCCCTTGAAGGATCTCTTCGGCACTTGCCATCATCTGTGCAAACATCTCCTCACTTTGCTCTGGCCTGGTGAATGCAAACATCTCGACTTTATTGAACTGGTGCATCCGGATTAAGCCCCGCTCAGAGGAGCCCGCCCCGCCAGCTTCTCTGCGGAAGCAAGGGGTATAAGAGATGTATTTTTTGGGCAGCTCATCATCTTTGAAGATCTCATCAAAGTGGAGGCCATTGAGTGCAACCTCGGATGTGGGGATCAGATAGAGTTGATAGTCCTCATCGGAAATTTTGAAGAGCTGCTTTTCAAATTTTGGGAGTTGACCTGAGCCAAACATGATCTCAGGGCGGACTAGATGGGGCATCATCCACATCTGAAAACCGTTGTCCAAATGGGTATCGATCATGTAATTGATGAGCGCCCATTCTAAGCGCGCGCCCATATCGCGGTAGATTGGCCAGCCGCTGCCAGAGATTTTTGCTCCTCGCTTAAAGTCAAAAAGATGGAGTCTTTCATTGAGTTCCACATGGTTTTTAAAGGGAAAAGAGAATTCCCTTTTTTCCCCGAAGCTCTTGATACAGACGTTGTCTTTGGGGTCGGGAGAAATTTTAATGCCCTCTTGCGGAAGGTTGGGTAGACAGGCCAGTTTTTGATTCAGGTCAGTCTCCAATGCTCCCAGCTGATGATCCAAAGCGGCAATTTTATCCCCCAGTCCTGCAACTTCTGCCATCAATGCAGAGGTGTCTTGCTTTTCCCGCTTTTTCTCACCGATCTCCTTGGAGAGGTGGTTGCGTGAAGCTTTGAGATCCTCAGCACTCATCTTGAGAGTGCGGATTTGTTCATCAAGAGCCACAATTGCAGAGAGATCGATCTCGGGGTCTTTAGTCTTTAATTTTTTTTCAATCGCATCGCGGTTAGCGCGGATGAGTTTGATGTCGAGCATGGGTTTTACTCCCTAATATGGTAGAGGTCAAATATTAGGAACTTGGTTGCTAAATGTCAATTTATAGATATTTCCGCATGCTAGACCTGGTAACAAGTTTGGGTATACGTTCAAACTGGACTTTAGCCATTGGAGCGGGGCGCTATCTAGAAAAATCGCCCCGCTCCAATTAACGCCTACCACTGGATAAGGAACGTGTCTATTTTTTTTGCTTTTTTATACATGAGCTCTCCTAAAATAGAGACAAATAAACGCATGTTTTTAAAGCGGTTCTGTTTTCCCCATATTATGTCTCTAAACCGGGTGTTTTTTAGCGAAGAAACATTGTTCCTATCTTTCTCTTTCGCAATCACCCGCCCAATACGAGAGTATATTAGGTGTTGATCAGAAACGTCCAACTCATCGACAAGATTTCCAAACGTCGCGTCTTTTGCAAGATGATCCTCAAAAATAGAGTACCATCTGTTCTCTCCTATAAGGTCTTTAAGGGTCTCATCTCCATTAAAATTATTATTTAAAATTCTCTCCGATCCTCTCCTGATCATCTGGCAAACCCAATCTAATTTATGAGAAGGCCTATTCATTAGTGAATGTTTAAATTGTTTAATATAAGTATTAGATTCGAATTTATCCAAAATGCAATTGGGAATTAGCATTAATATGTTACCATCCAGGTAAAGTGTCAGATAACCGCTTGCGTTTTTGCCAACATCAACCAATGAATTGGGTAGACGCGTCAGTTTGTTGTATTCAATGTCGAGCTCTTTCAATTCTGTAAGGGCACCGATGGAATCAGGCAGATCTGTCAGTTGGTTGTACATAAGGACGAGATATTGCAATTTTGTAAGGTTTCCAATTGAATCGGGCAAACACGTTAGTTGGTTATTTCCAAGTTGCAGGTTAATCAATCCACTAAAATAAGTAATTTCATCAGGGACGGATGTTAACTTTAAATTAGAAAGATTGAGCTCTTCAATCTGAGCAAGTCTTTGTTTGTTATCTTTATGCAACATCCAAGTTCTGATTTGATTTGCATTAACAAGAGGAATTTCAATATTCAGAAGTTGAGCAATCTTAGGCCAACATTTACAAAGATTATTATCTCTATTAATTATCCAAGCGTTAACCATTTCATCGCCCAGTTGAGAAAAATCTATATTTTTAAGCTTTTGTACAGGATCTAGGCTTGAAAAAAATTTTTTTACTAGCTCGGGTCCTTTCGCTCCTTCGATATGCTCTTCAATTGAAATCATTTTTTGAGACAAATCAGTAATATCGGTATTGGTTTTCAGGGAATTCCATCGTCTTTCTAAGTCATTGCAAATACACTGGTTGAATTTCTTAGATAATAGTACAAAGTTTTCGGGACAGTATTTAGTGATTTTTAAGATGAGCTCATTTGGCAAATAATCAAAATAACAAGGTTTATTTTCTAAAATTGAGTGCATTTTTTAGCCTTTATTTTATTGTTGGTGAATTTAACAATCTAGCTCAACAACTGTTATTGAGCAATGTCATGTCAATCTATTGATTGATTATACAAAAAAGATTGAATTAATTTCAATCTTTAAAATTATAATGTTAGCGTTTTTTAGAAATGTCCGCTTTTCGAAGAATAGAAATGTTGCAATGACAAATTAATATTTTAGTTATAAAAATGCTAACTCCAACAAAACCTGGCAATAGAGCCATTTACTGTCTGATCCATATTGAACCTATGGTTGTTAGAGCGGCCCTAAAAAAATCTTTGGCTATTATAGTGTGAAGATTACAAGGATAGGTCAATGGGTTTTTTTACCCTTGAAACGGGGGGCAATCTGTGCTAACCTGACCCTTTAAACCAGGACTCTCTATGGCTAAATTTCCTATCGCACAGAACCCGCTTCTTCTTCGCTATCACCGGCTCATGGACGCATTTGCCAAGTCGGATGATGAAAGAGACTTCTATCTCGATAAGATTGAAGGTTTTATCGTTTATGTCGATCTGGATAAAGGGCAGAAAGAGATCGAAGATTTAGAACAAGAAATAGCAACGCATAGAGAGCGGTATTGTCTCCTTCCAAAGATGACATTCTATGAAACAAAGAAGTTCATGGAAGGGTTTGTCAATGAAAAAGTTTATGATATCGATACCAAGGAAAAACTCTTGGATATCATCCAGTCAAAAGAGGCGAGGGAAAACTTTCTTGAATTCATCTACGATCATTTGAATGAGCTGGAGAAATGGCAACAATACTATGTCGAGCGCTCCCGCATCCGTATTATCGAATGGCTTCGTTCTCAAAATATTCAGTTTGTTTTTGAGGAAGATCTCGATCTAACCAGGAACATGATGGAAAAACTCAAGCGCCACTTATTCGATACAAAGGTTCCTAAAGACGTGGCTCAAGTTCGAGAAGCCCTATCGACCAAGGCAAAGACTTACTACTCGAATGAGGCGCTTAATCCTCGTCCCAAACGGGGACGACCTCCAAAGCAGGTTGCCAAAGTGGAAATCGAGCCTCAGGTTGTTGTCGATATGTATACGACAGTTCCTGCTGCTTGCCGCTTATTCCTTTTCCTTCCCGAAATTACAAGCGCCTCCAACGTCACATTTTCTGCGAAATTTGATACGGAAGCTCAATTGCTTGCAAATTTACGCGGTAGCACGCGGGTCAAGATCGACACCAGGCTGCAGGCTCTTTCGGAGCGTTTGGAATCGTTGCGCACCCTTTCAAGCAGGCTTGCCGGTATTGATGAGATCACAACAGGGGCAGAAGGGCGATTAATTAAGGCTGTGAGCAGTAAAAAAGAAGAGGAAGAAGAGACCATCTCTAAAAAACGCCCCCTTATGGATGTGGTTAAAGGGTTTCTTCCCGGGGGCAAAAAGAAAGAAAAACCAGTTGCCAAACCTCAAACAACAGATACGGAGATTAAGAGACCTGGTGTGAAGATGGTCACTCAAATCCAATCAAAAAAACCTAAGAAAAAATAAACATGGTTTATCAAAATCTTGGACTCATTGAAAAGAAGCACACAAGCAATGCAAGAGCGTGTCTTAAAACTCTTGAAGTGATGTACTTGACAAGGCTTGCTGATGAAAAGATGCAAAAGCTCATTCGGCAGAATAAGGGGGGAACTTTCCATCTTTGCGTCAGTGGCCATGAAATGGTCGGAGCTGTTTGCGCACTCTCTTTAATCCCGGGTAAAGATTGGGGTCTGCCTTATTATCGAGACCGCGCTTTTGCTGTGGGCTTAGGATGTTCTTTAAGAGATATCATTGGAGCCTGTCTTGCAAGAGATGTGCCCCATCATTCGGGTGGTCGGATGATGCCTGAGCACTTTACCCACAAAGCTCTGCGTATTCCTTGCCAGTCTAGCTGCGTTGGATCTCAATTTTTGCAAGCAGTTGGCGTTGCAAAAGCTGCCCAGTTTCGCAATTCAGATGAAGTTGTCTATGTATCGGCAGGGGATGGTGCAACCTCGCAAGGGGATTTTCACGAGGCGATTAATTTTGCTGTTTTGCACCGTTTAAGTGTGATTTTTGTCATTCAAGACAATGGGTGGGCAATTTCTGTTCCCGTTAAGGATCAGACTGCAGGCGGCAACATCGCCAAGATGGCAAGGGGCTACGAAGGGCTTTGTGTATTTGATGTCGATGGATGCAATTATGAAGAACTCATCGCAGCGATGAATACAGCAGTCTCCAGAGGGCGTGAAGGAGCAGGCCCCAGTCTGATCGTCGCCCACGTTCCTCGCATCGGAGCCCACAGCAGCAGCGATGATCCTTCCAAGTATAAATCTTTGCATTGTATCGAAGAAGAAAAGGCCAAAGATCCCCTCCCTGTTTTTGAAACTTATCTGCTTGAGAGGGGATTCATCACGGCAGAGGAACTGCAGCAACTCAAGGAAGATCTCTTCAAACAGATCGAAGCTGCTTCCTTAGAAGCAGAGCAGATCCCTTTTCCTGAAAAAGGATCTGCTTCTTCGGGTGTTTTTAAAGAGATTGATCAGAGTCAATTTATCCCATTTCCAGAGGATGATTCCCCCTCAGCAGAAGGGAGTATTGTGATGATGGATGCACTCAATCACGCCCTTGATGAAGAGATGAAGCGGGATCCAAATATCGTTGTTTTTGGTCAAGACGTAGCCCATGGGAAGGGAGGGGTTTTTGGCATTACGCGCAATCTCACCGCAACCCATAGCCAAGAGCGTTGTTTTAACTCCCCCCTTGCAGAATCGAGCATTATCGGGATCGCTATGGGGATGTCGATGGCTGGATGTGTTCCTGTTGCAGAGGTGCAATTTGCCGATTATATGTGGACAGGGGTCAATCAACTCTTTAATGAGCTTGCTAGTGTTTACTACCGCTCCAATGGAGAGTTCCATTGCCCGGTCGTACTCCGGATGCCCTATGGTGGCTATATTCAAGGCGGACCCTATCATTCTCAAAGTATCGAAGCATTTCTTGCTCACGCTCCTGGGCTCAAGGTTGTTGTTCCAAGCAACGCTGCCGATGCTAAACGCCTTTTAAAGGCAGCAATCCGCGACCCTAACCCCGTTGTTTTCTTAGAGCACAAGGCTCTCTATCGGCAGCGCGTTTTCTGTGCCCGCAAAGAGCCAGGTGTTGATGAGCTGCAACCTTTTGGCAAAGCCAAAATCGTGCGTCAGGGACATGATGTCACTGTTGTCTGCTGGGGAATGATGGTCTTCATGGCATCGCAAGTAGCCGACACCTTTGCCAAGCAAGGGATCGCTGTCGAGGTGATCGACCTGCGAACAATTGTTCCTTTAGATCTAGAGACGATTGTGGGTTCTGTGCGCAAAACAGGAAAACTCCTCATTGCTCATGAAGCAGCGAGAACGTGTGGATTTGGAGCAGAGGTCTCAGCGCGGATTGTCGAAGAAGCTTTTGAGTTTTTAGATGCGCCGATCAAAAGAGTGACAGGGGAAGATTGCCCCGTTCCTTATTGCAAAGATCTCGAGGATGAAGTGCTGCCTCAGCTCTTTGACCTAGAAGCAGCAATCCGGCAGCTTGCTCAGTTCTAAGATACTTCGACCGGTGCGCTCCAAATTTCATTATCAATTCCAATCAGTTCCACTTGGTAGGTTCCGGGACTTAAATCTTTGTAGGTAGGTGGAGTGAGCTCAACGTTAGCTAAACCTCCCAATGGGACCAAAAGACTTCGCGTATTGGGTTGAACTTTGTCCATATAGAAGTTTTGGATCCTTTGAGTAGAAAGATGCCCGAGATAGTCGGAATCAAATCGCAACACTTTTTTGCCGTTTTTATCAATGACCTGTACAGCAACGATAAAAGCTCCATAGGTGTCAGGTCCTCCATTGCGATAGATCCTCATTTTTAAATCTCCATTGCGATTTAAATATAAATGGGAAAGGGAGATGTGAGGCTTGATCGCAGGATTGTGAAATGGTCCCCAAACCCCTCCGACATTGGCCTGGTTTGTGATCAGTGTAAATGCAATGGCTGCAATCGTGAGCCATAAGACCAATTTGTGTTTTTTTTGGGGATGAGGCTTTTCAAAAAATGGACCCGAGGATAGGAACTGACAAAGACGGTTATTTCTAAATCCAGCTTTGGTTTTGGTAAAATAGTGGTCTAAAGAGATAGACCCTCCGCCGCCTAAAAATAAAACAAGACCGGCTGAGATTCCAAACACTCCAATCTGCCACTCATCAACGCATGTGGTTCCAAGCCATCCTGCCCCTAACATGATCCCGCATAAGAGGAGTGTAGAGACCAAGCTGACAAAGCGGGTAAAGAGTCCTAAAATTAAACCAATACCGATCAGCCCTTCAATGATGGTAAATATCCAGAGAAAAACATAGAGAAACTCTGGATGCAGAATCATGTATTTGATCATTGGTTCAATCCCTAACGATGAAGGGATGAAGTGGTTAAATTTGATCCCTTCATATTCTGGGGAGAGGACTTGCAGAGCCTCAGGCTTTAAGACAACGCGACGCCAGAATGCAGAAAAAAGAAGCCATCCCATGCACACGCGAAGGGGTGTGAGGATCAGACCTTTTCCATGATTAATTAATGAGGCTTTTTTGGCCATAGGGTTTCTCCATTTTCTTCACCGTATGAAATCTCAAATTGATTGTCCAGAAAATTTCTGGTGTTCCATTGCCGTTGCTGCTAAAAGTATGCGCTCACTTTAGGTAATGGCTCATGCTTGGATTTTGTCCCCTAGCTTCCGGTTCGAAAGGAAATTGCATTTATGTCGGTACCGCAACGACAAAGATTTTGATCGATGCGGGGATTAGCGCAAAAATCATTAGGGAGCGGTTGGAATCGATCGGTGTGAGTTTAGAAGATATCGATGCGATTTTGATCACACATGAGCATACAGATCATATCAAAGGTTTGGACGTATTGGGCAGCAAAATGGGAATTCCCGTCTTTGCCAATAGCGATACTGCGGCTGCAATCTATGGGATTTTAGGGAAGTGTCCCAAGTTTAAGATCTTTTCCACGGGGGAAACGTTTGAATTTGGGGATTTTGAGATCCACCCTTTTAGCATTCAACACGATGCAATAGATCCTGTTGGATTCACCATCCGTACAGCGGGTTTAAAGCTGGGGTTTTGCGCAGATCTAGGCTTTGCAACAACACATGTCGCATCTCAGCTCAAAGATTGCGACTATCTCTATCTCGAAGCAAATCATGAACCTGCGATGGTGCACGCCTGTGCCCGACCCATGGTGTATAAGAAGCGCGTCTTGAGCCGCCAGGGGCATTTGTCTAATGAGGAGTGCGCAAAGCTGCTCGAGCAAGTCTATCATGATGGACTCAAGCACGTCCACCTTGCCCACCTTTCCTCCGAGTGCAATTCTCCTGATCTGGCGCTTAAAATCATCACAGAAAAGTTGCAGTCTTTGCAGGCAAAAACAGAGGTGTCGATCGCCTTTCAAGATCGTTTGAGCCGTCTCATCTCTTTTTTATAAGGGAATGGTCATCCCATCAAAGGCCATGCGGGATCGGCATGGGTATTTGATGTCGTCGAAAAGATCGTATTGCATTTGCATTTTGTTGAGGATGTCATCATCTGTATGTTTAGGGTCGTGGTGAGTGATGATCCATTCTCGGATCCCTGCCATGGTGACAAGGATTGTGGCATTGGTGATTGAGGAGTGGCCCCAACCGATCTTTTTTTGGTACTCGATGGGGGTGTATTGGGCTTCATGGATAAGAAAATCGCAATCGGAAAAGAATTTGATCATGCTGCGATAAGGAGCGAGCAGGGGGTGGTTTTTTTTTACAAACATGGGGTTGCCGTGGTGTCCCATTAGGAACTCATTGTCAGTTGCATAGCCAAATGTCGTCTTGTTGATGCCAAACTTAAAACAAACGGTAGCGCCCGGATGGTAGGCATAGTGGGTATTGATTTTGATATCTCCAATCTGAAAAGGGATCCCCTCATGGATGTCTTTGAATATGAGCTTTGCTTGGATGTCATCAAGACGAACGGGGAAATAGGCATAGGCAAGCATCTCTGTGAAGAGCTCTTTAGTTGTCTTCTCAAAGCCAATAGGGGTCCAGATGGTCATTGTGCATTCTGGGTCATAGATAGGGGCAAAGAAGGGGAGTCCTGCAATATGGTCCCAATGGGTATGACTGATTAAAAGGTGAATATTTTTTGTTTTGCTCTCGCGGATCAAAGAGCCCAACGGGCGTATCCCTGTTCCTGCATCGACGATAACTAGATCGTGCCCATGCCGAATTTCCAGACAGCATGTATTGCCTCCAAAGCGGACATAATTGGGCCCAGAAACTGGATTAGATCCCCGAGTGCCCCAGAATTTGATATAGGAATTAGGGGCATGCATCTTGGGAACATAGCAATGCTTACCTTCTGACCAGGAGACCTTGCCTGAGAAGGGTCGTGGACGGAGGGAGCCTGAGAAGAAGTGTTTGAAAAGAGAAAAAACCTTGGCGGAATCAAGTGGTTTTTCTAGGAAATAAACACATCCTTGTTTGATGGCGGCCTGGTAATTTTGGATCACCGCATGGGAGGTTGTCAAAATCACGCCGATATGTTTGGTTCTGGGGTCTGATTTGATTTTGCGCAAGATCTCGATCCCATGGATTTGAGGGAGCATCAGCTCGATTAAGATCAGATCAGGTTTAAAATGCTCGATTTTCGAAAGACAGTCAAACCCATTTTTTGCGATTTCAAACTCGTAGCAAGAGGCTCCTTTATGCTTTTTGAGAGACCTGCATAGGGCCTGATCCGGCTCTGCAATGAGGATCTTCTTTTTTCTTTTATTCGGAAGGGGCATGGGAGGCCTTTAGGATGTTTTCTGCATCTTAGCAGAGAATGGGGGAAATAAAGCAAATTTTTTATACCGCCGCCTCAACTGAACCCTTTTCTATCCTTACCAGGGTGATGGGGAGGATGGAAGAGGGTTTTTCTCTTTTTCTTCTCTATCCAAAAGCACGTAGTTCCCACCGCAGCAAAGATGGCGCTGACAAGAAAGAAGTTAAGCACCTCTGTTGCTTTGTACTCTGGCAGATCCTCTTCATCCTCTTCAAATGTCATGCCGATAAAATTGGGGATGGTGAAATTTGCATAAGCTGAGGATGGATTCTCTTCAGGAACCATGAATGCAAACGCCAGAGATGCTGCGCTCCAAACATAGAGGACATAGCCCATGAATTTGAGTCTTGGCAATAATGTTCTCTCAACCTCAAGGGCGTGCTTTTCCTTAACTTGAGGAGGTTCTGCCTTATTCAAAAAGCTCTTCGGTCTCATAGGAGCTCCCGGGTTTGGAGGGGCTTGCATTTTTGGAATTGATGAGGATGCGCCGCGGCTTGGCTCCTTCTTGTGCGCTAATTACCCCTTTGGTATGGAGTTCGTCCATCAGGGAAGCTGCTCTGGCATATCCGATTTTAAGTTTGCGCTGTAGGTAGGTCGTCGAGGCAGTCCCCGTTTCCACAACTAGAGAATAGGCCTGCTCATACAGCGTGTCCCTTGGGGAGTCATCCGCGGTTCCTTCTGTGGAACCATTCTCAAAACTCATTTTATCAAACGATTCGATGAGGTAATTGGGAGGTGCCTGATCGCAGATGAAGGAGACGATTTTATTGATCTCCTCATCGCTAATATAGGCGCCCTGGGAGCGTATCAATGTGGAGGTTCCGGGAGGCAGGAAGAGCATGTCGCCATTGCCAAGTAGGTTTTCAGCGCCGACATCGTCGAGGATGATTTGAGAGTTGACTCGGCTAGAGACTTTGAAGGCGATCCGGGTGGGGAAGTTGGCTTTGATAAGGCCTGTGATCACCTCGCGGGAGGGGCGTTGGGTGGCTAAGATCAGATGGATCCCAACAGCTCTGGCCATTTGTGCAATCCGGGCAATGGGGGTTTCTAAATCCGAGCTAGATGCCATCATTAGGTCGGCAAATTCGTCGATGATGGCGACGATCGCATGCATCTTCACGGGGATAGGCGTGCTGAGCGAGGATTCAAGCTCTTTATTGATCTGGCGGTTGTTAAAGGCGCCAATATTGCGCACACCCAGCTGTTTTAAAATGTCATAGCGTGTTTGCATCTCTTTGACAAGCCAGCTTAACGCAGAATAAGCGCCATGGGCCTCTGTGATCACAGGGGCGATCATATGCGGAAGGTTGGTATAGGATGTGAGTTCGACTTTTTTGGGATCGACCATGAGCAGTTTGACCTCATCGGGTCTTGCGTTCATCAGGATCGACATGATGATGGTGTTAATACAGACAGATTTTCCGGATCCGGTGGCCCCTGCGATGAGGCAGTGGGGCATTTTGGCAAGATCGCTGATCACGTTATCTCCGGACACGGTTTTGCCCAGCAGTAGCGGCACCATCATTTTTCGCGGGTTTTGGTGGTAGCAGAGGAGAAGTTCCTTAAAGTTGACCTCTTGAGGGAAAAGAGAGGGGATCTCAACGCCTACAGCTGCTTTGCCAGGAATGGGAGCAATGATGCGGATCGATTTGGCCTGGAGATTGAGCGCAATGTCATTTTCAAGGGTTTTGATCTTTTGCACCTTGACGCCGATTGCAGGGTGTACTTCAAATGAGGTGATCGTAGGACCGCAATTGATTTGACCCACTTTGGCCTCGATCCCAAAGCTGAGCAGTGTCTCTTCAAGAATTTCCGCCTGCCGTTTGAGATCTTTTTTCAAAGAAGGGTGGTCAATTTTTTTGGGATTATTGAGCAAGGATGCAGGGGGGATTTGGTAGGTGGTAAAGTCTCCATTGACAACCTTCTGTGCATGGATCGCTACCTGCCGTTTGTTCTGAGAAACAGCTTTGGGTTCAGGAGGTGTTTTTTTTTCAGTCTCTGCTCTATCGTGCATCGTGCGGATTTTGAGTTCCCCTTCTTTTGTTTTGCGCACCTGATAAATCGGCTCTGGCAGGTGTTTTGATAGAGCATGCTCAATCTCCTCTGTTGACCTTTTGGTCATCAGCGGCAAATCTTCTTCTTTTTCAGGGGAGTTTCGAGCTGCCTGAAAAGAAGATTTTAGCTTAAGTTTGATTGCTCCAAGAAGGGGGATGAGGCGGATCTGTGTGAGTAGCAGGAAAGAGACGAGCGCTGTAATGGAAAAGGTGAGTGCTATCCCTACATCACTGAGCATCTTCTGCAAATTGATTGTGGGAAGATCGCAATAGAGATAGTAGAAGGGAACCCCGCCCAGGTTATAGCGCACTGTGCGGTGGGGATAGGGGAGATCAAAGTCATGCACTTGCGTGTACACTCTGTTCTCAAAGAGGGAGGCAAATGAGGGTGAAAATTCAGCAGCCAAATTCAGAAGCAGACAAGAAGAAACCAGAAAAATTCCAAAGTAGATGGCCTTTGAGGGCACAAGCGGGATCTGTCTGTTGAGAAGATAGCGCCACCCTAACCATCCTACAAAGGCGATGATCAAGTAACTGCATAGCCCAAAGAGAAAGGTAAAGCACCAGCTAAGACCCCAACCGAGGAGCCCAAGCCAGTTTTTGCTCGCATCGTTTGGGGAAAAGCTCAGCACAGAGAGTAGAAGGATCGTGCAAAGTGCAAGCAGGATCAATCCCTTCCCTTCTGCGGGAATGCGCGAGAGTTTTTGTTCTGTGCGATTTTCTTTGCCCATTAGATTCCTGCCTCAGCTAAGCATATAGTAGCAATAGCCCCAATTCCAAGGCAATAAAAGGCAAAAGGTTTAAGGTTGCCACTCTCAAGAAACTTTAGTGCAAAGCGGATAATGAGCAGCCCAGCTCCTAGAGATGCGATGAATCCAATGAGGCATGTGCCGATCGAGATCTGGATCGGAGATTCATTGGAGAGGAAGATTTTTAAAAGTTCGAGGCAGTTGCCACCGATGATGGTTGGAATAGAGAGAAGAAAAGAAAAGCGAACGGCCTCTTTTGCATCCCACCCCAAAACTTTTGCGCAGGAGATTGTCGATGCACTGCGCGAGATGCCGGGAATTAGCGCTGCCGATTGCATAGCGCCGATAAAGAGCACATCTGTGAAATTCCTGGGTTTTTTTCTTCGAATACGCAAACTGTGCCCTGCAAAAAGAATCCCAGCTGTCACCATGAGGCAAGGACCTAAGTAGCAGGGATGGGAGGCAAAATCCCGCAGCGGCTTTAATAGAAAGTAGCAAGGGACAAGCGGCAAAACGGCAGCACCCAATAGAAGCAGTTTGCCGCGGTCTTTATGGAAAAGAGTGAGGATCTCCGCTTTTAAGAAATGAAGCAGGGCAAGGAGGGTTCCTAAATGACACACCAGATCAAAAATAACCCCAGATTCAGAACTTTCAATATGGAAAAAGAGCTTTGCCAGCTTAAGATGAGCCGATGAGCTCACTGGTAAAAACTCAGTGATTCCTTGTAAGAGTCCGATGATAAGCGCTTGTAGATATGACATGAGGTTGCATTTGTTTTAGAGGGCATTGCAAAACTCCCAAACGCGCGCGTTTGGACACCAATGGAGTTTTGCAATGCCCTCTTTAGTCACTATTACTGGACTTTAGCCATTGGAGCGGGGCGCTTTTCCCAGATAGCATCCCCCAGGCAGGGGAAATTTTGTAATGGTGGCATATTCAAGCCTACCATTACAAAATTTCCCCTGCCTGCCGGCGCTATCTGGGAGAAGCGCCCCGCTCCAATGGCTAAAGTCCAGTATTATGTGTACGCGATTTGTACATTTTTCAACAGGAGGAGTTGCTTTGGTATGAAAGAAGGGCGACCGACGGGGCTCGAACCCGCGACATCTGGATCCACAATCCAGTGCTCTAACCAACTGAGCTACGGCCGCCATGAGGATGGCGCATTAAAACCTTAAGGCCTAAACTTTACTCGATTGAGGGATTTTGAACCACTTTAAAAATTTTTTAATCAATGCCTCTCAACTCTGGAAAAAATTCCTCTATCCCTTGTTTCCAAGGATAACATGTAACGTGATTAAGCTTTTTCATGAAACGATCTTGACTCAGAACAATAGCTTCACAATCGGGGATCTCTTTTGTAAGCTTAATGAAGGATTTGATGTCTATTTCGTCAATTGCATCACTGCTTTTTATTTCAATACATAGAAGTTGTTTGCCTGGTCTTTCTATGACTAAATCCACTTCAACATCTGAGACGGTGCGGATAAAAGAGAACCGATAATCGGGTTGGAAATAGTTCGAGAGACGAATGAATTCCAGTAAAATAAAATGCTCAAATGCTTTGCCGTAAGCGGCTGTTTTTGGAGTAAGAGGTACTGAAAGTCTTCTAGATAGGCAGCGAACAACCCCCGGATCAAAGAAATAAAATTTTGGTTTTTCAACTAATCGTTTCCGAAATGAGTTGTGAAAAGGCTCTAAAAAGAATCCAATCATAGTATCTTCAAGGATGACAAAATACTCTTTAATTGTCTTGTCATCCACACCAACATCCCTTGCAATGTTGGCATAGTTAATGACTGTCCCGTTGCATTGAGCTGCTACCTCAAGAAAACGGCGAAATGGCGATAGTTTTCGTATGACCTGCTCATTCCATATCTCTTCCTTGAGGTAGGTGTCTGCATAAGAGCGTAAAAACTCATTTTTCTCCACATTCTCATTCAGACCAAAAATTTTGGGCAAGGTTCCCCAATGCAGAGCCTGTTCCAAATCAAATTGGCTCTTCAACTCGAAGCAAGAAAGGGGATACAGATGGTAGACAAAGGCGCGGCCAGCAAGTAAATTTGCTCCCCCGTGCTTGAGTTTGCGTGCACTCGATCCTGTCAACACAAATATCTTGTCGGTTTCCTCAATTAAGCGATGAACCTCATCAAGCAGCTTGGGGACTTTCTGTATCTCATCAACGATAATGTGTGTGATTTTATCAGGAAGAGCTTTCACAATGGCATAAAGATCGCTGGGATTGCGAAAAAAACGCTCTTCAATGCTTGAGTCTAAAAGATCCAGCCAAAGGCATTTATTGGGGTCAAATTTCTCTTTAAGTAAGGTGCTTTTTCCAGTACCGCGCGGTCCAAAGAGAAAAAAACTGTGTTTTTTAGAAAACTGTCTCAAACGAGAAAACATAACGTACTCCGGAATTGCCTGCTTTTTCTGGAGTATACTCCATTTTTATCAGGCAATGCAAGTATTTTCTTGCTTTTTCCGGAGTATACTCCGGTTTTGTCAGACAAATCCGGAGTATACTCCGGATTTGTCACCGTTTCCTTGCTTTTACGACATATTTCGTATACCCCGATCGGGGTATACTAAAAATCAAACCTTCCGCCGGCGACAATCCCCTGTGTGGAGAGGTTGCCGTTTTCCTTAAAGTAATTTCCGGTATGCAACTGGTTCATAAAATGGTTCATCGTATTGATGCTAAACCATTGGTTGGATTCCCAGCCGATGTGGAACTCGATGTGAAAGCGGTCCTTGGAGAAATGGGTGTCCCAGCCGGCGCCAAACCCCAGTTGTAGCGAGGAGATCCCTTTATTAAAGAGATCTCTTGTATGAGCAATCGGCTGGGTATCTTCTTTCACTCTCAAATCGGAATTGATCTGCCCATAGAGGAGCGACCCAGAGGCAAAGCCGTAAAGGGCAAAGTCGGCAGGGAGCACAAATCTAGCCTTAAATCCAGCCCGTAGTCCGCCGCCGCGAAAATCTGCGTTTGAGTGGAGATATTCGAGGACAACAGGGGAGGTTGGATAGGTGTAATCTACTTTTAAGCTCTGATCGATCAAAGCCCCCCGTATGCCAAAGAACGGGCGGAAGGAAAAATGAACCCCCATCCAGTAGGAACCCCCCCATTCCAGATCCAGAATGTTCATATCTAGTTTCCATTTGCCAATCGATCGGACGGCTGCAGTAAAAGGGGTAAGGTCGGGCTCTGCCCATAGCGGCAGGATACTTGGGTGGTGGGACTGGGCAGATTTCTTCCCCTCGGTTGCAAACCAGGTCCAACAGATCACTGTATCATACCCCTCTTTGGGAAAATTGAGCCCTGCACCAATGCGCACTCCACTGCTCCACTTAGGATCGATTTTTTGAAGTTTTCCATTAAAATTGATGGTGCCGTCGGGGGGAACGACCCCGCTTTGTGTATGCAGACCTTTTTGTGCAAAGTAAAGCCCATCTTCATTGGCAGTCCAGTAGAGATACTCGCCAAAGGCAAGGAGGTTCCACCCCTCTTCCACTTGAAAGTTACTGGGATAATTGACTTTGCCATCAGGAGTTTCACTGACAGGGATCATCTGGGTATCGTAAGCATAGGCATACGAGCAGATGAGAAAAGAAGGGAGTATTTTTTTTAACATTGTAGTTCCAAATATTAACTTAGAAATCAAAACGCATACCAAATGTGCCGCCAGAGAGTGTGAGATCGTTGTTCATCTGTTGGAGGCTGCCATCGCTCAAATTGTGAAAATAATGGTTCATTTTATTGACCCCAAACCAGATGTTTTGCTCCCAACCTGCGTAAAAGCCAAAGTGGTAGCGGTCTTTGTGAACGTAAGTATCCCAGCGCACCCCCAGGGCAAGCTGCGCTGTGGAAGCTGCGCTGCGAAATCCATCGAGGGCATTGGCCACTTGGACAGAATCCCAATGCTCATGAAAATCACAGCCGTAAAAACCATAGAGCATTGAGCCAGAGGCAAGACCATAAAAGCTCCAACCGCCAATCAGTGCAAAGCGCATGTCAAGGCCAGCTCTTGCACCTGCGCCCTCAAAGTTAGATTCTGCACGGATTTTCCCACTTGTTTCTGGAGTTGTCGTATAGTCATAATGGATATCAAAATGTTGATCGATCCAAGCACCGCGGATGCCGATGAACGGACGTAGGGAGAGGTGTTTGCCGACCCAAAAGGATCTGCCCATCTCAACATCAATCAAGTTGAGGTGCAGCGACCACATCCCCTTTGCAAAAGTAGCGCCATCCAAGTTGTTACCGGCACCTGTTGCCTCCGGGTGTCCCCAAAGGGTTAGCAAAGAACCTTTCTTCTCTCCTCTTGCGTGCGACTGAAACCAGGTCCAATTGAGAAGGATGTCCCATTCATCATAGCCCATGTTTCCGCCAAAACCGATGCGGAAACCCGGTCGAAAATGGGGTTTGACCTTTTTCAAACGGCCATCAAAATTGATCGTGCCATCTGGAGGAACTGCACTTGTTTCGACGCCTGAATAGCCATTTTGAGCGTAAAAGAGCCCATCTTCTTTGGCTACCCACCACAAAAACTCTAGGTTGAGAAAAAGGTTCCACCCATTTTCAACCTGGTAACGGCTGGAGGGATTGACCATGCCAAGAGCTTCTTTCCCTTGAGTTGAAGAAGGTAGATCACCTGCAGATAATGTTGAGATTGCCGTGAGTATGATTCCAGTGATTGCAAGTGTGCGTTTATCCATGAGGTCTCCTTAAATGCTTTAGCAAATCAAAAGTTTATCATACCGGCGTTTTGTTGTCTGAACTTTTGTGAAAGAAAATACCGGCAAAAAAGCAGAGTGCAACAAAGCAGATGACAAAGGAAAAGGAGATTTCTTTACTGCGAATGACAAAATCCAATGATGCAGGGGGATTTGTTGTCAGATTTAAAATGCAGCAGACCAAATCGTTATTCCACCCATGGATGGCGTGGCTTAAAAAAGGCATTAGGGGGGAGAGCAATAGAGCAGTAAAAAGAAGGATCATCACAACGCATGTACACACGGGAAAGAAGAGGTTATAGGCAAAGCTTAAAAGGGGGAATTTATGGAATAGGTGCAAGATCACAGGGATGGAAATCAGATGGACTGCCAAATTAAGGGCAAGGGTGTTTCGTAAAAGGGAAGTTAGCAAATAGCCATGCCGATCCAACAGCGGCATGGCTTTAACATCTTCGAGGTTACGCTTTGGTAAAAGCAAAGTGGTTAGTCTCTTAAAAATGGGGTAGAAAAGAAGGATAGCAGCTGTGCACAAAAAGGTGAGCTGAAAGCCCAGGTGCAGCACATTGAGTGGGTTGCAGAGCAGTTCAAAAATAAGACCAACTCCTAGGGCATTGAGCCCAGATATCCTTAAAGAGAAAAGATGGGAAGCAGCAATGAGCACAATGGCAAGATAACCCCTTTGGATCGAAGGGGTGTTGCCAAGAAATAAATAATAGAAAGAGAGGCTTAAGATGAGTAGAACAAAGCCGATTTTTCTGGGAAATAAAGCGCGGAGTAGAAAATGCAGAAAGAGCGCAGCAAAAGCAAAATGAAATCCGGAGATGGCTAGGATATGCTGCAAGCCCACTTTGCCAAATTCCATCTTCAAAATTCTCTCATCGATCTCCCCTGTTGTCAGCGCATGGAGAAAGTTGCGGGCGTTGGGATCTGAGATGTGGGTTTTAAAATAGGCCAAGATAGCTTGCTTGGTATCGTAGCGCCACTGAGAGAAATTAAAAACAGATCTGATGGGTGTCCACGGTGTTTGTTTTCCCGGTTTTAAGACAAAAGCAAAATCTCCCTTTTGGCAAAGAGTTCCACAAATCTCATAGTCGGTATTTGCGGGAAACTTTTTGCCGTAAAGAGGGAGATAGATGCTGCAGGGAAGTTGGTTAAAAACTGTTCCCTCTTTACTTGTGAAATGTTTCAGAGTGCCCTGATATAAAATGGAACGGTTAAACGGAGAAGAATAGTTTTTGACATGCTCAATATGAAAAATCCCCACTCCTTCGATTTTTTCCTGGGGAAGCACAATTTTTGGATGGCGATAGGTTGTCATTGCAAGAGAGAGAGCAAAACAAAGTAGCCCGGCAAGGAGAGTGCGTTTGGATGGGCTACTTGCGCAGAGCCCTATCAGTGGCAAGAGCAAAATGGGATGAGGTCTAAAGGCAATCGCTGCGCCAAGCAACAAAAACAGCCCTAAGAATAGGGCGGGATTTTTGTTCCAGAATGAAGAAAAGATCTCTCTTGTCTCAACTTTATTGAAGAGGATGTTCAATTGATAAGCTCAATGATGCAACACACTCGACATGCATCGTTTGCGGAAACATGTCAAAGGGTTGCACAGATTCCAGTTTATACCCTGCATTGCAAAGAATGCTTAAATCTCTAGCAAGGGTTGCAGGATCGCAAGAGACGTACAAGATCCGCTCTACTCTTATAGCAATCAGCGCACTTAGAAGTGCACTCTCACAGCCCTTTCTTGGGGGATTGAGGATAACTACATCGATCTCTTTTATCAAGGAGATTTTTTCTTCCGCTTTTCCACAAATGAATGTGGCATTTTCAATCCCGTTTCTTAAAGCATTCTCTTCTGCATCGACAATGGCCTGCGGCACAATCTCAATCCCGATCACTTTCTTTGTTTTTTTTGCGAAAATGAGTGCTAAAGTTCCCACTCCGCAATAGGCATCGAGAACGGTTTCCTCACCGGATAGGTTAGCCAGCTGCAATACCTTTTCATAAAGAACTTCTGCTTGCGCAGGATTGACTTGGAAAAAGGAGGCTGGAGAGACTTTGAACCACAGGCCGCACAGCCTCTCTTCAATCCACCCTTGACCTGCAATTGTTTGGAACTTGCCGCCTAAAACTGTATTTGCCTCTGAAGGGTTGAAGTTTTGCACGACACCTTTAACCTCGGGAGCAATACGCATGACCTGTTCTGCCAAATCGGTAAGTAGCTCATTGCTTCTTGTGACAAGAACAAGCAGTACCTGGTTTGTATTGACAGCAGTTTTAATCAGCACAGATTTAATTTCTTTTGCGCATCTGTGCTTTTTGAGAATGTGTTGCACATGACCCAACACTTTTTCTCCCAGAGGAGAATGGATCTGACAGTGCTTAATCTCTACAATATGATGCGTGTTTTTGGCATATAGCCCAAGGGTCAGATTTGCGCTGACCGGCAACTGGATTTTATTGCGATAACCCAAAGTTTGAGGGGAGGGGATGCATGCCATTACTTCCACATTTAATTTTCCGATCCGTTTGAGCGCATCGACAACACGCATCTGTTTGGCCTCCAGCTGCTGCTGCTCATTTAAATGCATCAGCTGGCAGCCTCCGCACCGCTCAAATAGGGGGCAGGAGGGTTCTACGCGATGGGGGGAGCGTTGCAGCAAAGAAAGGGCGCGCGCTCTGGCAAACGACTTTCTTCTTTCAAAGATTTCAGCGCTTACTTTTTCTTGAGGCAATACACCATCGACAAAGACAGTCAGTCCATCAAGACGCGCAACTCCCTCGCCATAGATTCCTAACCGCTCTACGGTGAGCTCAACTTTAGTGTCTTGTAAATGATCCATTGAATTCATCAGGTTCAAAGAAGAAAAAGGATATCACAAATATTATTTATTTTGTATAACTAACGGAGCTTATATACCGGTGCTACTTCAAACGCACCTGTAATTTTTGTTTTTAACGCGACCATTTTTCCTTTCCCCAAACAGGGACATTATTCAAAGTAATAAGGCCCTGTTTGCGGAAAGGGAAAAGGGGGCCGTTAAAACAGAAATGACAGGTACGTTTGAAGTGGCGCCGGTATATACAAAATGATTCAAAACTTGGCTTCTATCCGGCCTAGTAACCTGAGTAATGGGTTTCATCCGCTCAAGATCATCGCAAATCTCTGTTGATGTTGAGGGAAGAAACCCATTACTCAGGTTAGTAGCTAAGTTTTGAAGTTATTTGAGCGTCCATCTAGGTTAAAAATTTATTTTTAGAAAACCCTCTTAATCGATAGGTGAAATACGCGAAATAAACTCTAGGACTTAGGGGAATTCTCATCCAAAGGATGGGTGATGAGGCGCACACCCCGTTCGCCGCTGATCATTGTTGCGCCCCACTCGAGCATCACCCCGAGGCGGTTGCGGAAACCGATCAGGAACATGATGTGGACAAAGGCCCAAAGCAGCCAGGCGATAAAGCCGGAGAATTGCAGCTTTCCAAACATGGCAATCGCTTTGGCTTTGCCAATGGTTGCCATGCTTCCTTTGTCGAAGTAGGCAAACGGGGGCCGCATATCTTTGGAAAATCCCTTTTGGATCATTTTGGCGACGTAACGCCCTTCTTGCATGGCAACAGGGGCAACGCCGGGTAGGGGTTTTTTTTCTTTGTCAAGACAATGGGAAGCATCGCCGATGACAAAAATTTCGGGATGTCCAGGAGCGGTAAGGTCTGGATCTACCATAATGCGGCCTGCGCGATCCATGGGAACGTCGAGAGTTTTAAGCAGTGGAGACACTTGGTTGCCTGCTGCCCAAATGACATTTTTGGATTCGATGAATAGATCCTCAATCTGAACGCCTCGATCGTCGATATTTGTCACTTTTTTATTGGTTAAGACCTTGACTCCCATTTTTTCTAAGATCGCCGTCGCTTTGCCGGCCAATTTTTCAGGATACATGGGAAGTAGGCGAGGCAGGGCCTCGATCAGATAGACCTTGGCTTTTTCAGGGTCAATTCTACGGAAGTTCCTAAACATCGTCTTATAGGCGATTTCTGCAATGGCACCTGCCATTTCGACGCCAGTGGGTCCGCCGCCGATGACGACGAAATTTAAATATTTGGCAGCTTCTGAGATGCTATCGAGCCTTTCTGCTTTTTCAAATGAGATGAGGATTTGTTCTCTGATCTTAAGAGCGTCATTGATGGTTTTTAAGCCGGGGGCAAATTTTTCCCATTCATCTTTTCCGAAATAGGAATGGCGCGCTCCGATAGAGATGACCAGATAATCATAACCGATGATATCCCCATTTGCCATGGTGAGCTGCTTGGCTCCTTTGTCGATCTTAACAACTTCTCCCATGAGAACAGTGGTATTGTCTTGGTGTCGCAGCACCTCGCGCAAAGGAGTTGCGATATCTCCAGGAGATAGAGCTGCTGTTGCAACTTCGTAAAGCAGAGGTTGAAAAAGGTGGTGATTGGTTTTATCGATGAGTAGAACTTCGAGATTGGCTCCCTTAAGAGATTTAGCAACTGTAAGTCCGCCAAAACCTCCTCCAATAATCACAACTTTCGTGTAGGCCATAGCCCTCCTCAATTCCCTCTCTTAACTGAGATTTCTTCCAAACGGGAATTATTTGCAACTGAAATTCTCACAAAAAAAAGTGCGTTGAATCTCGTGAAATGGGTATGATATGCACCACAGCAATGACCATGAATTCCCAAGTGCAATAGGCGACATCTATGTACTCAGTCCAAGATTTATTCGATAGCTATGGGGGGCACCTCGGCCTTAAGTTGATCGCAGGAGGTCATGGGATGAAGCGCGCCATCAAGGTTCCCGAGGTACACAGGCCGGGCTTAAGTCTTTCTGGTTATTTGAAAAATTATGTGAGTCAGCGTATCCTGATTTTCGGAAATGTTGAAACGCTTTTTTTAAAAGATCTTAACAAAGAGATCCGCCTGCAAAGATTGCGAAACGTTCTCACACCTCACACCCCTGCTGTCATCGTCGCTGGCAAATATCGCCCCTCTAAGGAGCTGATTTCCCGCTGTGAAGAAGATGGTATTCCTCTTTTTAAAGCCAGCATGACAACAATGAACCTCTTGAGCAGAATGACTCTCTTGCTCAACGAGGAATTTTCTCCGACGATGACATGCCATGGCACACTGGTTGAGGCCTTTGGAGTTGGGGTGCTCATTCAGGGGGATTCATCTGTTGGGAAGAGCGAAGCTGCTCTGGGACTTATTGAAAGGGGACATCGTCTGATTTCAGATGATGTTGTCAAAATTCGTCTGCGCGAAGGGACCTATTTAGAAGGGTCAGGACCTGAATTGACGCGCCACCTGATGGAGATTCGCGGGATTGGAATTATCAATGTTGCCCATCTTTATGGAGCTGTGTGTGTTCGGGACAATAAGACAGTGGATTTGATTGTGAAACTTGAAGAGTGGGATGATCGCCGTTTTTATGATCGGATTGGATTAGATGAGAAGTACTATGATATCCTCGGTATCAAAGTGCCTTATCATGTACTTCCTGTGAAGCAAGGTAGAGATGTTGTTTTATTAATTGAAACCATTATTCTCAATCATCGCCTTAAAGAAATGGGGTATAATTCTGCTAAAGAATTCAATACAAAATTAATGGAGACCATTTCTAAAAAACAAGAAGAAAAAAAGAGGGTTTGTGAAACTCACACGCAAAGTGCGCATTAAAAATGCTCTTGGGTTGCATGCCAGGCCAGCGACAGTGATTGCCAGACTCCTTCAGGGCACTTCATCCTCTGTTGCGTTTACCTATCGCAATGAAACCATCAACGCTAAAAGCATCATGAGTATTTTGATGCTAGCAGCAACAAAAAATTCCTACATCACAGTAGATATTGAAGGGGAAGATGCAATGGAGATCATGGAAAGGATTGTCGATGCCTTTGAAAATCAGTTCGGGGAATAATTCATGAAAACCCCCGAAGAGATCGTGATCCGAGGTTTTCCTGTTAGCGATGGGATTGCTATTGGAACCCCATTTTTTCTACATCCTGTTGAAGAAGAAATCCCCACTTTCCCCATTACGCTCAAAGAGGTCGATGATGAGATAGCAAGGTATCGCGGCGCACTTTTTTCCAGCCGCCAAGATCTACAGACCTTGCGTAAGAATTTAGCTGAAGAGGTTTCTGAGGATGCTGCAACGATCATTGAAACGCATATTCAAATGCTCGATGACCCTTTGATCACAGACCAAATGGAGGATAAGATCCGACAGACACTTCAAAATTCTGAATCGGTTCTTCATTCTGCGATTACAGATTATGAAAAACGATTCTCTAATCAAACGAATGCGTTTTTTCAGGAGCGGTTGATCGATGTCATGGATCTTGCCAACCGTGTGCTGGGCCATCTATGTCCTTCTAAAGGGAACTCTTTGTTAAATGTCCCTTTTAATTCTATTGTCTTTGCAAAAGAGTTGATCCCTTCCCATACAGCAGCTGTAGAATCTGCTCGCGTAAGTGGTTTTGTGACATTCTACGGAGGCGGTAATTCTCATGCGGCCCTCATTGCGCGCGCCAAAGGAATTCCCTGTATCGCATCTGTCGATGTGGCATTCTTTCAAAACATCCCTTGCCGCTATGTGATCGTCGATGGAGGATCAGGGGAGCTCATCTTCAATCCCAGGCCAGAAACGCTAGATAAGTACAAGCAGAGGAAAACGCGCCTTAAGACCTCACTTCAAATTTTTCAGAAAGAACTTCAGTATGATTCTGAAACGACCGATGGGTGTTCGATCCAGGTTTTTGCAAATATTGGTAATCTTGCCGACATGGAAAATATTGAACAATTTGGGCCTGAAGGGATCGGACTTTTTCGCACAGAATACCTCTTTTTCGAAAGACGCCATTTGATTTCATCGGAAGAAGAGCAATACTTAGCTTACGTTCAATTGATTCAGATGGCCCGTGATATGCCCATTGTGATTCGCGTCTTTGATGTTGGAGGAGATAAAAATCCGGAGCTTTTTACAGAAGTGGAGCCAGAACCCAATCCCGTGCTCGGATGCCGCGGAATCCGCTTCCTATTGCGTTACCCAGAAATTTTCAAGATTCAGCTTCGGGCCCTCCTGCGCGCTGCAGTCCATGGAGACGTTCGCATCCTTCTGCCATTGATCTCAGACATCAGCGAGCTGCGTGCAGCTAAAGATATCATCGCCGAGATTTCTCAATCTCTTGCATCTGCAGGGATTGCTTATAAATCAAGTATTCCTGTTGGGTGTATGATTGAAGTGCCCTCAGCTGTTCTCATTTGCGATGCCCTTGCCAAAGAGTGTGATTTCCTCTCTATTGGAACCAATGATTTGGTTCAGTATACTCTGGGTATCGACCGCAGCAATCCTATCATGAGCGATTTTTGTTATCCTGCGCATCCTAGCGTGTTGCGCATGATCAAGATGGTCAACACTGAGGCTAAACGGCATGGAAGAACCGTGACCATTTGTGGTGAAATTGCCTCAAATCCTCTCTTTGTCCCTCTGCTACTGGGACTTGGCGTCGATGAGCTCTCGTGCCCACCGCGGTTCATTCCCGCTGTCAAGAGGGCCATCCGCAGAATTAGTTTGCTCAGCTGCTGCGAATTAGCCGAGCGCGTATTACGGCTTAATTCCTCAAAGGAGGTCTCTCAAGCGCTTCTTGAGGCCTATAGCAGCTGGAGTTCTAACGATTGACAAAACTTTGAAAACATACAGCTTTTACAATGAAAAGATATCATTTTACCACAGAGAAGAAATTCATATTCTAAAATTTACTCGCCATCTTGGAGTGGGATATACCGGCGCTACTTCAAAAGTACCTGTAATTTTTGTTTTAACGCGACCATTTTTCCTTTCCCCAAACAGGGACATTATTCGAAGTAATAAGGCCCTGTTTGGGGAAAGGGAAAAGGGGGCCGTTAAAATAGAAATTACAGGCACGTTTGAAGTAGCGCCGGTATATACCGGTGCTACTTCAAATGAAGTGGCGCCGGTATATCAGAGCAGAGATGCTGACTCTTAGAACCCAAATGGAAGGGATGG
Organism: Acidobacteriota bacterium; assembly: GCA_903970255.1. Lineage (GTDB taxonomy): Bacteria > Chlamydiota > Chlamydiia > Chlamydiales > Rhabdochlamydiaceae > CAJCIW01. Next base: position 29,654 of record CAJCHM010000028.1, read on the forward strand.
CATTCCGCCGCTACCCATCGGATCATCACCAAGCTTTGCATAGGCATCATCGCAAGCAGCTATAATTAAATCTTGGAGGCCCTCCAGATCGCTTGTGTCCACACATTCAGGTTTGATCTTGATTTCAAGCAGTTGCTTATCTCCATTCATCACAACAGTGACAAGCCCATTGCCGCTGATCCCGGTGGCTTTTTTATTTTTCATTTCACTGCGCATCGTCTCAAGCTGCTGTTCCATCAGCTTGGCTTGTTTTTTCATCTTTGAATAACCGCTACCCATTGGGTTGCTCCTTTTTTAAGATCCCTTCGAGCTCTACCATAGCAAACCGCGTTAGTGTGTCATAGCGGCTCTGCGGTACTGCAGTTTGCAACTTGGCCTCTTGCGTTTCTGTTATCTGGGAAATAGAGGGAGCCATTTCACAGACAAGAGTGGCAGGGGTGATGGGTTGGACAACAACTGTCTCGGTAGAGCATGCAGAGGATTGTGTTTGAATTTGTTCCTCGCTAGCTAGCGCTTGCCATTTGGATTTGGGAAATAGCAGTGAGGATTGTCTGGAAGGAAGGGGCTGTTCTTCTACAACAGCTGTTTCTTGAATTTGCTGAGGCAACGATTCGATATTTTCCCGGATTTTTTTTATCAGCGCTTCTTCGAAGCTGCCCATCTCTTGAGGTATTTCTTCTGAAGGAAGAGTGGGCACAGCATCAAGAGATGTAGCCGGAATCTCTTCAATTTCTTCTTTAATAACGGGCATTTCTTGAGGCAAGGATTCTATTTTTTCTGGAGAAAAAGCAGGAGCAGCATCGATAGCCTTTTCTAGATGAGCCGGTGGGGATTGTTTTGGCGGGGACTCTGAGCCTGGCAGTTTCTGCTCAAGTTCTTGCAACCGTTTTACAAGGGATGGGAGCGTCAGGCGGTATTTGGAGCGGATGATATGGAGCAGGATCATTTCTAGGCTGACTCTTTTGAACGGGGTTTTGCCGATTTGCTGCTGCCAGTGAATGAGAAAATCGAGAATGTAGAGGCACTGCTCCTGGGTATAGAGGGAAGTTGAAGAAGAGTACTGCTGTTGGAGCCGTGCAGTTGGAAAAACAACAGGGGCACCCAGTTTGAGCTTTAAGAGGGAACGGTAGTGCTCGATCAGGTTATCGATGAAGTAGGAGAGGTCCTTGCCGGATGTGAAAATAGTGTCAGCAAGTTCAAAAGCAAGGGTAAGGTTTTGTTCATCGAATGCTCTGTCGAGTGCAAAGAATGTAGAGCGCGGTAAGATTCCAAGTGTGGCTAGAACCTTGGGAGCAGTGATGGGTTGCTCGGCATAACAAATAATCTGATCAAAGAGTGATTCTGCATCGCGGAGCGAGCCTTCTGCAACGTTTGCAACAATGGAGAGGACCTCCTCATCGCAAGGGATTTTTAGGTCTGCAGCAATCCAAGCGAGCTTTTTCTTGAGTGCCTCCAAAGGGATCCGATTGAGATCAAACCTTTGGCAGCGGCTGATGATGGTAGGCAAGACTTTGTGAGGTTCTGTAGTTGCGAAAAAAAATTTTACATTGGCAGGAGGTTCTTCAAGCGTTTTGAGCAGGGCATTGAAGGCCTCTTTGGTGAGCATGTGCACTTCATCGATGATGTAGATCTTGTATTTACCAGCGGAAGGGGCATAACCGATTGTCTCGTTGATCTGGCGGATGTCGTCAATACCGCGGTTAGAGGCGCCATCGATCTCCATCACATCTAGCGATCTACCGGCGACGATGTCCAGGCAAGAGGAGCAAGCATTACAAGGCTCAAATTCGCTTGTCAAGCTGCGGCAGTTGAGAGCTTTGGCAAAAACTCTAGCAAGCGTTGTTTTCCCTGTTCCTCTGCAACCACAAAAGAGGTAGGCATGAGCTAAGCGGTTAAAGTGGAGGGCATTTTTTAATGTGGTGACAATGGCTTCCTGACCTACAACGCTTGAAAATGTTTGCGGCCGGTATTTGCGCGCAATGACCTGGTAGGAGCTTTTAGTGGAATCCACGGTATCCTCATAGGTATTAGGGTCAGCTAAACTGGTTACAACTGGAGTTTGGACAAAATTTGGCCTGCAGATGACGGCTGCGACTTCATCAGATCTAACTTCCTCCTCATCAATAGCTAGCGCTATTGACTTCGTGGGTCAGCTATATCTGATTTTGTCTCGCTCGTCCCTGCAGGCCAAATTTAGTGCAAACTCCAGTTACAAATCCAGCCCGAAAATTAATTATATGCAGACAGGTCATAGAAAACAAATGCGATTTTTTGTTTGAACCGTTAGGATGAAGATGAGGGGCATGTATAAGGTCCGTTTCTAGGCCCTGAGCTGAATTTTTTTTTAGGTTTTATGTTTTTTGATTGGAATGCAATTGCCCTTTCAAGGCATTATTTTGGCGATTTTAGAGACATTGCATCAAATTTAGGGCAGATTCATGCAAGATCAGCACATTGACGATGGTCGATCAGTGCTTCAAAAAAAGCGTTGGCGCGAGTTACTCGGTGGTAATCAGATCGCTAAAAGAGTGATTCTGGCATTGAGTTTTCTTATTATTTTAACTTGTTTTCTCCATTTTCGCGAAGTGCGCATGGAGGTTCTGGAAATTGGAACAGCGGCTCCCCGTTACGTCATTTCCCAAGCAGATTTTTCTTTTTTAGATGAAGAGGCTACACAAACTCTTAAACAGGAAGCTGTTCGAGATATCGGAGCGATCTTCAGGGTAGATGAAAATCAGGTGAGTGCCTTTCGCAGAGATTTTGAAAATTCTCTTATCGATCACCCGGGTTGGAGAAATGAGCTCCCAAGAACGACATTTGAAGAAATTTATTCTCTGTTAGAGAAGATGGATGAGGCTCTTTTACAGAAACGGTTTGCCGATGAGCGTACCTTAAGTAATATGCGCGCTCATAAGATTCCAACTACTGATTTTTTTGCAGTACCGCAGGTCCTCCCTGCATCCGATTCTATTCTACTACCCCACTCTTTATGGGTTGAGGTGAAACAGCAGCTGGAAAAAGGGGGACAATTTCACTCGGAGACCATCGATTACATCATTAAGATTTTCTCACGTCATTCTTGGAAGCTGCAGCAAGATTTTACACTAGAGAGAAGCATCCGTCAAACAGTTCAAAGTGAAATTTCCGATCGCTATACTCCTGTAGATGCCGGTTCTCAGATCATTAAAACAGGACAAAAAGTATCGTCGCGCCATCTTGCGATATTGCAGGCGATGAAAAATGCTCTGGCGATGTCTCGGAATCTTTTTGCCCCATTAAAGCTCTTAGGTAGTGCATTGATTGCTCTGAGCTTAATTGTCGCTTCTCTTCTTTATTTGTCCTATTTTCATCGGGAGCTGCTCGTATCTTTTCAAAAGATGCTGCTTTTATGCACGATCCTCGTTTTAACACTTGTACTTGCTAAGACGGCCGAATACTTGCTCCTTTACCATAATACCAACCTCATCGAAGTTGCCCGATTTCCTCTTCTTATTCCGTTCGCCGCCCTTTTGATTTGTGTATTGATCGGACCTAAGATTGCAATGGTTGCCTCTTTTTTCCTTTTGACCGTTTTAGGATCTGCGCTGGCAGTAGATTACATCCCTTTTCTTTTACTCAATTTCTTTGGGGCTCTTACCACAATTCTCTTTGCGCGCAGATTGCACAAACGGAAGAAAGTGTTTGCTGTCTGTGGAAAAGTCTGGCTTAGCATCGTTCCGATGATGTTAGCGTTTAATTTAGCTGATAAGGGGGGCTTAAGTTTTAATTTTGGTGCGGACCTTGTGAGTGCCTTTGCGTTCTTGGCAATTACAGCCATTGTGTCTGTGGGGTTGCTACCGATTTTAGAGTCGCTCTTTCATGTCATGACAGACATGACCTTGATGGAGTATATGGATCCTGACCATGAGCTGTTGCGCCGATTGAGCCTAGAAGCGCCTGGCACTTACCAGCACTGTCTTGTGGTTGGGAATATCTCTGAAGTTGCCGCTCGCGCCATCGGCGCCAATGGGCTTTTTTGCCGCGTTGCCACTCTTTATCACGACATTGGAAAACTCTTTAACCCCCACTATTTTACAGAAAACCAGCTGGGAGGGTTCAACATCCATCAGTTGCTAACCCCTGCAGAGTCCACCCATGTGATTATCGCCCACGTGCCGGAAGGGGAGGCCTTAGCCCGTAAACATCATTTGCCTCAGAGCTTCATTGATGTGATCCGCGAGCATCACGGGACGACCATGGTCTACTATTTCTATTGCAAACAAGTGGAGCAAATGGGCGGGGATGTGACAAAGGTCAATGAAAGAATTTTCCGGTATCCAGGGCCCAAACCCCGTTCTAAAGAGTCGGCAATCATTATGATTGCAGATACTGTCGAAGCTGCTTCCCGCTCGATGGATGAGGTGACGGAAGAGGCCATTGCTGATATGGTCGATAAGCTAGTTGCTGAAAAAGCAGAAGATGGTCAGTTTGACGAGTGTCAGCTTACATTTGAGGAACTGGGGCGAGTCAAAAAAGCAATTGTCAAAGCATTGATGGTCACACGCCATTTACGGATCAAGTATCCCGATCGCAGATAGCTTTTTTGTCATACCTTTCTCTCAAGCTTTTTTCCAACAACGGAAAAAGAACTCTTTTAGGTAAAAGTTTAGCTAGAGCAATGAGGCATTTGTAGCGCCAATCGATGATGGATATTGGTGTCAAGTTGTCGATCTGTTTTAAAATCAATGCCACAGCCCTTTCTTTATCGATTGTGATCTTATCTTTTTTCTGAGGGAAACCTCCAGATGCCCTTTTCCTAAACCCCGTGTCGATTTGCCCGGGACATACAGTCAAAACGTGGACCCCCTCTCGTTTTAATTCCTCATGAATTCCCTGCGAAAAAGAGTTCACAAATGCTTTTGTAGCAGCATAAACACAGAACGTAGGATAGGACATAAAAGCGGCAGCTGAGGAAACATTGAGGATGACCCCCCTCTTTTTGGCCTGGATCATCGCCTTGGATCCCTCTAAGGTTAGTTCCATGAGAGCCTGAATATTGACCTCGATCATCTCTTGCAGATCTAAGGTGGGATGGCATAGAGCAGGCCCATATAGGCCAAAACCTGCATTGTTGATGATCAGATCTGGAGATTGTTTGTGGATGAACTCCACAAGCTGTTTACGATCTTGGGATTTGGCAAGATCAGAACAAATGACCTGAGTGGAAGGGGGGAGATGAGAGGCTACCTTTTTAAGCTTTTCTTCATCTCTTCCAGTTAAAATCAATCCGATCCCGCGTTTGGAAAGAGCATAGCTCAATTGTTCTCCTAAGCCTGATGATGCTCCAGTAATGAGAGCAAACTTAATTAACACAGGGCATCCTTTTTAAGTGCTTGCATAAAGAGCTCTAAACGCCGATCGCATTCTTCAATTCCACTTTCAAGAGTTTTGAAAGAATCACAACTCACGCCACCATAAATTTTGATCTTGGGTTCTGTGCCTGAAGGACGGATAACCAGGCGCGTTTTGTCGCTTAAGCGGTACAAGAGGACATCCGATTGGGGAAGTTCCAGTTTTTCTGTTTTTTTGGTTTCAATGTTGGTGTGTATTCCACTCATATAATCTTCGATAGAAACCACTTTGATCCCATTGATTTCCTGAAGGGGGTGTAAGCGTAGGCGGTGCATCGTTTCGATCATTTTTTCCATTCCTTCTTTTCCAGGATTGAAACTAACGCAGAGCTGTTTTTCGCGGAAGATCCCATAGGTGTTGTAGATGTGATGAAGGCGATCGATGAGTGTTTCTCCTTGTATTTTAGCATAAAGAGCAATCTGGGCAATGAGACATGAGGCAATGATCGCATCTTTGTCTCTGGCATGGGTGCCAAGGAGATATCCATACGACTCTTCTGCGCCAAAGAGAAACTCATCACCCTTTTGGGTTGTTTCCCAAAGATGGATTTTTTCTGCAATATATTTGAAGCCTGTTAAGACCTCAAAGCAATGTGTGTGATTTGCCTCTGCGATCTTTTTTAAAAGCTCTGTTGTGACAATTGTGGTGACAAAGGCCCCATTGGGAGGCATTCGATTGAGTTTGGGGAGTACTTGACATAGGAAATCTACGCAAATGGCTGCCATTTCATTCCCATTGATCAGAACCGTAACTCCTTTGTGGCTGGCGACAACTCCGATCCGATCGGCATCGGGGTCGGTGGCAAGCACAATATCGGCATCGATTTTTTTGCAGAGTTCAATCCCAAGGTTGAGGGTTTCTTTATATTCGGGATTGGGAAATTTGACAGTGGGGAAATCCCCATCTATCGTCACTTGGTTTTTCACTAGGTGCACATCGGAAAATCCCCATTCATTAAGAGCCCTTGGAACGATGGTAATCCCGGTTCCATGCAAGCTGGTATAGACAATTTTTAGGGACGATCCCTTGGCCAGATTTTGTTCCCTAAAATGCTGCAGTGGTGCAATGGCTTTGAGGTATTCCTCATCCAAGGGGAGAGTAGGAACTCTCTCTATCAGTGGGTTTTCCAACGAAGATAGTTTGACAGAATCCAAACTTTTGAGCGCATCGACCTCCTGAACAATCCCCACATCGTGAGGTGCAACGACCTGAGCTCCATCGCTCCAGTAAACTTTATAGCCGTTGTACTCTTTGGGATTGTGTGAGGCTGTGATCATGATCGCACCACTTGCGCCTTTAAAGCGGCAGGCAAATGAAATATAGGGGGTTGGCCGAAGTTCATTTAAGAGATAGACATGGATGCTATTGCCGGCAAGCACTCTAGCAGCCTCTTGCGCAAATTCTATCGAATGATGGCGGCTATCATAACCAATGAGTACAGAGAGTTTGTCTGTTTTGTTTTCTTTGCGCAAATAATTGGCAAGTCCCTGAGTAGCAAGTCGAACGGTGTAGATGTTCATCCGGGCGGTTCCAGGCCCCATCACTCCACGCATGCCGCCCGTGCCAAAGGAAAGGTCGGAAAAGAACGCATCGATGAGTCCTTGCGGATCTTTTTCTTTGAGGTTGCGCACGGCTTTTTTGGTGGCCTCGTCAAATGGACCGTTTAGCCAATAGTCGACCCGGCGTTGGATTTCTGGATTCAGTATAAGCTCATTCGACATCAAATCCCCCTTCACTGCTTTGCAACACAATAGCAAAAGAGGGGTTATGAATTCAGCAATCTTTGTGCTCTTGCAAAACAATGGTACTAAAAGCTGGAAGAGAGATCGAAAATCCTTTGGCGGTACCTTTATTTTCTTTAATCCAATGCGCCTGGTTCATTTCATCAAATTGGCCGCTTCCTCCCCATTGGGCAAGATCGGTGTTAAATACGACGTTCATTGTCATGAACTCAACCACTTTTTCTTGTGTTAACCAGATGTTATATTCTTTAAATGATTGGTTGGAAAAATTATGGACAACAGTTAACTCATTTCCCGATTCATCTCTGCGAATATAGCTCATGACACAGTTGTTAGAGTTGATATGCACCCACTCAAATCCGCTCAAGCAGATTCCTGCACTCCATAGACAGCGATGTTGTAAGTAGAAGGCATTGATAGCCCGTGTCATTTCCCAAATTTCTTTGTGGCCATCTTCTTTCATCGTATCCCACTTCAGTTCGCTATTAAAATCCCATTCCGTCTTTGGAGCAAATTCATTGCCCATAAAGTTGAGTTGTCCATTTGCAGGACAAAATGCTTGCATCGTGCGGTTCAATCTCACTTGTGCCAGCTTTTCTTCACGGGTTCCTTTTGCTCTTTCAAAAAGAGATCCTTTGCCATAAACAGTTTCATCATGAGAAATTTCTGAGAGATTATTGATTTGCCAATCATTTTCAAAAACTTCCACCAATTGTTCAAATTCCCATTTTCTGGAGTTAGAATCAGCGCCCAATATGTTCAATGCTTTATACATCCAATCGATATCCCATCGCCCATCAAATCCAAGGCCGTCATTTTCTATTGAGTCAGTATCGTTTTTTGTATTGCGCAGTTCTAAAGAGTTCTCCGCATAGGTCAATACCCCTGGAAACTGGGAATGAGTCATTTGATTGAGTGCGCGGATGAATTCAATGCCGCCATAATTCCAATGTGTCCCATCGGGATTTGGCTTTTTGCGATCTGAGTAGGGGTTATGTAAAACCAAACAGCTAACAGCATCTATGCGAAAACCGTCAATATGATTGGACAAGAAAAAATGTGCACTTGAAAGAAGGAAATTGCGCACATCTTCCCGGGTAAGATCGAAAACGCGAGTTCCCCATCCTAAGGTCTCTCCGTGAAAAGGGTCGAGGCTCTCAAAGAGATTGACTCCGCTAAATTCTCTCAACCCCCATTCATCCGGTGCAAAGTGAAAAGGAACAAAGTCGAGGATGATACCCAATTGCAAACTATGGAGATGATTGATGAGATACTGGAAATCTTCCAATGTGCCGTGCCTTGATGTGGGTGCAAAATAGCCCGATACTTGATATCCCCAAGAAGAGTCGCAAGGATGCTCAAAAATTCCCATTAATTCAATATGGGTATAATGCATCGCTTTACAATACTCTCCAAGTTCATGAGCCAACTCTTTGTAGTTCTTAAATGATCCATTAGAATTGCGGCGCCAGGAGGCCATATGCACTTCATAAATGTTGTGCGGTTTTTCTTCATTTGCAGTTAGCTTCCGCTGTTGCATCCATTGGGTATCTGTCCATTTAAAACTTGTCCTGTCTGCAACAATGGAGGCGTGTTTGGGACGAAGTTCTGATGCAAAAGCAAAGGGATCTGATTTGCGCGTCACATTGTTTTTGGCATCTGCAATTTCATACTCGTAAATTGTGCCTTCCTTTGCTTGCTTTACAAAGAGTTGCCAGTTTCCACTGCCTTGACATTCCATGGCATATAGGCGCTCTTCTTCTTCATCTTTGATGACTAAATGTACTGATTTTGCACCGGGAGCTAGTAATTGGAATCTGACCCCAGCCACACGATTGCTCTGCCATACGATGTGAGCTCCATAGGTTTCATAGAGTTTTTCTTGGGGTCCTTGGCCAAAAAAATGATCTTGTGTAAGCGGAATTGGGCCATCGGTCCCAATCAAGTCGATGGTTTTAATGCCGCGTTTGCTTTTTGAAAATTCTATTGCCCTATTAAATACTCTTTCATATTGCTCAATGGGAGTTAGTCCTTGCGGAGAAGTTGTCCAACTCGAGCTCTTGGCGTGCTTCATCATCTTTTGCATCAGGGCAGTTTGTTGTTCTTTGTTCAAAGAGCGCCAGTAATCTACCGCTTTCAGGGTTGTTTCGTAGACAAGCTGGTCTTGTTCCTTAGAATTCCAACCCGACAGCCGCTCAAAGGTAAAGCCATTAAAATTGGGATCATTGAGGGAAGAAATGATCGTATCTGCCAATCCTCCTGTTGCTGTTGCCATCACAAGGGCCCCAAAAAGCCAACTTTCATATTGGACTAAACCGCAAGGTTCAAAGTTGGAAGGAGCTACACATAATACTGCAATGGCGCGAAATAGTGGTCCAAGACCGGGAATTCCCTTTTGCACATCGCCCATTTGCATTTTAATGCTAAAACCATCCTCTTTTCCCCGGGTAATCCACGCACTACCAAGCTTTAGGGCCTCTTCTTCCAATTTATCGAGGATATCGACCGCTATTGGATCTTCACCTACACCCATTGTGACAAATGCAGCATCTCTTTCATGCGCAGCTTGCAAAATGGAGAAGAATTTTTCCAACCCCTTTTGCGACGAATCATACCTGCCGACATAGAGGATCAAATCTTTATCTTTCACATTAATCTGATATTTTTTTACAAATTCCGGGTAATGAACCTCAAGTGCTTTTTGGAGTTGGGTTTTAATCAGTTGTTTTTTGGCTATGATGTCTGGATCATTAGAACTAAAATTAAGGGGAGTAGGGTTCTTAGTTACGGGATCTTTCCAGCCCCTCAATACAGAGTTTTCAGAAGGATCCCATAGATCAGGATTACTTCCATTTGCAATTCCGGATAATCTACCTTTGTGGGCAATTTTTCTGACCCACGGATCTATCCCGCTACCTAAGGCACTCTGTTGAATTTCAAGTGCAAATTTTGGAGAGACGGTGACAGTCTCATCGGCAAGCTCTATTGCATCGAGCATGACATTCATCCCCGATCGATCATCTCCAAATAGAGGTAATATTTCAGCTGTTTTTCCGCCACCATAGACCCCCTGGCTTCCATAGTTGTTATTATGGATCACAAAGACAGAAGCTGGGGTTTTTCCCTCACTCCATTCATTAAAATAGCGATGGGCAATCCGATGGATGGCATAAGCGCTGTGCCAATCGTTATACAGTACAATGTCGATCTCTTTTTTGTGTTTCATGATATATTCTGAAGCTGCACTAGAAAAGTAGGCCATCCGTTTCTTTAAGCCCACCCATTTTTCAGAGGAGTCTTCTAAAACTCCATCCTCATAAATCCTTTTGGCATCGGGTAGGCTGTAATGGTTGGGGGAATTTTCATCTACCGGAGTATCTTCGAGAAAGTGAACATCCATCCCTTTATCTTTGAACCCAAGAACGCGATCTTTTTTGATTCCTTGGGCATAAGGGTGGGAAACAATTTCAATCTCTTGCATTTGCTCGAGGATGTTCTTGGGAAGTTTATCAAATTTAGGAAGAAGCAAAGTGACCTGATGTCCTCGGTCTGCAAGCCCCTTTGCTATTCCGAAAACCGCCTCGCCAAGCCCTCCAAATTTAAGACCGAAGACTGCACATTCATAAGCTTTTACTAACACGTGGAGTTTTTTTTCTATCTTTTGGGTTGCAGGGAAACGCTCGGCTAGCACTAGGTTTTTAGCAACAGGGCGTGCAGGTGTAGGGTCTTGAATGATTGAGTTAAATCTGGGATCAAAAGCGCGTTCAACGTTCCAGAGCATCGAATTGAGATTATTTTCGCTTTTAAGGAGGTTTAGCATACCGATCAGATCGTCAAGGAGGCACTGTTTTGAACCGGAAATATTGAGGTAAAGCATCCTAGAATAAAACTCTTGGACTTTGAGAGGATCTGCCAGCTCTTTTAAAGCATTTTCAATTTCAATTTGTTTGATTGTCGATTCCATCTTTTGCACAATAGGTTTGAGAAAGGATGTGTTTTTAAAAAATTTATTCAATTGGTTCTGGAGTTGAGATAAATTTTTTGCGGGAAGATCTTGCTGTATTAGAGAAGATTTAAACTTTTTCAGTATTTGGATATCCTCTTGGATTTCAAAGTAAATGCAGAGTTGTTCAAGAACGCTTATGCCCGAATTATTTGTGATATGATTGAGAATATCTGGGCGCTTCCGGATTTTTTGATAGCCAAAAGTCTCCTGACCCCTTTGACCAAATGCTTGTGCTGTGATCAAAGCTAGCAAATATTGGATCTCTGGATCTAACTTTGAAAAGCATCTGAATCTAAAATATGAATCTGCTTGAGGATTTTGGCATGCAGCAGCAAAGCGACAGAAGTATTCCTTTTGAGTAGGCAGTGTGAAAAAGGCTCCAATCCAACCCAGTGTTTGCGTTGCTTTTTTCGAGATGATTGATAATAGATTCTCTTTTGAATCCAGGTCGATAATTGTTTTGCATTGGACATGACATGGTCTAGTTTCTGCTTCTCCTAGGAACTCTTCAAGAGAAGAGCTTCCTGATTGGGAAATATTTGAGAAGGAGTTATTCACAAGGAATAGCTCATAGTGAGATTCATGTTCATTTGATTTTAATAATTTATTTCCACTAGCTGCCCCTATTTCTTCAATGATATGATCCATGATCGATTTAGCATTTTCACCACTTCCTGTCTTTTGAAGTAGGCAAAGAGCTGACTTAGCAATGCACCTTCTTCCAGAGTTGCTCTGAGCGGGTTCCGCATTTGCTTTCCAGACCAAGTACATCGCCACGTATTGCCAATGTCTTCCCAATTGGTTAAATAATTTGAGGAAATCCCGCTGATTTCCGTTGCAGCTTTGCAATGCCTCTTTAAGTTTTATTGCATAGTCCAATGAATTTTTATTTGATTGAAGAGTGATTTTTTTCGAGTCATGCCCATTCAAAGAATTAAGTTCTTTAAACTTTTTTTTAATTCTTAATGAAAATAAACTTGCACCATCTTGAATAGAATGCGTTCTATTTTTATTTTCATGATAATTTAATTTTTTGTTATTTTCTATTTTAATCATATATTTCTTGTTGTTTTATTATTTATTATATTAGACTTTAATATTTAAGTAAATCGTAATTTTATATTTATAATATTATTAAATTAATATAATAATTTTTTGATTAATCTATAAAAAAAGGAGGCGGGGCGAGATGCGGAGCGCAGCGAGGTTTTGTGAATTTTGACTTATGCCCCGATCTGCCATAAACTTGGAATTTGGGCCGATCGGGGTATACTTCGAATCATGTTCCTGTTTAGGGAGGGAATTGCAAAACTTAGCTTCCCGTTTTTAGGGGATCGTGGTCTAAGTTTGCAATTCCCTTGATGAATTCAGTCATTTTTTATCCCTTGAACTTTTCTTCTAAAACGATTGCCGTATAGGGGGGTAGGGAGCGCAATTGAAAGTGAGTGGGTCTTCCATTGCTATTTTTAAGGATTTCTACTGCAGTATGATTAACCACCCTTCCTAGCCCTCCATATTGCTTTTCGTCTGTGTTATAAACTATTTTAGCTTCTACGAGTTGATCTAATTCAGGAGCATAGGTTTGATCTGGCAATGGAATTTTGTAATTTTTGATCTCATGATCTGAGGTATTAAAGATACAAGCAAATTGTTGTCCTTGATTTCTTCGATGGAAGGAAACAACCCCATTTTGGCTATCTTCCGCATTGATCCACGCAAAGCCGTCATCTGTCTGATCCCATAAGCCGACATTATCCTGATAAAGATGGAGCAACACCTGGCGACATTTTTGAGCGCCTTGATGAAGATGGGCATTCGACTTGTCTACTACTTGTGGATCCAATTCTTCCCATTGGATACCTGTTTTTGGAGGAGCATTCCTGTTCTCACTATTCTCCTTTATTCTTGCATGCCACTCTGTAGTTTGTAAAATTTCGTTGCCCATGAATTCAAGAATAGGTCCTCCCCCTCGCAATAATTGAAAGGCCAGCGCCAGCCTGCCGTTGGCAAATTTTTCGATATTATTTTTGCCAGACATTTTGGTAAAAATTGTGCTCTTTCCATTTGCATTTTCATCGTGAGAATAGGGAAGAACGACTTTGCCGCGAGGCCGTATGTCTTCGTGACCATCGACAGCTTGAACTGTATGTGTAAGCAAACCATAAGCCTGCTGCCTTTCCTCTGCGGGCATTTGCCAGTACCTTAAAGTGTCATTCATAAACCCCATATGCCATGTTAGATCAAAGCCGATACCGCCTGTTTTGGTATGAATTCCTTTCTGTTCGACAGGGCGTGTGAGATTGTGGAACCCTAAACATTCCTCTGCGATGAACAGACATCCTGGGACATTTTGATGGAAGTATGTTGTCACATTTCGCAGAAAATGTTTTCCATCTAAATCCTCCGCGCCCCCTTTGTGATTATAGCGCTTTTGATCTCCCCCCTGGTTAAGATAGAGCATTGATGTCACCGCATCGACTCTAATGCCGTCAAGCCCTAGTTTTTGGAACAAAAAAGCGAGATTAGACGCCAGAAAATCTTGAGTAAATTGTTTCTTATAATCAAAGCTTTTCGTTCCCCAGCTAGGGTGAAAGGCAAAGATTGGATCATCATTCTCTAGAAGAGGAGAGCCATCAAATTCAGATAAAGCAAAAGAGTCGATAGCAAAATGCGCAGGAACCCAATCGGCTATGATGAAGATTCCTTGACGATTATTTCCTAGATTCAGGGTATGCATATGATTGACAAAGAATTGAAAATCTTCCCAGCTTCCCATTTCGCAATTGGGAGCAAAAAAATTCGTAATCTGATAACCCATCGAAATCGGTTGAGGGTGTGCAAACATTCCCATGAGTTCAACCGCATTATATCCCATCATTTTACAATAATTTCCCAGTTCTATAGCCAGAGATCTCCAATTGAGCGGATTGCCTTCCCGATCGAACTTCCAAGAAGGGGAGTGTACTTCATAAATAGCTAATGGATCTTTTTTAGAAAAATTGAGATTTTTTCGATTATTAACCCACGCCCCGTCTTGCCACTCAAAGGTCTTATCTATATCTACAACCACAGACTCGTGGTTCTCCCGTTTTCCCTGAGGGTCGTGAATGATGTTGTGAAATGCAAAAGGATCTACTTTTTTCACAGGTTGTGATCCCTTGGAATCTGTAATCATGAAGTGATAAGTTCTTCCAGGAAGAGCATCACAAGATTCAGCAGACCAAATGCCCTCTTTTCCTCTTGTCATTGAAATTGACTTTTCAGTCTGTTGAAAAGCCGTTAAATTCAGTACAACCTGGGTTGCATTAGGCGCATAAACTTGAAAGGTTGTTGTTTTGGTATAGCCATTGTGGTGCGCTCCGAGTGTTTTGTATAAGTTAGGATTAAACCCTCGCCCATAGAATGGGGGCTGAAGTCCTTGATCGATGAGTTTGTTTTGGATCACAGGATGCAAGTGATGGAACAGAGTATTCATTTGACGATGAGAAAACGTAAGATTGTTTAAAAGAGTTTTAAAAAAATCCACTTTACCTTGCGCTAATTGGTCTAGCTTTTGCTTTGCTGTTTTATTTCCAGATAGAAATTCTCTTTCTAGTTCTGTTAATTTAAGATCGCATTCGAAATCTTGCAGCACTTGGTTTAGAAAAGTGAGGTTCCCAAGCAGTGGATGGATTGTTGTTAAAATAAAAGGGTCTTTTTTGAGCTTATCTTTTCCAAAATTGAATTTTCCTTGCGGACAACCTGAAATTATCCAAATAAAGGAGTGAATTTTTTGTCTCAAACGTTCTTGAGCTGAGTTAAATACCTCATTATGAAATCTTTCAGAGAAGCTTGTCACTTCACTTTCCTTAAAAGGATTGAATTCTATCCATTGAATTATCTTTTGAAGATCTTTGATTTGTGTTTCTATAACGGAAGTAAATTTATCATTTATATTGATCAATAAACATTTTCTTTTTTCTTCTATTTCTTCTAATTTCTTAATATCGTCTTGCGCCTCTGGGACATTTGAATAATAGTAATCTCTAGTAATCATAAAACCCTTATTTTATTTATGTGAATTCAAAAATCTAGCAAAATAAATTTCGTTAAAATCTTTTTATTATAACATAGATAATATTATCGAAAAAGTGATTTGATTTCAATTATTAAATTATATTTTAATATTTTTTTAATTAAAAAAAAGAAGCGCTTTTATAATTAAAGCAGAGGACATCAGAAATCTTTATGCTTTTGCAAAAAAATCATACTACTTCCAAACAACTTGAAAAAGCGGCTTTTAAGCTGCAAGACAAGCTCAAAAGCCGCTTTTTCAAGTTGTTTTCAACTAACCGTCGGTTATTTATAGATATTTCCGCGCGCTAGCACCGGTATATAGTGCTTCCAGATAAATTTATTATTTATATTAATAAATTTAATATAAGGCTAATCTTCTTGGGGAAGATGTTTTTGAATTTCTTGCAAAGAGATGAGAGGAGCGTCCGGGTGGTTGATCCCTTCGCAGCGCACCCCTTCTTCTTTCCAATCTTGGGGGGAATTGACATTTTCTGGCCACCAGGGGTAAGTGCGGCACTGTTTGGGGCGGACATCGTAAATGGTGCAGCGTTTCCCATCTAAAAATACGCAATCGTAGTTTCCATCGCGCTTGATCTCGGTAAGCGATAACCGGTTGCCTATGCGACGGGTGTATTTTTTGATAAACTCGGTAAGCTCCATGTCGAGATGCTTTGCCATTGCGTCTGCTTCTTCAGGGGAGAACCAAACGGCACCTGCCGACCCAGTGCAACATTGCCCGCATCCTGTGCATTTAAAACGGAGTCCATCTTTAAACCAAGGCTTCATCTTTTAACCATGTGAAATTGGATTTGGCAACACTTTCCCAACTGGTAGGGTTGCTTTTGCGGATATTTTGAAAAACCTCGATGACGCATCCATCAGCGGTGATATCGATGAGATTCCACGTTCCCTTGTTTTTTTGCGCTGCCGATCCACTGTCGAGAATGATGGGTAAATGGGAGCTGCGCAAATCAGCAATGCAGTGGCGATGAGAATGTCCATGGAGATAAAGCTTCACTTGAGGAAAACGCTTTAGAATTTTTTGTAGCGCTTCCCTTCGAATCAGGCTCTTGCGTTTGGACTCGTTGGCAAAGAGAGGGAAATGGTTAACGAGGATGACGCGATGATTCTTAGGGAGCTCTTGAAGTGCACTTTCGAGTTTTTGTTCCAACTCCGATGAGAAATATCCGTTAGAAGAGAATAGAGAGGTTGCCAGCGCTGTGTCTAAAGCAAAAAGCCACCAATCATGCCCGAGGAAGATTTTTGTCATTTCATCGTCTTTGAGATTTTCTTTGGAAGCATAGTTTGCGCTAAAGTATTGGTAGAAGAGTTTATTTTTATAAGCGTTTTTAGTGTAATGGTCGTGATTGCCGGGAAGTGTAAAGACTTGGAATTTTTCATTTTGCAGATTTTCAATGAACTGCTGCGCCATCTTAAATTCTGCTGCCTGAGCTGTTGAGGTCAGGTCGCCTGTAATCAGTACAGTTTCGACATTGCGTTCATGAAAGATGGGGATCAATGTCGTTAGGCAACTGGGATCAAAAGTATGCCTGCGCGCAAGTAAAAGATTGAGATTGCCAAGCCATCGCTTAGAAAAAAATTGAGAGGGATTCCAAGTGATTTTGGAAAAATGCAAATCGGAGATATGGGCTAAGCGGAACAAAGGTTTATCAGTCATGGGGTAAGCTACAGTTGTTACGACTATATTACCTTTTCCGCCAATTTCCTCCTCACACTTTCCTGCCGCGGTGATCTTGAACTTTTCGATTTGCCAATGTTTGCTTAGTTAAATTTTTAATCCAGCGCTGCCCCTCTTTATGTGCATGGGAAGGGGAGGAGTCATTGGGGACAGTTCCCGGCGTTGTGCGTTTGGAAACTCCTTTTTTATGTTTTGTCTTTTTAACTTTAAATTTTTTCTCTATTTCAGAAAGAAGTGGCTCTTTCTTTTTTGGGGGCTTTCTTTTAGGAAATTTTTTCAATAATTCTTTTTCTGTTTGCTCATCGGCGTATTTACTATCCTCAGAGGAGGTAAAGGTATTTTTTAGGCTGCGGATTGCCTTAGACATTTTTTTTCGAAATTTATCAAAAATAGGACGATTGGATCTATTCATGAGGCACCTGCTTTCGTTTTAGACATTTTCCTCACTCTAATCATCTAGGATTTTTTTGAAAAGAAAAGTTCGTCACTAATCAGGGTGCAATTCAATTTTTTAAAGGAGTTTAAGACTTTATTCGGCGAGATAAAGCTCTGCCAGTGATTTTCCTTAAGTCGTAAAAATTTCCAATTGGGCAAATAAGGTGGCGGCAATACAAGCTGCCCCTGCAGCCAGCCCGGTCGCCAAAGATCCATCCTTTTTTTTTCATTGGCAATGATTAATGTAGGGATATTTAGATTGGATGCCAAATGTCCGATAGCAGAGTCGTTGCCGATTACAAATCCCGATTCATAGATCAATCCCGCAAGCTCTCTTAGTGTGGGCGTTGATCCAAGAGTAAAGCCCATCTTTTCAACGCAGTTCCAATCAGACATCTCAGAGGGGGCAACGCAAAATATCGGATGGAATCCCCTCTCACGGAGTTTTTCAGCCAATTGCAGAAAGCCCTTTCTTTTCCAATTTTTGCTTGAAACCCGGCTTGTTGGATGGATGAGAACATCGAAGTTTCTTTGCCGATGAACCAAATGGGAAGGGGGAGTGAGCCCATTTTCCTTTGAAGGGAGGTCAAGTTGCACAAGTGTTGCAACAGCGTTTGCGATATTGTCTGCCATCGGCAGGGTGCTATTAAAAACATGATCAAGAAGCCCTAGCTTGGCATGTTTGCCAACGCGATAGGTGGGGTAGAAGATCGAGAGGCGCTCCCTATGAGTTTGAATAAGCCCATCGATTTTGGCGGAGTTGTCATTTTCTGCCACAATGAGATCATAAGATTGAAAAATGCTATTGCTCTCAGGAAAAGGAAGCAGGTTGTGTCCGGGGAACCATGAAGAGAGTTCTGGAAGATGGTTATGAAAAGTTGTCACATGATAGCCTCCCAACTTTAATTGATGGGAGGCGATCATCATCAGAAGAGCATCGCCGATGCCAGTTGCAGGGATTACAGCACTTCTTAACACGTCACTTCTTCTCTTCTCCCTCATCAGGCGCATTGCCGATCAAAGTTTCAGTCAGAAGGATGACGCCGGCTGTAGAGACAGCAAAGCGCAAGCTATTCTTGACCACTTTTGCAGGATCCACAACGCCAGCGAGCAACAGTTCCTCAACTTTTTCTGATGCCGCATTAAAGCCAAAATGGGCCCCTGCAGCAAGCACTTCATTAAGAACTACTGAGCTATCAAAACCTGTGTTAGAGACGATCTGCTTGAAAGGCGCTTGGCATGCCTTTAAGACGATCTGTGCGCCCAGGGCCTCATCGCCAGATAGGTTAAGCATTGCAGACTTGGCAGCACGCAGCAGAGCGCATCCGCCGCCAATGACGATCCCTTCTTCAATAGCAGCGCGTGTTGAGTTCAAGCTATCTTCAAACATCTGTTTTTTCTGCTTCATCTCAGGCTCTGTCGCAGCCCCAACGCGGATGACGGCAACACCGCCGCCAAGTTTTGCTTTCCGCTCATCGAGTTTTTCTTTATCGTAGGAGCTAGTAGCATTGCCGCTTTCTGCTTCGATCTGCTTTATCCTAGCTTGAATTGCGGAAGGAGAACCTTTGCCGCCGACAATCGTTGTCTTCTCTTTGTTAATCAGGATTTTCTCGGCAGAACCTAACATTTCCACAGTTGCATCTTTAAGAGCAGTTCCTGTTTCTTCCGAGATCACGATTGCCCCAGTTAAGATGGCAATATCTTCAAGCATTGCTTTGCGGCGATCGCCAAAGCCGGGCGCTTTGACAGCTGCAACTTTTAGTGTGCCGCGCAATCGGTTAACGACAAGCGTAGATAGGGCATCACCTTCAATATCTTCTGCGATGATGAGCAGCTGGGTTGCCGTGCTTGCCACTGCTTGCAAGATGGGGATGATCTCTTGAACTGATGAGATTTTCTTGTCGGTGATGAGCACTTTTGCATGTGTCATTTCGACTGTCATCTTTTCAGCGTTTGTGCAGAAGTAAGCGCTTGTATAGCCTCTATCAAACTGCATCCCTTCGACCATCTCGATGGAGGTCTCTGTTCCCTTCCCTTCCTCGATGGTGATGACCCCCTCTTTACCCACTTTTTTGACTGCATCCGCAATCATTTCACCGATTGTCACATTTCCAGAGGCAGAAGCTGTTGCGATATTTTTTGTTTCCACATCGCTTTTGATTGCGATGGCAGCTTTTTCTAGTTCTTGAACAATCGCATCGACGGCCTTGTCCATCCCGCGCTTTAAAGTGATAGGGGAGGAACCGGAGGCGATATTTTTAACCCCATTTTGCACCAAAGCTCGAAGAAGCAGGATGCTTGAAGTTGTCCCATCGCCACATTTTTCTTTCATTTTGCTAGCCACTTCTTTTCCTAAAGAGACTCCCATATTGGCATATTGGTCTTTGAGTTCAATGTCTTTGACAATGCTATTGCCATCATTGGTGATTGTAGGAGCGCCCCAAGAAGCTTGTAGGCCCACATTGCGCCCCTTTGGGCCAAGTGTGACACCAACGACATCGGCAAGTTTATCGATCCCGTCGCGCAGTTTATTTCTTGCTTCTTCTTCGAAAATCAGCTCTTTTGGTGTAGACATAGTATTTATTCCTTTTCTAAGTGTTCCATTGCAAGTTCCCAATATAGTGTATGAAAAGTTATTATGCAAGATAGGTTTTTAGCAAATCGCAAGTTGGATTGCTAATCATTTGTAAAATGGTTGTAAACTTCCCTTTTGGGAAGATGGCGCATTTGCGCTGCCATTTTGATCGCTTCATTCTTCGACAAGTAGAGATCTTTTTGGAGCATTTCCACAAGCTCTGGCAATGAAAGATGTTCATAGGAAATTTTTTCCGTGGCAGGGCTAATGAGCAGAACCATCTCCCCTCGAGGTGGATTTTTCTTGAAATGGGAGAGCAATTCTTCCGCAGTCCCCATCAAGCACTCTTCGTGGAGCTTGGTAAGCTCCCTTGCGATGGATAATTTCCTCATCTCTGAGAGTTTATGCACCGCCTCTAAAGTAGTTTCAATACGATGGGGAGATTCATAGGCAATTGTTGTGCCCATATAGAGAAGAGCCTGGGATAGGGTAGTTTGAAGTTCTTTTTCCTTTTTAGGAAGAAACCCGATGAACTGAAAAGGGCAGGCGGGCAGTCCTGAGAGAACAAGAGCATTGATCATGGCGCAGGCACCAGGAATCGCGGTCACTTCAATGTTCTCTAGCCGACATTTGGCGACTAATTCTTGTCCAGGATCTGAAATTAGAGGGGTTCCTGCATCCGATATAAGGGCGATTGTTTTTCCGGACTTCAGATCCTCAATCACCTTACCTTCAGCACCTGCCTCATTAAATTTATGAAAAGAATAGAGGGGGACGTGAATGTCATAGTGATTGAGCAATCCGCGACTGTGTCGGGTATCTTCACAGAGAATGTATTCACATTTTTTTAATGTCTCAATAGCGCGGTAAGAAAAGTCAGCAAGGTTGCCAATAGGTGTTGAAACGAGATAGAGCACAGAATTTCAAATAAGTTGGAGGTGGCACCCAGATTCGAACTGGGGGATGGAAGCTTTGCAGGCTTCTGCCTTACCACTTGGCGATGCCACCAATAATGGTACAGAGTATGCTCAAACCGACGATATGTCGTCAATCGGATATTTTGGCTAAATAAATTCTTTTTTTCGGTTACGAAACAGCACGCGAAGTAGATTAAAGGGGTTTGTGAAAGTAGCCCGGGTAAAGCTCTAAGCCGCTATTGAAATTCAACGCCGCTTTTGTTTACACTTAAGGTTTGCCAATGTTGAGGTAGCCAATGGCTGAATTTGATTTTGCACAGATTGTAAACTGGTTGGGTAGTGGCTCTCAACTATCTGGAAAAGTATCGGGATTCAAGCAGGACAGCCGCGCGGTGCTGCCGGGGGATCTTTTTTTTGCCATCAAAGGGGAGAAGGTCGATGGCCATGCTTACCTTGAAGAAATTGCTGCAAAAGGGGCCATTGGCGCTGTTGTCTCCAAAGATTACCATGGGGAGGAATTTGGCCTAAAACTCATTTACGTGGACAACGTGATTGCTGCATTGCATCATCTTGCAAAAACCGTTCATGCTTTGCGCAAAGTGAGGGTTATTGGTGTCACGGGATCGGTGGGAAAGACGACAACAAAAGAATTCATCGCAACGCTCCTTGAGGGGAAATTTCGGGTAGGTAAAACTCCTGGCAATGCCAATTCACAAGTGAGCTTCCCTTTAAGTATTTTAAACTCAAGCGGAGATGAAGAGGTGTTTGTCATGGAAATGGGGATGAGCATGCCCCATGAAATGGATAGATTGGTTGCGATTGCACCCCCTGAGATTGCAATCGTTACGAAAATTGCTCTGGCCCACGTTGTTTATTTCCCTGATGGGCTTGAGGGGATTGCAAGGGAGAAAGCGAAAATTTTTTCCCATCCCTATACCCAGTTTGCCATTGTGAATCACCAGGCCGCCTCATTTTCCAACATGTTAGGGGGAAGTTGCCTGAGAATGACCTATAGTTTAGAAGAGGACTCTTCTGATTGCGACTTTGTCCTTTGCAAAGAAGGGACAAATTACTATGTCAGAGAAAGAGGAGAGCGCACCTTTGCTTTTCCGCTTCCCTTTATAGCCAGTCATTTGTGCGAGGATTTTCTTGGAGCGGCAGCCGTTGCAAGGGCGATGGGGATGCAGTGGTCGGAAATTACGGCCGAAGCTCAGAAACTAAAAGTATTTAAGCGCAGATTCGAAAGGGTAGAAAAAGGGGGGATCGTGTTTATCAATGATTCCTATAATGCCAATGTCACCTCGATGAAGGCAGCCCTTGCCAATCTCCCCCTACCATCACCTGGCAAGAGGAGAATTGCTGTTTTGAGTGCGATGGCAGAGCTAGGGGATCATGCAAGAAGATCCCACGCAGAGGTTGCTAATGCTGCTCTTGAAACTATAGATCATTTACTCTGCCTTGGAGAGGACTGCAAGGAGATGGTCGACATTTTTAAGGTAGCGCAAAGACCTGTAGAATATTTTGAAAATATCGAGGCGATGAAAAAACGGGTATTTGAAATTGCAGAAGAGGGGGATGTCGTTCTATTGAAGGGATCTAACAGCAGGCAGATGTGGAGGGTTTTGGAGGATTAGCTTTAGAGACTTGCAAGAGCTTGCAGTGTGACTTCGACAAGATCTTTTCCATGATAAATTTTTTCGATCTTGTTTTTTTCCTCTGTGTATTTTTCAGCCGTATCATCACCATCAATTGCACAAAATAGAGGGATTGTGAAATTTGATGGGGATCTTTCACCGCATTTTACCTGATTTGTAGGTATAGCCAGAGATGGTTTTTTTAGATGCTTCACAACATGTTGTTTCAACTCTGAAGAAACTTTCGTCTTTGAATATCTAAATTATGACGGCAAAAGGTTATATCTAAAAGCAGAAAAAATATACCACACACATGCCGGGCCTGCACTTTGCAGTGATAATTCTGCAATTTTATTGCCAAATTTGTCTACTGACCAAACTGGGTATTATCTTTCTTGCCGGAGCAAGGATGATTACTGTTTTACATGTCCTAACTGTGGTAGACGATGGTGGTTCTCAGATGACTGGAGCCATCTCTGCCCATTATGTGAAATACCCGGAGAATAAAATTGTTCTAGATTCTTAATTCATTGGATTTTTTGTTGTTTCGCTTAAAACCCATGATAAATAACGGGGATTTCCTTGGACGATATCGACCTGTAAGATTTCCGGAACTTCATAGGAGCATTGAGTTAGAATAGTGTTTTCAATTGCATCATAGTGCTCAACTAGAGTCTTCAGAATCACTTTAACCTCCCGGCTCTCTTCGATTTTCCCTTCCCACCGGTAAATCGATTCAATCTCAGGTAAAATGCTGGCGCAGGCGACGAGCCGTTTATCCAGCAACTCTTCGATGATCTTTTTGGCCTCTTTTTTATCCCTGCAGCTCCAAAAAATGTAAATCATGAAGGCCTCCTTCAATATACTCGATCCTGACAGTCTATCATACGCAGATTATTAGAAAATAGTTAAATCAATAAAATCTCCCGAATGCTATAGCGCTTTTTATTTAAAAAAATAAATGATTGACTCTTACGTGTACTTTTTAACTCTCTTTTTAAATAGGGAGCAGTGAGGTAAAATGAAAATAAAGGAAGGGATTGCATAAGTCGCTTTGTGGGCAAAATTTGATGATTTTGATGCTGATTTGGCCCCAAATGGACTTATGCAATTCCCTCGAAGGAGTATTTAACATGGATAAGCTTCCCATTCGCTTGCAAAAAAACAAAATTGAAAGTTTTTGTAAGAAGCATCATATTGTTTATCTAGCTCTTTTTGGTTCCGTTTTGACCTCGAGTTTTACTAAGAAAAGCGACGTTGATGTCCTTGTAAAATTTGATGAGAAACACACTCCGCATCTCATCGGCATGATCAGAATGGAATCAGAGCTAAGCGATATTATTGGATTTCCTGTAGACCTAAAAACTCCTAACGATTTAAGCCTGTATTTTCGAGATGATGTTTTAAACAAGGCAAAGACTATCTATGGAAAGTAAGAACCTCGTGCGCCTTAAACATATGCTTGATTCAACAGAGGCGATCCTTTTCTTTTCCAAAGGTAAACGAAGAGCCTCATTGGATCAAGATCGTCTTTTCTTATCCGCCGTTTTGCCAGAGTTTGAAATTATCGGTGAGGCTGCTTTAACGCACCCCAAAACCGATTCTTGAAGTTGTTTCGGTATATACCGGTGCTACTTCAAACGTACCTGTAATTTCTGTTTTTAACGGCCCCCTTTTCCCTTCCCCCAAACAGGGCCTTATTACTTCGAATAATGTCCCTGTTTAGGGAAAGGAAAAATGGTCACGTTAAAACAAAAACTACAGGTACGTTTGAAGTAGCGCCGGTATATGCAGTCCTAAGAAGACTCAACAGCTTTTTAGCTCGCGAGTTGTTTTAAAGTGTATTCCACCAAATCCTGTCCCCGGTACATCTTTTCAATCATCTTTTTTTCCTTTTTATAAATCTCAGCAACAGAGTCATTCGCTATTTCTCTAAAAACTGGAATGGTAAAATGGGTCAAGCTAGCTGTGCGAAGTTCTACAGGATATGTCGAAAAAGGGAAGTATGCTCCTAAAACAAACTCTGAAATTTCTTTGGCGTTTGGAGTTAAATCATCTGGATGCAAATATTTACTCCACCAGCTGAAAAACAGCGAGTTCTCAAGTCCAAATCCAAATAGTAGTCCCTTGGCTATGTAGTCCTTTGAGTTATAAATAACATCCCAAATCTTTGAAGTGGGATCTCTTAGTTCCAATGTCATTTGAAGTGGTTCAAAATTCATTCCCAATGCATTCTGAAAAAAATGAGAATATTTAGCAAGAACTATGGCAGTTTTCTGAATATCTGCAAATACAATGCTCTGGCATCCTAATCCGCGCGAAGAATCAACAGCTAAAATGTAGCGCTTCATTTTAAAAGTTTTTGCAACCTTTTGCCACGCAAGTAATCCGCGATACAGATTCAATTCGTCGATTTTTTCTTCAGAGAGTTCGAATTCTGTGTCATTCAAATCCATTTCACAAAGTGGCTTACTCCCAAATATGACGAAAGCTCCATAATTTTCGAAGAGAAGATATTGGAAAAAGTGCTCCAGATCCGATCGCTCTTCCTCACTCAAACAACAGCTATAGCACTGAGTACTTTTACTGTTACATGCGCATAAAAAAAATGTAATCCAGAAAAAAACAATGGGGCATAACATCCGAAAAAAACTTTTCACAAAAAGGGGGTTTTGCGTGTTTCTTAATTTTTTCATCTTTCTTGTTCTTTCTATGGCTAGCCTATGCGCAGACGATGATAGCAAAGCGGATCGGACAGATCATTTAGACACTTCTACCATTGTTTTGCAAATCATTTCAGAGCAAGCAGAGTCTATTCAATGTCACGATTATGAAAACGGCAAGCTGTATTTGAAAGCTGAAAGAATCTGTCCTGCAAATAATCAAATATGGCTTTATGACGATATTTCAGCTATTTCGATTCCCGCTCTGTTTATGGATCAAAATGGATATTATATTCTATGTCGCAAGCGTGGAGAACGCCCGTATCGATGTCCTAGTTGTGGCAGGCAATGGTACTTTTCAGAAGATCCAACCTATTATTGTCGGGTATGCTTAGAGCGTGGAGAGTAATTAATAGTAGCATAAAAACATACGCATATGTGAAAATATGCGGTCATGAAGAAGACATATTCTCCACGTGAATTCGGGTTATTAATCGGGAAGACGACAAAAACCCTGCAAAGATGGGATCGTAAGAACATAC
>CAJCHM010000029.1 GCA_903970255.1 Acidobacteriota bacterium
TGCTCCAATCACTGCTGACCTATTGCTAGACAATTGGACTCAATTTCATGAAGAAAACAAGGATAATCCTCATGTAAAATATCTTCAGTTTACCCACAGTATGGGAACGATCCAAACAAAAATTGCTTTGGAGAAGGCTCCCAAGGAAATCCGAGATCGTGTTATTGTCGTGGCTATAGCACCCGCAGTGATTATTCCTGAGGGGCTGTGTTTTGATTCTTACCACTATGCCAGCAAGAAGGACAAGGTCCATCTAGGAGAAAACCTGGTTACGCTACTTGCAGCTGGTTCTCATCAGGAGGAAGATCAAAAAGAGATGTTAGATCAGCTTATCAAAAATAAAAAACGGCTTATTATTTTGGAGCCCCATTCAGAAGCTACCGGACTGGATCACGATTTTGAAAGTCCTACTTATGAAAAACGGATTAGTTGGCATACTAAGGAACATTTAAGCCGGAATGGAGAATATTAATGAGAGTTTTTTGGTTCTTATTTTTGATGGTTTTCATGGCTAGTTGTGATCTTCCTTACGCTGGGGATAATCCCTATATGCCAAATAGGGGAACACTAGTCAGTGAAGTCACGAATAAGACGCTCGTTCAATTAAAGAAGGAAAGAGAGCTCTACCCTTGTGGAATTGGCTCAGGGATGATGGATCAAATTAGGATGCTCGCCCTGGGCTTTCACTACTACAAAGAAGTCGATATAAATCAGGCACGGGAGTTGTTAATGGCTGCAGGAACGCTGTACCTCAACACAATCAATGCAAAAGAGGAGATTCGCCCTTTTTTACAAAATTATCCGTTTCAAGCGAAAAATGTTGAGATTAGAATTTTCTTACAAAAACCCAACGGTTCAGAACCTGAGGCAGAAGCGTTGACAGTCGCAGCAATGGTGGATGGAATTTTACAATATGCTGTTAGAATTGCAGAAACTGGAGGATTCAATATAATTTACAGAGAAACATTCGAAGAAGCCGCTGCAAAGCTCAGTATCATAAATCAAAACGGACAATATCGTCAGGTAGCGCATGTTGCATGCAACTAAATCCATCGAGTAACCGAGGTGGCACGCACCTAATTATGCACAAGGCTAAAGCAGCCCATTCAGCCCATTCAATCCAGTAAACTGATTGCAGAGGAAGAGCGCTGTGCAGAGCACCCCATCGACGGGAAACCCACTTGCAATTTCGCTGATTAACTCCTCTTTAGTTTTTAGCTCGGTGTGGATCAATTCCATAGGCTCATGGGAAGGGGTTTGGATGAATTCTACACCCTCTACAAAGATGTAGTGGATGATTTGGTCGCTCACCCCCGGAAAGGGATAGGCAAAGCCAACCAAATGGTAAGTGCCCCCGCCGTAGCCTGTTTCTTCGAGCAGCTCCCGTTTTGCGGCCTCGATGGGGGATTCGCCAGTATCGATCCGTCCACCGGGGCAGCTAAGCAGCCACTTTCCCACTGGGTGGCGGTATTCTTTATTGATGACAAACTTTCCCTCTTTGGTTTTGGCTATAATCGCGGCGGCGTTCGCTTTGACATCGATGGAGGTATAAGTGAGGTTGGGCCCGTGTCGTAATTGTAATAGATCGACATTGACATCGAAATACCCTCGATAGACTGTTTCACGCGACTTAATTTCAGGCAGGGAAATGGAGGGGATGTTTTTTGTCATGATGAGGCCAGCTGTTTTAATTTTTGTTTAAGGCACCGTGTGTATTTTTTTTCTTTTTTGTAATTTTTTGCGAAGTGATAATAAAGGGAAACTTGGTGAAAAAACGCGATCTTTTCCCACGCAAAGGCATGAGAGAGCCATCCTTTTTTTTCCTCTATGTTGCCTCGCAGATAGTAGCTCAAAAGCATAGTCGTAGGAGGATAGGGCAGATCAATCGATCCGCTGAAGTGGGAAAGGGCGATATCTTTGCCCTCTGCCTGCAGCAAGTAGTATCCCATAGGTAAAAATAGGGGGGAGTATTCATCGCTTAACATTTCAGGCGGATACGTTTCTAAGATCTCGAGTGCTTTTTTTGATTCTTTTTGCAAAAGAGAGGCGCAAATGTGCATCGCATCAAGAGTAGGAGTATTGGGAAAGGCTTGGAAGTAGGGGAGGGTTTCTTTGCTTTTTCCCTCGAGAAGAGATCTGCCAAATAAAAATTGAGCACACCGCATTTCCATGTTCGATGGGGAAGTTGGAACCTGCAGGGTAAGTTTGCTCAGCGCTGTTTGAGGATCTTCCTTGAAATAGAGCAATGCAATTTCTATCAGTTTTTCCTCTTCCCCCCTTTTTAGGTAGTGAAGATTTTCTTCGACCCAAGTTTCACGTCCCATTGCTAGCAACCCATACATCGCATTGGCGATGATCGCAGGTGAAGTAGAGGTTTCAATCATTTCTACTAAAGTAATGGGTTTATTGAGCCAAAAAGCTAGTTGGCATGCCAGGTACTCTTCATCGGCAACTGCCAGCAGAAAGAAGGGGAGTTTTTCTAAGTGTTTTTTCAAACTTAAAATTAAGCTGGCATGATCTTGGCTCTGGAAAATCTGAGGGAGGTGGCGCAATGCAAGGAGGGCAAAGTGGTAGGCGGCAGCTTTTAGGCGGGAAGATGTCTCATGCAGACGAAATGCGACATGTTCTTTTATCAGGTAGAGCATCGGATGTTTTGCGTATTTGCGCATACAAAGTTCCAAACATTTGATCTCTTCCTCGATTTCTCCTGTCGCTTTATAGACAAGGGATTTTCCAAGATATTCTAAGGGAGCTGCTGGAGTGGAGCGGAGCTTGCCAAATTCCTCTAATGCAAGCAAATGAAGCCTTTCTTTTTCCCTTTTTTTTCTAACAGATGCTGCTTTTTCCAGTAGAGTGATGCCGGCTCTAAAGATCGCCTCGCGCCCCTCCGCCCTTCCTGCAAATGAACTTGTGATTCTTCGGTATTCAAGGAGGGCTTTTGCGTAGTTTTTATTAGCCAGAAAGGCATCTGGGACAGCAAGGCAATTCACCATCACGTTTTGTGAGCCGCTCATCACCTGGATAGGATCTATCTCAAAATCGGCATCTCGGCACAAAACCCCCAGGTGTGTGCCTGAGAGGGGGATATGGCTGATATAGTGGCAGCTCTTTTTATTATCGATGTAAATGAAAAGATGGTTGTCTACCTTTTCAATGCAAATCAAGTGGTGAATGTTGTCATCCAGAGGATGCTCTGCAATCGTCATGACCTCAATGTTATTGTGGAACAGGCTGCTTTGCTTCCCAAACCATACGCAGTAGCCGTCATGGAAGTTTTTTCTCTCGGAAGGATCGGAGACCCCAAGGAGTAATCCAACACCTTGGGTTTGCGGGCCTATTTTAATTCTGGTCTGTATCTTGATATTTCCGGCAAAAGAGCTTTCAGAAATCATGAGACTGACCCACTCCATAACCTCGGGGGATCTTGTGATCGCTGTATGCTTGGTTAACAAGACATTCTCTTGAAATTCCCAATCTTTTTTCTCTTGAAGTTTTAGTTGTCCTACCGGGATCCATTCCGGTTTTCCTTCTAAGAAACTCTTTAATTCTAAAATGATCTCATCGACGCAATTGTAGCGCTCTTGAGGTGAAAAATGCAGACAATGCTTAGCGATGTCCGCTAGGTGCTGAGGAATATCGCGATAAGGAGCAATTTCTACAGGATCGGTTAGTTTTTCCAGATGCATCGATTTCCGAAAAGTCTTCACAGAGGTGCGCTGAAATGGTACGCGCAAGGTAAGGAGTTGATAGAGGATGACACCGAGGGAATAGATGTCCGTGGTCGTTTGCGAGGGATGGCCAAGAACTCGTTCTGGGGCAATGTAATTGAGCGTTCCTGGCACCTTGCCAGGAGATGTCAGATCTTTGTAATTCTCCAGCTCTTCTCCTTCCTCTTCATTAAAAACCTCTGTCTTACCGATAAAATCTGCAAGCCCCCAGTCTAAAAGAAGGACCTCGCCATATTTTCCGACGATGATATTGTCTGGCTTCAAATCCCGATGCACAATCCCTTTAGAATGTGTATAGGCAATTGCCTCGCAAACAGATAAAAAAATCCTCATCAAAGCAAGAAGAGAAGAACCGATAGGATGTCGAATTTCGCCTGCCTTTTGCTCCTCATAACTTTGCCTTAGGATTTGCTTTAGAGTTACCCCCTCGACATAGGGCATTGTGTAATAGGTTTTTTCAGGACCTGGGTCGATGCTAAAAATAGGAACAATGGAAGGGTGTGTCAGTTGCGCTGCTACTTTGGCTTCTCGCAAAAATCTTTCCTTGATGATGGGATGGCTGATGAGATCTTGACGGATCTGCTTGAGAGCAACATCTCGTTTACATACAGGATCATAGGCTAAAAACACTTCGCCCATTCCCCCTTTTCCTAAGCTTTTTATAATGAGGTAATGATCGATTTTTTTAGGAGTTATTGGATGCATATTCAGTTTTTTTGAAGTAGAACCAGTATATAACCTGTTTGGCCTATCTTTGGCACCAATTTTTGAAGCAGATCGATTTTTAACGGCTCTGGTCTCATTTTCTGGACTTTAGCCATTGCAGCGAAGCGCTTTTCCCAGATAGCATCCCCCAGGCGGGGGGAATTTTGTAATGGTGGCATATTCAAGCCTACCATTACAAAATTCCCGCTGCCTGCG
>CAJCHM010000030.1 GCA_903970255.1 Acidobacteriota bacterium
GGAGCCTTCTCCAAAGCAATTTTTGTTTGGATCGTTCCCATACTGTGGGTAAACTGAAGATATTTTACATGAGGATTATCCTTGTTTTCTTCATGAAATTGAGTCCAATTGTCTAGCAATAGGTCAGCAGTGATTGGAGCAACTCCATGATAATTTAGGGTGAATATTTCAAGAAGGTCTACAACAGGGCTGTTGCTGTGATTGTAAACTCCCTGAATGCTGATGTCGCCGGCGTGCTTTTTCACATGGTTCAGATGGTTCCAATGCTCCACACAAGAGGTGTTCATCCCATTGATAAATCCAATGCCTAACCATCTATATTTCATTCCGTCGGTTTGAAAATGGCATGACCGTGCAGGTCCTGAAGGCAGTGTTTTTTGCAAATCAAACTGCGCCATAGTCCCAATTGGCGGAGATTTCGAAATACCACCGCTGCTGCCAGTTCCGTTAGTTTGCTCAATGAAACGGGTGATTGCACTTTTATACGGTGTGGGTGGTTCGGTTTGGCAGCCCTTGGGTGGAGTAAAAGGTTGGATTGCTTTAGTCTGTGAGCTTAATGCTTTCCCAAACTCTTCGATGATGCCTATTTTCCCTTGTTGGGCAGGGGCACTATTCTGACCGCCGGGCGGATCATTAGGTGGCGGTGGTGCAACGGGATCTACTGGGTCGGGATCATTTTCATCTTCTTTCTTCCTGCTTGTGCCGCCAGGTTCTTGGGGTGTAGCTGCTGCACCGCTGAACGCTCCTGCTCCTATCGCATAGGCGCCAAGGCTAACAGCCACAATGCCGACTACAATCAAAGCCTCTTTTTTATGCTCTTTGACAAAATCGACAACTTTTTTAGCTCCTTTCTTAACTCCTTTGCCAGCCTTCTTCCCTCCTTTTTTAACTTTTTTGCCTACTTTTTCAACCCCTTTTAAAATTCTTTTTAGAACGCTTCTGCAAGGAATGCCATTTACATCCATTTGATCGTCAAATGCAAATTCCCTCTCAGATGTATTATAAGAGTAAAAAAACCCAGTATGCGGATCGAAATCCAAATCAGTTTCTTCTAACTCCTCATCGTTGACATTGATGAGTGCATACTCACGGCTGTCATTTGTTAGAGGGTCTTTTTGCGCTGCAAAGTTGCAAAAACGGGAAGTAGGGTCAATACTACCGCTCTTTCCCATCAATTGTTCAACAATTCTCCCCTGCCAAAGCTGGGGATCGAGTTTAGTAGCTAAAGGCCTCGACTCGATCTTGGTTGTTTGGTTAGCTAAATTAATATCAACTTTTTTGTGTACCATGAAGTTCCCTTTGTTAAAATTTTCCCGCGTCACGATAAAAAATTTTACTAACGATCGCAATTAAAAGAAACAAAATTTTAATATTCCAGTTTAAAATTTCGAGCTTGGAAGGAATCGCCTTTTCTTTGATGATGCAAAAAAGGGAAGTGGACAGAGGGAATTGCAAACTCCATTGATTCCCAAATGCGCGCATTTAGGAATCAATTCCCTCCATAAGTTGATTTTTCCCCGGATGGCCAAATACCTAGCCAATGGATAAAAGATGGAGAAAAAATTTCAGAGATCTCTCTTTATTTTCCGCAGAGATCTGCGGATCGAGGATAATACAGGGCTCAATTTTGCATTAGAATCTTCTGAGCGCGTGATCCCCGCTTTTATTTTTACCCCGGAACAAATTCAGAAAAATCCCTATAGAAGCAATCACTGCCTAAGATTTATGATTGAATCGCTTCAAGACTTAGGAATCCAACTCAAAAAAAAGGGGGGGGAACTCTATTTTTTTAAGGGGGAGCCTCAAAAGATTGTCGATCAATGTTGCCGTAAACTACATATCGATGCAGTCATTGTCAACCAAGACTATACCCCCTACAGCAGACGAAGGGATAAAAAAATTGAAAAAATTTGCAAGGAACGACAGATTCCATTCTATTCTTTTCATGATGCCCTTTTACATCCTCCAGAAGAAACTCTCAAGAAAGATGGTCACCCTTATACGATTTTCACACCCTACTTTCGGAATGCCTCAAAACAAAAGATGCCCGCCCCGCAGAAAAGTCGATGGAAAAATTATTTTTGTAATAGGATTCCTTTTGCCCAACACCTGATTCCTATTGCAATACCTGATGTTGAAAACAGATGTAAAGGGGGGCGAACAGAGGCGCTCAAGATTCTCAAACATCTCAACTGCCTTCAGAAATATGGGAAGGTTAAGGATTTTCCGGGACAAGAGGGTACAACCTACCTTTCAGCCTATCTAAAATTTACCCTATGCTCCCCTCGGGAGATCTACGCTGCGATTGCCGATCAATTAGGGGAAGACCATGAACTGATCCGCTCTCTGTACTGGAGAGATTTTTTTACATCGATTGCCTATTTCTTCCCCCGTGTATTCAAAGGTTCTTTTCATCCAAAATTTGACCAACTCCGATGGTCTAATGATGCAAAAGCCTATCAAAGATGGTGTACAGGCACAACTGGATTTCCGATTGTCGATGCGGGAATGAGAGAGCTGAACACAACTGGATTTATGCATAACCGAGTGCGGATGATCGCCGCATCCTTTCTGATCAAAGATCTCCATATCAACTGGAGATGGGGAGAAAAATACTTTGCACAAAACTTGATCGATTACGACCCTGCCGTCAATAATGGAAATTGGCAGTGGGCAGCAAGCACAGGTTGCGATGCCCAGCCTTATTTCCGGATTTTTAATCCCTGGAATCAGCAAAAAAAATTCGATCCCGACTGCTCCTACATCAAAAAATGGATCCCCGAACTGAAGTCGCTTCCTATTCAAACGATCCATGCATGGAACGAACGATGGCAATACGGAGAATGTGAAAATTATCCTCCCCCAATGATAGATCACCCGCAAGCTGCCAAAGAGGCATTGCGGGCCTATTTACGCGTAGTGAAAAACTAATGGAATGCCTTCGCATTTTCAATCGCATAGCGATTGAGAATGTCACACATTTTTTCAAAAGAGGGGGTGAGGAGGTTGAGTTCCTGTAGCTCTTTGTGAAGATGTCTCATTTCTTCTTCAAATAAGCCCAAAGCCCGCTCTTTTCCAATCAGACGGGCAATACTAATCTCGCGCTGTTTCTTCTCATCCTGAAGCATATCGCCTAGGTCGTCGGCGGTTTGGAAAGCCATTCCGAAATGGTAAGCTGCCTGCTTAACTTTTTCTAGTTTATTGACATCGCCGCCACCAAATAACCAGCCTAAGACAAAAGAAACCTCGAATAGAGTCACCGTTTTTTGATAAATGACCTGTTTGACAGTTTCAAGGTTTTGATTGGGGGGGAAAAGATCGAGAAACTGCCCACCTGTTGCTCCTAAAATTCCCGCACAATGGGTCGCTGATTCCAGAGCAAGCGTACATGCACGGTCACTAAAATGGCAGAAAGGGGGAGCGGAATCTTGCATGACCATTGCATTGCTATGAATTTTTTCAAATGCAGCAGTAATCAGCGCATAGCTTGCAAGTAGCGCGATTGCCTCACCATAGACTTTATGAAGGGAGGGCTTATCTCTTCTTTCGTCATCGTTGTCCATACAGGGAAGATCATCGGCTATTAACGAAGAAGTATGGAAAAATTCAACAGCAAGAGCAGAATCGTCGACATTCAAACCATTTCCTAAGGCTTCAGCAATAAAAATGACAATCAGCGGACGAAAACGTTTACCACCTGTCATTAAAGCATATTCACAGGCGTCGCGAAGCTTTGTCTTTTGACCAAACGAAAGAACACTTTTGGCAATTTCCTGCTCGATCTTATCGCGATGAAAAAAGAAATGGGAATTCTCAAACTTATGAGGATCTGTCGATGTTTTTTTAACCACCGTCTGCAATACCATTTTTACTCCACAATATTCTTAGTTGCCGGCTTTACTTTGCCATTTTCTGGAACATACCCGTAAACATTCAGGCAAGGGAAACAAAAAGAATTCTTCCCTAAAAGGGTCCCTGGGTTAATGACACAATTACATCCGACCTGAGCCCCATCGCCAACAATTGCTCCCAATTTTGTCAAAGAGGTTTTAATTCTCTCCCCTTCAAAAAAAACTTGCACAGGTTGATGATCAAGCCGTAAATTTGCACATTTCACACCGGCCCCAAGATTGCTTCCATTGCCAAGTATCGAATCGCCAACATAATTAAAATGCGCAGCTGCTGCTCGATTTAAAAAAATGGAATGCTTCAGCTCAGTATCATGCCCGATCACACAGTAGTTCCCCGTAATCACATCTCCCCGGATGTACGCCCCATGGCGGATCATGCAATTTTTACCAATAAAACAAGGCCCCTCGATATAAGCACCAGGTTCAATGACACTCCCCTCTCCAATGGAAATCAACTCGGGATTGACAAGATAAACAGTGGAAGGAATCTCAATCTCTATTTTCCCCAATGGAAGTGATTTCAAATAGGCTTGTAAGCGGGCAAGAGCTTCCCAAGGGTATCGGCAACCCTCAAAAAGAGAAGCATGGGCATATTCACCTAAAGAAAAAAAATGCTCCAACTCACTAGCAGGTGTCATAGAACCCTTTGTTTTAAGTACTGCTATTCTAAACATCCTAGACTTATTTTAAGAGGGATTTTTTTACTAAAAAACGGTTTATACACTATTCTGAGCAAGATTCAATTCTTTTAAGTGAAATTTTTAGTACAGATATTCAGGTTCGTCTGCAAGGCAATAACGTCTATTTTTATTGAGATGATCCAATTGGGACATTTCTAATGGAGTGAGGGAAAAGTCAAAAATTTCCAAATTTTCACGAAGATGATTTTTTGAAGATGCTTTCGGAATCACAGGAATTTTCTTTTGAATTAACCAGCGCAAAATAACTTGGGCTCCCGTTTTAGCATACACCTTGCCAATCCGATCAAATAGAGGCTCATCGCTCAATAGCTTTCCCTTGCCCAAAGATCGGAAAGAAATCAGTTGAATCCCATGGCCCAGGCAATAGTCCAGCAGATCTTTTTGATTTAAAAGCGGATGAAACTCAACTTGATTTGCAAAAGGAATACATCCACTTTTATGCAAGTCTTCCAAATGGCCAATAGTGAAGTTACTGACACCTGCCTTAACGATTTTTCCTTGAGCAGCTAGTTTTTCCATTTTTAAGAAAATTTCCTCCAAAGGAAAATTTTGCTCTGGAAAATGGATTAAATAAAGATCGAGGTAATCAGTCCCAAGCTCTTTGAGAGCAAGCTCACAAGCGCTCTCCACCGAATCCTGAATCTTTGCAACATCCACTTGTTTTTCGATATCAATCTTTGAAGTAATGTAAAGCCCTCTCCGATCCACTCCTTTGATCGCCTTTTTAATCGCTGAGTGATTTTCATATACGTGAGCCGTATCGATGTGTGTGTATCCCATCTCTAGAGCCCATTGCACAACTTTTATACACTCATCACCTCTTAGCTGCCAGGTTCCCAATCCGATTTGAGGTAAATCCATAAATTTTAAGATGAGTTTAATTTTTAGCTTCCAACCATCACCTTAACCCCATTTGGCTTATTTGAAGAGAGATTTTTTATTGCGTCAGAAGCTTCGGATTCTTCTTAGAGTAGATATATATAGATAGATATCTTAGTCTTCTTATGCTGTGGAAGTGTTCATAACATAGGCCTATACAGAGGAAAAAAACCTTGTTCACAGATTGTCGAAACACTAGTCATAACTGGGTGGGTTTTAGACAACCTTCAGTTTATCAACAATTGAACGATGGGGTTTTGGACAGAGTTTTCCACAATCTTACAATGAAGAGAATGTATTATATACCGGCGCCACCTCAAACGTACCTGTAATTTCTGTTTTAACGGCCCCCTTTTCCCTTCCTACTTCGAATAGTGTCCCTGTTTGGGGGAAGGAAAAATGGTCGCGTTAAAACAGAAATTACAGGTGCGTTTGAAGTAGC
>CAJCHM010000031.1 GCA_903970255.1 Acidobacteriota bacterium
GCGGGGCGCTTTTCCCAGATAGCATCCCCCAGGCAGCGGGAATTTTGTAATGGTGGCATATTCAAGCCTACCATTACAAAATTCCCGCTGCCTGGGGGCGCTATCTAGAAAAATCGCCCCGCTCCAATGGCTAAAGTCCAGACTAGGTGACTTTTCTTTCAACCAGAGGGTAGCCCATGAGTGATTTTGAAATCCCATCTCCCAATTTAGCAGAAGAGAAATCTTCCCATTTCACGCAGGTAGGTTCCTTAAATGATCCTTCATTGAGCCAGCTTCGGGATCAAATCAAAAAAGTCATGATCCCGCTGCTGATCAAAATATTTCAGCTCAAACTGGAATTGAATCAATCCCTGAGTCTTCCTTCAAGACTACAAAGTCAAAAGAGCAACCGATCTCCTGAAGAGATTTTGGAGCACTTAAGAACCCTCGATAACGACCTGAGTCTCCTGCTTCTTTGGTGTCAAAGCTGCCGAAACCAGATCAGCAAAGCGTTAAACACCCCTGAAGAGGAGCAGAAAAACACTGTTGCCACCTCTCCATCAGCCACCCACCCCGCTGTTGCCAAATCATTTAGTGAAGCTCTATCTGCTCAAGCCTCCTTTTTCCAACAGCAATCTACCCAAGAAAATATAAATGGTGCTCTTAAAGCTCCGTCCAGTTCCTCCTCTCAAAAGACCTGGTGGAAAAAACTCCTGGGAGATTAACATGTTAGAGTATGGCAGTTGAAACCGAATCAAAAACTTCTCCGATGATGAACCAGTGGCATGCTTGCAAGGCAAGCTGTCCGGATGCAATTCTGCTCTTTCGGTTAGGGGATTTTTACGAAGCGTTCTATGAAGACGCTATCCTTTTGTCTAAAGAACTCGGGCTAACGCTGACAAAGCGGCAAGAGATTCCCATGGCAGGGGTTCCCTTCCATTCAAGCGATGGCTATATCGACAAGCTTGTTGCTAAAGGGTATCGGGTAGCCATTGCAGAACAGATGGAGGATCCCAGGTCTGTCAAGGGACTGGTAAAAAGAGAAATTGTCCGTGTTGTCACTCCAGGTACAGTTGTTAATTCCACACTGCTCTGCGATAAATCCAATAACTACTTATCTTGTATAGCCCAAGTAGGAGAAATTCAGGCTTTAAGCATCCTGGATCTAACCACTGCAGAGTTCAAGGCAATGGAGTTTACCGATGTGTTGCAATTAGCTGATGAACTCCACCGTTTATCTCCCAAAGAAATCATCGTCTCAGAAAAGTGGCACAACAAGCATACCTCCCTTGTAAATGAGCTCAAGTCCAACCTGCACACAGCGATCCACATTAAAAAAGATTGGCACTTTGATCACCAATTTGCCTGCGATATCCTCATGCGCCACTTCCGCACACACACCCTCGATGGCTTTGGCCTTAAAGGGATGATCTCTGCGATCAATGCAGCGGGTGTTATCCTCCATTACGTGCAAGAGGAGTTAAACTTAAATGTTGCCCACATCACCTCGATTACAAAAGAGCATTCCAGCCATTACATGCTGCTCGATAAGTCGACACAAAGAAATCTTGAACTGCTTGAATCCTCTGGCAACGAAAAAAAAACACATTCATTACTCAGTCTCATCGATCTTACAGAAACGCCCATGGGAGGGCGCAATCTGCGAAACTGGCTCATCCATCCCCTTTTAGATGTAGATGAAATTAAAAGACGCCAAGATGCCATTGCCACATTCGTCAATCTCCCCGATGTACGCGCGCAATGCCGCTCTCATTTGAATCAAATACGCGATTTGGAGAGGCTCATGATGCGTATCCAAACAGG
This sequence comes from Acidobacteriota bacterium, assembly GCA_903970255.1. GTDB lineage: Bacteria > Chlamydiota > Chlamydiia > Chlamydiales > Rhabdochlamydiaceae > CAJCIW01. The sequence goes on from CAJCHM010000031.1 coordinate 1,804, forward strand.
TTATGCACACCCTCGCGATTTGGTGGGATTGCGCCTCTCTTTAGAACAGATCGCGCCGCTCTCTGAGCTACTTGCTCCTTTGGAAGCGGATGCGATCGTTTTTGCCAAACACAAACTTAACGATGTCAGCGGGATTGCCGAAAAATTGAAAAAAGCCCTTGTCGATACCCCACCGCTGCGCTTATCCGATGGAGGCATCTTTCGCTCCCACTTTCATCCAGAGCTCGATGAACTGATGTCGTTACAAAAAGATAGCCACACATGGGTTGCAAACTACCAGGTCCAGCTCAAAGAAGAAACCCAGATCAAAACCTTGAAGGTCGGATACACAAAAGCATTTGGGTACTACATCGAGGTGAGCAGGGGTCAATCAGACAAGATTCCCGATGGTTTTGAAAGACGGCAAACACTGACCAATGCAGAGAGATTCATCACACCGCAACTCAAAGAGTTTGAGCATAAAATGCTTCATGCTGAGGAGAAAATTTCAGCTCTAGAGCAACAACTCTTTAACGCTCTGCGCCTTGAGGTTGCAAGTTATGCGACTCAAATTCTTCAGATTGCACAAGCCATCGCCCAAATCGATTGTTATGTTAGCCTTGCCGATGTCGCAATCAGGTTAAATTATGTACGGCCGACGGTGGATAACGGAACTACTTTTCGCATCACTGGGGGAAGACACCCCGTCGTTGAAGCTTCTTTGGATACAGAAACTTATATCCCCAATGATCTCTACCTCAACGATACAGACCAGCGCCTTTACCTCATCACAGGACCTAATATGGCGGGCAAATCGACATTCATCCGCCAGGTTGCCCTCATCGCCATCCTAGCGCAAATCGGATCGTTTGTTCCTGCAAAAGAGGTGCATATCGGAATCGTTGATAAAATCTTTAGCAGAATAGGGGCAAGCGATGACCTATCGCGCGGGCAATCGACGTTCATGGTAGAGATGACAGAAACTGCCAACATCCTCAATAATGCTACCGATAGATCCCTTGTGATTCTCGATGAGATCGGTAGAGGAACCAGCACCTACGACGGGGTTTCGATTGCGCAAGCAGTGGCCGAATACCTGCTGACAGAGCCGGGAAAAATGCCTAAGACCCTTTTTGCAACCCATTACTGGGAACTTACAGCGATTGAAAAGCAGATCAAAGGGGCGGTCAATTACAACGTCGCCGTTCATGAATCTGAGCAAGGCATTGTCTTTTTGCGCAAAATCATCAAAGGGGGCACCGACAAAAGCTATGGAATCCACGTGGCTAAACTTGCCGGCCTCCCCTTCAGAGTTTTAAAGAGGGCAGAACAAATTTTACAAAAGCTCGAAAAAGATTCAGGAAGAGGGACAACTACCCCCATCCCCAAACCTACCAAAGACAAACAGATGGATTTATTTGGGTATGGAGGCACAAAGATGGACCCAATCCATAATGAGTTAAAAACCATCGACCCCAATCAAATCACCCCTTTGGAAGCTCTTAAAAAAATTGTTGAATGGCAACATGTTATTCGAAATTAAACAATTGAAGCAGTTTCCTACACAGCCCGGCGTATATCTAATGAAAGATAAGTCGGGAAAGGTGCTCTATATTGGAAAAGCCAAAAACCTCCAAAATCGCCTCAAACAATACTTTGCCGCAAGTGGCGATAACAGAGCCATGATCCCCTTCCTCATCTCTCAAATTGCCCATATCGATACTATCGTCGTCCCCTCAGAGAAAGAAGCCCTCCTCTTAGAGAACACTCTTGTCAAAAAGCATCAACCGAAATTTAATGCCTGTTTAAAAGACGATAAAACATTTGTCAGCCTGATGATCAATGATAAGCACCCCTGGCCGATGATCCGCCTGACCCGCTCCAAAGGATCCCCAAAAAAAGATGGCCTCTATTTTGGGCCCTACACAAGCGCCTATTCCGCAAGGCAAACCTATGAGCTCCTCACCAAACTCTTTCCCTTAAGGCAATGCTCCGATGAAGAACTCAAGCGGCGCACACGCCCCTGCCTTCTGTATGAAATCAAGCGCTGCATCGCACCCTGTGTAGGCAAATGCACTAAAGAGCAATACCACACCTTTGTCGACGGTGCTGTTAAATTTCTAAAGGGGCAGGATAGAGAAATCTTAAAAGGACTCTACCAAGAGATGAAAGCTGCATCTGAGGCGATGGAATATGAAAGGGCAGCTAGCATTTTACAATCGATCCGCCAAATCGAGCATGTCGTTGAATCGCAAGCTCTTGTCGTCAAAGTCAATGGAAAAAATAGCGATGCACTGGCCCTCTACGCCCAAGGAGAGGAGGTGATGCTAATCCAACTGCTCTTTAGAGAGGGTAAGCTTGTCGGCTCAGAGCACTATCCTTTCACTAACATTCTAGAAGATGACGATGACCTCTATAGCTCCTTCATTCTGCAGCACTACCGGTACAAGGAAGGTCTTCCCGAAGAGATCCTCGTGCCCATTCCCTTGAAAGATGCTGACCTCATTGCTGAAATTCTGTGTGAAACCCACAAAAAGAGGGTTTCCGTTCTCTCCCCTCAAAAAGGGGAAAGGCGCGCCCTTGTCGGCATTGCCGAGCAGAATGCAAGGGCCGTCTTTGAACAAGAAAAAAACCAACAGGAGCTCAAAGAGAAAATGCTCTTAGATCTCCAAGACACCCTTAAACTCAACCGGTACCCGAAGAGGATCCAGTGTTTTGACACCTCCAATATCTCGGGGACAGATCCTGTTGCCTCCATGGTCGCCTTTATAGACGGAGAAAAAGATAGGCAACGCTCTCGCCTCTTTAAAATTAAAGGGGCAGCAAAAGGAGACGATTATGGAGCCATGCGCGAGGTACTCACACGACATCTAGTGAGAGCAAAACAAGCAGATGATCTACCAGATCTCATCATCGTCGATGGTGGAAAGGGGCAGCTAGGGATTGCTTTAGATGTCTTTAAAGAGCTCGATATCGCCTCGGTTGACCTGATTGCCTTAACCAAAGAGGAAGGAAGACACGACAAAGGGATCACCTCGGAAAGGATTTTCTTACCCGATCAACATGAACCGATCCACCTCAATCCAAGATCTAGCCTCCTCTTCTTACTCCAGAACATCAGAGATGAGGCCCATCGCAGAGCCATCGGCTTCCACAGAGAAAGAAGAAAAAAACGCACATTAACCAGTGCATTAGATACTATCCCCGGAATTGGCCCCACTAAGCGCTCCCGCCTCCTCACCCACTTTGGCAGCATCGAACAAATCGCTAAAGCCTCCGATGAAGAATTGAAACAGATTAAGGGAATCCACAACAAAGATATTGAGCAGCTGCGCAATCATCTCACTTAACCAAAACACAAAGGGAAAATTCTTTTGTGTAACCGATCTGTTTTTTGAGAATTTGAGCAAGGTCCCCTTCTGCCTTTTGTAAAATCGTTTCCTGCGCCTCTAAGGGAACCAGAGGGAACTCGACCAACACTTCAAATCTCTGGCCCTTGGTTACTGCAACTTCGACAGAGAGCCGATATTCCGGGAACACATGACTCCAGTAATCAGCGACGTATCCGCGCACCACAGCAGGATCGATCACCATTTGCCCTTTTCCCATGTTGACACAATAATATCGCCCCCTATTCATGGCATAAAAGCCAATCAGGAGCAAAATGCCACAACCCAAAATGAGGTAACCGATCAGAGAAAAAGTGATTGTGGTCTCAGAAAAAAATGCGGCAATGGCAAAACGCAAATGGGGAGCATACTGCAGTCCGATAAAAAAGACCCCGAGCAACAGCACAAGCGCGCAAAAAACAAATTGGATCGCAGAAAAAAGGAGGTTACCTGTTTTCATTGTTAAAATACTTCGTCGTAACGCTCAGAGTGGGAGGATTTCACCCTCTTTTCGAGGATTTCTTCCACTGTCGTTTTTGCTTTGTTGGAAATTAGATTTTTAAAGATAACATGTACCGTTCCCACATGAAGACCTGTCAGATTGCTAATATCTTGTAAAATTCTGTTCTGAATTTCTTCTGCCTTATCGGGTATAATGGTACCATAGGCGACGTTAATTTCAAGACGGACATTGACAGAATGCGTTTTCTGATCCTGATCGACATGGATCCCCTTAACCCCGTCAAGACCGCTTCCTAGCAAGTCATCAAACAAATTACCCTCGAGCGTCTCAACCCCTTCAATCTGACTCAGAGACTGAACGACAATCGATTGAAAGACCTTGGTCTCGATATCTCGAATAAAAACAGTTTCAGGGAGCTCAAGCTCCTTAGTATCAATTTGCTTCAATGGATTATGCATGTTCAACCTCATTTTGCCCATCTCAGGCTTTCAATAATATATCCAGTTGCGTTATATTTTGACATAGATAAATAGAGTAATACCTATGCAAACATTTTTGAGTATCGCTTTGAGTTTAGTCCTGGCATGGATCTGTAGTCACTATGCAAGGCGGCGGGGGCGCAATCCAACCACATGGTTCATTTTAGGAGCCTTGTTTGGAATCTTTGCCCTGATCACACTCTTCATTCTTCCCGTTTACAAACTTCAACAGAATCAGATCTCTAATGCGCCGATGCCACAACAGAGAACTCCGGAACTAGCAGCGCTATTTCCTCTTCATGCGGAGAAATTATGGTATTATCTGGATGAACAGAAACAACAATTTGGCCCCATGAGTTTTTCTGCGCTGAATAAAGCTTGGAATGAAGGAGAGGTGCGCGAGCTAACGTTTGTGTGGAATGAAGAGATGGAGAACTGGAAACATCTTAAAGACGTAATTCAACCACAACCCTCTTAAAAAAGCGTGTGTTCCCACGCCAAACAACGTGGGGACACACAATCGAATATCTACCAGCTCGCTTTGACAACGCCTGGGATCAAACCATTGTTTGCCATCTCGCGAAAGCAAAGACGGGAAAGCTTGAACTTTTTCAAAACACCACGGGATCTGCCAGTGAGCTGGCAACGGCTGCGAAGGCGCACAGGGGAGGTGTTGCGCGACATCTTGTTCAAGGTGATCTTTGCAGTATTGCGCTCTTCTTCAGTTTTATTCATATCGAGAATGGTCTTCTTCAGACCCTGACGCTTGTCCCACTTCAACTGAACGAGGCGTTCCCGTTTTTTTTGTTTTGCATTCCAGGCTTTTGTCATATTCCTCTTAATCTCACTACTTTTTACGAGCAGGACCTTTTTGTCTCTGCTTACGGTTTGGGTCCTTTTTATTAATCACATACACACGCCCTTTGCGGCGTACAACTTTGTCCCCTTTAGAAGGGTCAGCTTTGATCGAAGCTCTGACTTTCATGGTTACCTTACGAGAAAGAAAATTAAAGTTAGCCAAATTTATACGCAATCCTTGGATTTCTTGGCAAGCACTCATTCGAGCTTGGTCGAGAATGTGCATTTTAAAGAATCTAGCAGAGAAGGGAGTATAAAACTCCCTCCATGCTAAAAATTAAACTTATTTATTGACATTAGAGTGCAACTTCCCTCGAAATAGCAGTTGCACTACTTTTCGTGAATCTCAATATTGGCTCTTGTAGGGAATTTCTGAAAACTGACCGGGAGCCCGTTTATCTTCCGCTCTGATCCAAATCCCTTTTGCAAAGCCCCGTCGCCCTTACCGGCTAACCAACCCTCGACATTCTCATAGTTGGCCTTTGAGCGTATCTCAATACTAGGACACCCAGTAAGCGTCGCTACTCCCAGAATTTTTCTTTCTTGGGTGATATTATTGGGATAAGTGTCGATAACCTTAATGTCAGTAAGATGCCCCCGCCCCATCCAGGCGACGAATTTCTCTCCTTCCTTGAGTGTTTTTCTTTGTTGGTTGATTATTTTTGCTGCCGCGTAATTCATAAGCTCAGCGCGTACATTTCCATGCGTGTGGCTACAACTTTTTGCATACTTTGAATCTATAGGTATTATGTTGAGTCGTTGAGCACTTTTTTCTCCAGATAGCAAGAACTGTTCGATAGAAGAGCCTTCTGTAAATAATATTTTAACATTCATTTTCTGAAAAAAACCAAAGTAGCTCTTGAATTGTTTATAAGGCACCTTACCACAGAGAGTATCATAAAAACACCCCGTGAAAAAATCACCATGTGTTCCCTCACCAAAACATATCCCCTGATGCTTACCGAATAGTTCTTTCATCTTATCTTCTGCTTGATCCATGGAAATGATCTCATGGGAGGTATCAACAGGGCTTATTTCCAGGCTTTTTCTTTTAAAATAATCGTCAGCTTTTGGAAGTAGGTTTGTTGTAAATTTTGTGCAATTTAAGGCAAGGATGCATGCATCTGTTGCCTTCATTTTTTCTTCCAAAGATGGACACGTTTTTTCACCAAGACCATGAAGCAATAGAGCTTCAAGGACTGTTTTAGAGGAGATTGCTGCTATTTTTTTGGAGAATAAATGTTCGAATGTTAAAACGCCCGACGTTTGAAAAACAGAAGATGCAGCCGAAATTTGTATAGGAAGAAGTTTATTCAATGATTGATCACCTAATTTAACATCGCCTTGTTTATATTGAATATGAATTTTTTCTAATTCTTTTTTCAGGACTCGAATATAGGCAAATTGTATTGCCAAAGCTCGATGAGATGTGGACCGCCCCTCTTGACCATGAAATGCGAGTCTCCCAAAATCATAATGCGTAATTTTGGGATGGGTTTCGTGTGTTGGTCGACCTTCAAGCTTCCAAACTCTGTAGTAGACATTGTTCTCAACACCTTGCAATTGTTCATGATTAGGTGCATTTTCGCAAAATATTTTAAATTCAGAGAAAGCCAGCTCTTCTTTTTCTATTTGAAGATACAAGATTGATTGGTGCAACATAAACATGCAATCAATAAAGCTATTTGTATTATTAATCATATTAATCCTTGTGTTTTAGCTTATGTTTATTATAAAATATATAATTAATTAATTCAAAATAAATTACTATAGCTAAACAAAATTACAGTATTAAATAAATTTATTTACAGCGTCAGCAGCGCATGCGCCCAAGGTATAGTAAACTAAATTCTTTAATTCAGTGTTTTTATGGATTGCGCCTACGCCATGCCAACCTTTACTCTTGAGGAATTTTTACTCGATCGGATATATTGAGGCCCAAAATCACTATCCATCAGGGAAACAACAATGAAACGCACCTACCAACCTAGCAAAAAAAAGCGGCAGAAAGCTTGTGGATTCCGCAAAAGAATGAAAACCAAAGACGGTCGAAAAATCGTTAACCGACGTCGCAGCTCTGGACGACGCAAATTAACCACAGCTTAAATGGCCGATCCAAACCACCTATTATTTGCCTCAAATGAGATCAATCCGCAGTTACAGGAAGGGGCCAGGTTCACCTTTACGGGCAGAATTTCGGCCAAGCGAAAGGCCCCAGATGCTGTAGTTTTTGACGAGGGAATAGCGTCAGCTATTTCCGAGGAGAAAAATACAGCAGATGGCCGCCTTGCAGCCGGCCGAAAACTGACCGAAAAGGTGAACATGGCCCAGGAAGGGATTACCTCTTCCCCTTTAAGTGCAGAGGCTGTGACCCTTAAGAATCGCAAATTCCCTAAATCAGCGCGTATTCTTACAAACTCCCATTACAAATTTCTGCAAAGAAACTCTGCCCGCTACCAGGGAGATACGATCCAGATAAATTATAGACAGGGCAGATCCTCTACTGCAAAGCTTGGGATTACCGTTTCAAAAAAATTTGGCAAGGCCCATGACCGCAACCGCTTTAAACGGGTCGTGCGCGAGGCTTTCCGGGAATTGCTCCCCTTTTTGCCCCCTGATCTGGAGATCAATGTCTCCCCAAGGAACAAAGGGATCCCTCTTTCTAAGGGGGCAATGTTGCTTGAGTTGCAAAATTTGGCTCTCAAGTTCGACCGTTCTTGACCTCCGCTCCTCTTTTAGTAGATACTCTGGATCATGCAGCAACAACTCAATCAAAATAAGATTTTCTCCCATCTCAATCCGGCGCAAAGCAAAGCTGTTTTGGCTGCAAAGGGGCGCGTCCTCATTCTGGCAGGGGCTGGCAGTGGCAAAACCAGCGTGCTCACCTACCGCATTGCGCACATGCTCCAGAATTTAGATATTCCCCCAGAATCGATTCTAGGCCTTACCTTCACCAATAAGGCAGCGCAAGAGATGAGGGAAAGGGTCGCAAAGATCGTCTCTAAAAAAGCTGCCAAAGCCGTTACTTTAAGCACATTCCACAGCTTTTGCATGCAGGTGCTACGCAAAGAGATCCACAACTTAGGCTATATGGCCAACTTCACACTCTACGATGAAAAAGATGTGCGCCGCTTAAGCCAAAATTTAGCACGCCACCTGCTGGAACATGAGGGAGAGCTCCCCTCCATGGAAAAGACCTTTGAGAAAATCTCCTATGCAAAATGCAGGGGTCTTTCTTTTGAAGAGGCAGCAAAAGACAAAACCGACTGGCATGATCAGTTTAGCGCAGATCTCTATAGCCGTCTTAAGAGCTGCATGCGCGCTTACAATGCGGTTGACTTTGACAGTCTTCTTTCCTTAACAGTCCAGCTTTTTGAGGAACACCCTCAAGTGCTGCAGCGGTACCAAGAGCGGTATCAATACATCATGATCGATGAATATCAGGATACAAATCCGGTTCAGTACCGGTTGGCTAAGGCAATCTCGCAAGAACACAACAACCTCTGTGTTGTCGGCGATGATGATCAATCCATTTACGGCTGGAGAGGAGCGGAGATCAAAAACATCCTGGAATTTGAATCAGATATAGTCATCAAGCTGGAGCAAAACTACCGTTCTACCCCTACAATCCTCTCCGCTGCAAACGCAGTGATCTCTAACAACGCAGAAAGGCATAACAAACAACTTTGGAGCACAGCAGAACAGGGGGAGCAAATCACCCTCTTCCATGCCCCAACTGAAGCAGAGGAAGCGCAATCGATTGTTCAAAGGATCGTCAGGCTGCGCAAAGAAAAAAACATCCCCTGGAAAGAGATGGCGATCCTCTATCGATCCAACATCTTATCACGCCCCCTCGAGCTGGCGCTGATGCAAGCCATCTGGGAAAAAGAGGGTAACTGGGTCAGAGGAATTCCGTTTGAGGTCTTTGGCGGTACAGAGTTTTTTGAGCGCGCCGAGATCAAGGACCTTATTGCTTACCTTCGCACCATTTCCAATCCGATCGATCAAGAAGCGTTGCTTCGGATCATCAATGTTCCCCGCCGGGGCATTTCCGATCATACCCTAGATACCCTGACACAGTTTAACCGGCAACGGGGGATCCCCTTGTGGAATCTGCTGGAAGAAATTGCTTCCCCTCTTTCCTCAGATCTTAAGAACGATCTTTCTGATAAAGCGCTCATGGGGATCAAAACGTTTGTCGAGCTCATCAAAAATGCCCAAATCAAATTCGAGGAAGGGCCCCTCCATGAAGCCCTTGCCTCATTCATCGATGAGATCGACTATAAAAAAGCGATCATCGATGATGTTAAAAGCGAGAAGATGCGCGATTTCAAATGGGAAAACCTCGCCCACTGCCTAGATGCTGTGACCATCTTTGAAGAGGAACAGATGGCCCTTGGAGCAGACGGGGACCCCTCCCTTGCCCACTTTCTGGCAACCTCCACCCTGGACAAAGAGCGAACCCCTCAGAGCAGCGATAAGCACCAAAAAGAGGATCGGGTCAATCTAATGACCTTTCATAGTGCCAAGGGGCTAGAGTTCACGGCCTGTTTCCTGGTGGGAATGGAAGATCACATCATCCCTCATGAAAAAAGCTTGATGGAAACAGGTCTTGAAGAAGAGCGTCGCCTAATGTATGTGGCACTGACACGAGCTAAAAAATTTCTCACATTAAGCATGGCCAAGAAGCGAAAAAAAATGGGCAAAGAGATTGCAACCAACCCCTCACGGTTTTTGTTCGAGATTCCCAAGGAGCTTATCCGGCTCACCTCCTGGCAGACGGTGGACTAAAAAAACATTTCTTGCCAATGCTGAAAATACCTTGTAAAATCTAAATCAGATTTAGAAAATACAAGGTGGACAGAACCGTGGAAAGACGTAAAAACCATAGATCCATCCAGCTTGCACCATCTTAGGCCCATCGAGCGCAGAATTAGATTTGCTCATTATAAAAAATGGAAAAAGAATGGGATATGAATTTAAATATTCCGATGCTCCTAAAATAACCCCTTCTATGCGCATTGCTTGTCAGGATTTGAAGTTAGATCATCTTTACGTTGTTTATCCCGGCGAGGCGACATTTCCTCTTTCTGAAAAAATCACAGCCCGAGGACTTGTGAAAGAGAAAATTTAAAAATTAGGTCAAAAAGCCCTCCCTCTGCATGCTTGGAAAAACAGATCGAGGGAGGGCTTAATCCCATCATGAGTGCGGATATAGGCTTTCCCCTCTGTCCCCACCCAATGAAGAATAACAGCGCCAAGATTTAGTCCCCACACCATCCTCCAATTATAAATCATCGGCAACTCCTGGACTTTGAGTTGATGCTTATAAATGAGGTGAGAGAGCAAAGGGTCATCTCCTGCAAAGAGATGATTCATTTTGAGGCTGTTCTCAGCCAAATGCTGCAAAATTCGACTTCCATGCTTAAAAACAATGACCCCTCCGTTATAGCGCACGTTGGGATCCAGACGCGGCAGAGGATCATCAGGATGATCTCTGACAAGGGCAAGCTGGCTGGTGGATTTCAGCTTAGAAAATAGAGGATTGAGTGAACCTAAGACCTCACAGTCTAGATCAACCCAAATCCCCTTCTCATAAGGTGACTGTAGAAAAGCAAATGGCTTTTTGAACCAATTGAGACGGGAATTCCAAACCCTCCACCCATAATCATATTCCCATTGTTTAGCCAGGGCTTCATCGATGCCGCTTCTTGGGGTGATGAGGGAGGAATCGAGCTCAATTGGAATGAGCTCCCCTTTTGTTCTGCACCATTGTTTCATCAGATCTGTCATTCCAAAATCCAAAAAAGTCACGGGGAAGTTATTATGCTCAGAATATCTAGACCACCACCAAGGAAGAAGCCACTCTTGAGATTGGTCGGCGCCGCAGAGGATACCAAATTTTGCCTGCGGTGCTCTCTTCCATGTGAAATCGCTCATGGATCCCTTTGCATAAAAGCGATCGCTTTCTGGATCTGAGCAATTGCAGTTTCTGGAGCTGCCTGTAGAGCAGCCTTTGCGTGCTCAATGGCACGGGTAACAGAATTTTTTGCAAACAGAAATTCGGCAATCATCATTTCCGCTTTCCAAAGATTCTCTTTATCTCTATTGCCAAATTGGTGCACGAACTTGAGCAGGGGTCTTAAGGCTTTTTCTTGCCGCTCTTTAGATTTATAACGAGTGGATAGCTTCTGAAATTCTAGTACAGCGATCTTGAAATGGGTGCCCAGTTTATTCTCTGGATCCTTTTTAAGAAGCTGCTGTTTTATTTTCAGAACCTCAGGATGTTTTGGTTTATATTTTCTGAGAAGAGAGGCAAATTTTTCTAAATGAAAAAAAACACCTTTCTCTTTTTTTAATCCCCGCTCCAAAATAACATGGGCATAACAGGCGGCCGAGAGTTTTTTTGCTTTTAGAAAGAGATCTTTCCAGACCGTTTCTTCAAAGTCGCGCCCCTTATCATCGAGCGCCGCGCAGATTTCTTGAAAGTGATCGATGATGGCAACGAGCGCATTTCCATATTCCTTAGGTTCTAGCGGCATAAAACCAAATCGAGCAAACTCTTTACCTTTAGGATCGAGCAGCAAAATTTGGGGACATTCTGTAACTGCGTATTTTTGCCGGATCGCATCATCTTGCACCTCTTTTTCTAGTGCAATCTCCCACAAAATGGCATCCTGTCCAACCTGATCTAAAAACAGAGGGTTCTTTAAGATCTCTTGCGATAATTTTTGCGACCAAGGGCACCACTGCCCTCCTAAAAAAAAGGCAATCACAGGAAGATTTTCCTTTTGCGCTGTAAGAAATATATCCGCTTCCTCTTTCTGCCATTGCTCTTGGCAATAAAGAAAATTAAAAACACAGGTTAGAAGAAAAGAGAGAAATATTCTAGAAATCATAGTATTGATATAAAACGTTGGAAAAACTAAAATAAAAATCCTTTACCCACTCACTCATCTGTATAAAAAATGCTTGGATTTCCGCCTACAATTATTTTGCGCCACCGCAGAGAGAACTTAAAAAAATGCAGCCTTAAAGGTTTGGAAAAGCGCCCCGACTGCCGTTTTTTCACCTACCCCAAGGAGCAGCTTCCCCCTTTAAGCGGTTATGTGTTGCTTGCATTGGATGCTCCTCTTTTAAGCGAGGCTGACCAAAATAAGGGGGTCTTTATCATTGATGGGACATGGCGTTACGCTGCGCAGATGGAGGCGCAATTAGAAAAGCCTCATCTCTTTGAAAGGCGGAGTCTACCTCCAGGTTTTCAAACAGCCTATCCCAGACGGCAAGAGGATTGCCCTGAACCTACCCGAGGGCTAGCATCGGTAGAGGCGCTCTTTATCGCCTATTCGATTCTAGGAAGAGATACCGAAGGTCTTCTGGATCATTACTATTGGCAAGAAGATTTTCTAAAAAAAATCTGTACGGTTATACCGAAACAACTTCAAACGTACCTGTAATTTTTGTTTTAACGCGACCGTTTTTCCTTTCCCCAAACAGGGCCTTATTACTTCGAATAATGTCCCTGTTTGGGGGAAGGGAAAAGGGTGCTGTTAAAATAGAAATTACAGGTACGTTTAAAGTGGCGCCGGTATAGAATGGGTACAGCTTAAGGCGGTATTTAGTTGAGAATACATCCAGCTTTTCTATTATGCTTAGTCGCTTTTTCCATTTTCCGAACTATCAAAATCAAAATATAATCTTAACTCGCCACTTAAACAATTCTTGGCAACACTGTCAGATACGCGCATAATTGGCATTTTCTCTGGGTTCCGCCAACATCCGTGGCATGAGTCCCAATATTTGTCGTAGACGTTGATTACTTCCAAGCGAGGTAGTAAACATAATGAAGAGGGAAAGGCTTTGATGCCAGAGTGCCAAATATCAAGTCTACGTAATGACGAGAGCTCGCCTATTGCGTCGGGAATGCAAGTCAACGTGTAGTTGTACCCAATGTCTAAGATCTCTAATTTATGAAGCTTAAAAATTGCAGAGGGAACTGTATCCAACTTGCATAATGAAATGTTCAGGTTCTGTAAATTCAGGCAGAGGCCTAATTCATCTGGAATTTTTATCTCTGAACATCCGTGAAGATCTAGCTCCGTCAAATTTACAAGCTTACCTATCTCTGAGGGCAACTGGCATATCTTGCTATTGACCACATTGAGAGTTTTCAATCCTGTGAGGCCAAAAAACTCTTTAGGAAGTGTTTTAAGTGGCAAATACGGTTGCGATCTGAGTAATCCATCTGCCTTAAAACTAGTCAAATTTTTCAAATAGCCAATTTGAGGAACAAGATTTATAGAGTGATTACAATAAAACTCTGTCCAGCTATCTGAGAAATCAAAATATGTTTGAAATTTCTCCAACCCATCTTCTATCTCATAAGTAAAATTAATTACCATCTTTGCGGGCAGGGGGTTCTTGCGCCAATTCTCGTTATGGAGATCCTTAAGATCGCACCAAAACGATACGAGTTCCTTTTCAAATTTATTACCCACTTTAATAGTTTCATAATTTATGTTTTCAAAATCGACTTTGTGTTTGACTTGCATTCTATCAAAAAGAATCTTGAATAATTTAAAACCATCGGATTTATTTTCGCATTCCTGTTCTACTTTTGCCATTCTTTTAAGAAGCGCGTCATGATATCCATTTGATTCCGTACAATATTTTTTTACTTTGTTCCATGTTCCTTTACAAAAGTGACCATAGGCCACATTAAGAAACTGGCACGTTTCCCGAACTCTTACATTGCCCGCTTCCTTTAATATTCTTTCAATTAATTCATTGGGTAACGAAGAGAGTCTTGCTTGATCGTCATTTATAGGGATTAAATCAGACATCTTTGGTTTAAAGTTTACTATTTGCATAATTCCTCAATTTATTTTTTTTTATTAAAAATAGCTTATTTTAAGATTCAATAAAAATATATTAAAATATTTCAAATTTTAATTCAATTAAAAAGCGGAAGTATAAGGGAATTATACTAGAACATATTGACCCCCAGGGCCTTTTGATTAAAAATACTTTACAGTCCATATGTCCTTTATCCTTAATATCCTGTGGCTTGCGATCCTGCATATCCTGTTTTTTTGCTTAGGTAATAAACAGGATATGCAGGATCGCAAGCGACAGGATATTAAGGACTTATTGATTATCAAATCTTTTTAATCAAAACACCCTGATTGACCCCTGACAAAGCTTGCATTAATACAATTTGAGGGCAATCGCTTTGGGGTTAAGCCCGATTTAGGATTTTTCATAGGAGTAATCGATCTTCGGCTAGCTTTCAAAAAATTGTTATAATTTCCTGTGCCCTGCCCAACCAAAAACCACATCTTGACTTTTTAAGATTTTACAAATAAATTGAGGCCTTTCTAATAGAAGCTAAGAATTTAAGTGAGCCAAAAAAAATACCCTTTTGAAGAACATCGACTCGACATCACCAAGGTCGACCCCGATGCCCTTTATGTCATGGAGAAGCTTCGAGCAAACGGTCATACCGCTTACCTTGTCGGAGGGAGCGTTCGCGACCTTTTTCTCAACAAAAAGCCTAAAGATTTCGACATTTCCACCTCTGCTGAACCTGAGCAAATCAAAAAGCTGTTTCGCAACTGCATCCTCATTGGGAGACGGTTTAGACTAGCCCATATCCGCTTTGGAAAAAAAATACTGGAAGTCTCCACCTTTCGCTCCGGCGATACAGAAAATGATGAACTCATCATCCGCGATAACAAGTGGGGATCTCCCGAAGAGGATGTGCTCCGCCGCGATTTTACGATCAATGGTCTCTTTTACGACTCAGCAACCCAAGAAATCATCGACTACGCGGATGGATACCCTGATTTGCAAAAGAAGGTGTTGCGGACAATCGGCCAGCCTTTCATCAGGTTCCGGCAAGATCCGGTGCGGATGCTTCGCCTGATTAAATTTCAAGCTAGGTTTGGTTTTGATGTCGATCCCGCTGCACACGTTGCCCTTTTAGAGTGCCGTCAGGAGATCGTCAAGAGTTCCTCTGCGCGTATTCAAGAAGAATTGTTGCGCATGCTCGAATCAGGTGCTTCAGAGCAGTTTTTTCGCCTTTTAGCTGAACATGGATTTATCCATCTCATGATGCCCTCTTATGGGGAATTCATGGAGTCACAAAATAGCGAAGATGTGTTTGCTTATCTTAAAGAGGTCGATAGAGCATTCCATGACACTTCCCGGCCACCCCTATCGCGCGCGGTTCTGCTGGCTTGCCTTGTGTTTCCATTGGTGGAAAAACGGATCCAAACCCGCTACATCGATCGGGAGAAAATTCCTCACTTGGGTGAAATTGCAAAAGAGGTGATTGAACAAATCAACGAAATTTTCCTCCCCTTCTTTCAACTCTCAAGAAGAATGAAAGGATGTCTGGTCTCTATCTTGACCTCTCAATACCGGCTTACCCCGATTGAGAAAAGAAAAGGAAGGAGAATCCGCGTTCCTAAAGACCCTGAATTTGCGCAGGCTCTAGAGTTTTTTGAGCTTCGCGCTGCACTAGAACCTGCTCTCCAATCGACATGGGAAGAATGGAAAGGTGCGGTGCTCGCTCCTGTCGACCGCTATCCTACTCGAGTTCGTCGCCGCAGACGCAAGAGTACCCATGACCAATAATTTTGATTTACAACGGTTTGAGATTGCGCCAGGAGTGGAAGTTGCCTATCTCGGCCCTCCTTTGAATGCGGGCCCTCTGCCGGCATTGTTTTACCTTGCACTCTCTGATGAAGATAGTCTTTGTTTAGATCCCTTTAATCAACCTGCCGCCTATCTAGCCTCTCTTCCGATGAGAATTTTTTCTATGACGATTCCCGGCCATGAGAACAAATTACCCCCTACAAATGCGCTCAATGTCTGGGCAAGTGAAATCATTTTGGGGAATAATGTCATTCATGCGTTTGTAGAAAAAATCAAACTGGCAGTTAAGACACTTCTTTCTAGGGAAGTTTTAATAGAGGATCGATTGGCTATCGCTGGGCTATCGCGCGGAGCATTCATCGCTGCCCATGCCGCTGCCGCAATTGCGCAATTTCAATGGATCTTAGGATTTGCACCGCTTACTCAATTAGACTCTATTAAAGAGTTTCAAACTCTTGCTAACCACCCCATTGTTGAATCCCTTTCTTTAGAGCATCTCACACTTAAGCTTGCTGATCGGAGCACTCGGTTTTACATCGGCAATCTCGATACCAGAGTTGGAACAGGCAATTGTTTTGATTTCATCGAAAAACTTGCAAAAACAGCAAGTGAAAATAATATCCGATCGCCCCGTGTTGAACTTATGATCGGACCTTCGATTGGCAGAGATGGTCATGGCACATCCAAAGAAATTTTTCATGCAGGGGCTCAATGGATCGCAGAATCTTTAAAGGCTATCGATGTTTTGTGATTTTTTTGTCTTCGCAGGGGAAAGAAGTGGCGATCTTCATGGGGAAAAGCTGCTCAAAGCCTTGCTTGAAAAAAATCCCGATTTGACAATTTGCGGTGTCGCTGGGCCCAAAATGCGCTCCACCGGGATGGACTGTGTTCTTCCCATGGAGGAATTTCAGGTGATGGGATTCATCGATGTTTTTTTATCCTTGCCCAAACTTTACCGCCAATTTTTTTTTGTGGCAGAAACGATCCTGAAATTGAATCCGGGTGCCGTGATCACTATCGACTATCCCGGATTTAATTTAAGGCTAGCCAGACACCTGCGCAAACATGGATACAAAGGGAAACTCATCCATTTTATTTGCCCATCGGTTTGGGCCTGGGGGAAAAAAAGAATCCCTCTGATGGCTCAAAACCTCGACCTTCTTCTGTGTATCCTCCCCTTTGAAAAAGAGATCTTTGCAAAAACTCCCCTCAATGCCGTCTATGTAGGCCATCCTCTTTTGGAAAGGCTCAAGACCTACTCCTACAAAAAAATGGCGCTGCCTCAAGACAAAAAAGTTATCGCACTATTTCCCGGTAGCAGAAAGAAAGAGATTATGCGCAACCTCCCTCTTCAACTGGAGGCTGTGATAAAATTAATGGAAAACCACGATGATCTCCATGTTGTACTGTGCGTCTCTGATGAAAAGTTCCGTCCCCTCATCGCAACTATTCTGAAACAGAAAGGATCGAGAGAAAATTGGATTTCACTTGTTTCTGCTGATTATACTTATGAATTGATGAAACAGGCCCATCTGGCAATTGCAAAATCGGGAACAGTAACGCTAGAGCTTGCCTTGCATGGGACTCCCACTGTGGTGACTTACGCCGTATCCCGCTTAGACAAAATCATCGCCTATGACATTCTGCGGATCCGTCTTCCCTTCTACTGTCTTGTCAATATCATTGCTCAAAAACAAGTGTTTCCTGAGCTCATCGGACCCCACTGTACTTCAAAAAATATCGTTGAAAAAGCAAAAGAGCTACTGGAAGGGCCCACCCGCATTAAAATTAAAAATGATTGTTTGGGCGTAGTCGAACAACTCGGAAGAAAAGAAACCTCAAAAGAAGCTGCCGATCAGATTCTGAAATTTTGCAGTTCAGACTAGCTACCAATTCTACTTTGCCCTACAATCTGTTCAATTTTTCGATGGAGAAATTCAATGGAAAACTTAAAAATTTATATCGACAGATTAAAAAACGGCGATACCGTTAAGATCGAAGAAACGCTGCAGCCCGACTTCCTTGCCATTGAAGATGACGAACTTCTTTTTGAAGATCCGATCCAACTCAAAGCAGAGGCCTATCTCGCAGATGAACATCTAGTCATCCAACTCAATATCACCACAACTGCATACCTTCCCTGTTCCATCTGCAATGATCCTGTTTCTACCCCCATTTCTGCAAAAAATATTTATCTGACATACCCTTTATCGGAAATTAAAAGTGCCATTTTTGATTTGACCGAACAGGTGCGTGAGACCACTCTTTTGCAAACCCCTCTTTTTGCTGAATGCAATGAAGGTAAGTGCCCTGAGCGGGAAACAATTAAAAAATTCCTTAAGGCAGAGGAGAATCCTGCAGCCCCTTGTCAGACCATCAACTTCCCCTTTGCGGATTTAAAGTGATCCGGCTGAACTTTAGCCATTGGAGCGGGGCGCTTTTCCCAGATAGCATCCTCCTGCCCAGGGGATCCTATCTGGGAAAAGCGCCCCGCTCCAATGGCTAAAGTTCAGCCGGAGGGAATTGCCTTTGAAAATAAAACACTCTTATTATAAACTGGGTATCATTTTTATGGAGAATTATTATGGCAGTACCACGTAATCGAACATCAAACGCTCGAAAAAACTCAAGACGCGCTCATCACGCTAAAAAGCCAAAGAACACATCCGCATGCACCAATTGTGCAAAAGCTTGTATCGCGCACAGAATTTGCCCCCATTGTGGTTTTTATGATGGACGTGCGGTGATGCATGCGAGGGCTGAGTAAGATTGACGGGGGGATCGCTCCTTGCCATATTGGGATTGATTTGTTGGGAAGCGATACTCCTCCCCATCAACTTTTGGAAGCGATCCTCTCTTTTTCAAGAGAGCTGGATCCTATGGTCTACCTCACACTTTTTGGAACTTCTGAACTTTTCAGCAGCGCAAGCTCACCCTCGACTCAAATTCTCTTCCATCCTGTTCAAGAGATCATCGGCATGGATGAGGCGCCTCTGAGTGCAATCCGACGGAAAAAAAATTCCTCTCTTTGCATCGGCATTCAAATGATCAAACAAAAACATCTGCATGCCTTTATTTCTGCTGGAAACACAGGGGCTCTAATGGCATGTGCTAAGATTGAGCTTCCCGAACTCCCCTCAATAGAGCGCCCTGCCTTCCTTACACTGCTACCGACAAAGCACTCTCAGATCGCAGTCTTGGATGTCGGTGCCAATACCTCATATAAAGCAAGCCATCTTGTGCAGTTTGCCGCCATGGGAATTGCCTACCAAAAAGGGCGCGGCATTGAAATCCCTACAGTCGGCTTGTTAAATATCGGTTCTGAAGCTAAAAAGGGGACCCCGGAGCTTCAACTGGCCTACAATGAGCTATTGCATTTAAGCCAGAAGAAAAACACCTCCTTCCTATTTTCTGGCAATATCGAGGGGCGCGATGTCTTCCACTCAAAAATTGATGTCTTAGTCACTGACGGATTTACTGGAAATGTGTTTTTGAAAACCGCGGAAGGAATTGCAGCGGTTATATTAGAGGAGCTTCAAATCTTAAATACAAATGACAGTCTGCACGCTCCACTCTCTGCCTTACGCCAGAGGCTCTGTTACGCTGAGCACCCCGGCGCAATCCTTTGCGGTATCGATGGCATTGTTCTGAAATGCCACGGGAGCTCAAATCCGATAAGTCTCATTCGAAGCATTACAACAGCTAAAAGGCTGGTATCCCACTCTTTTCTTACCCAGATCAAGGAGGAAATAAAAAAGATTATTTGAGGAAGAAATTGCTGTTTATTTTTGTGGAAAAAGAAGTTGAAATCCCTTAAGCTTACCACTATCGACAACAAGATTACTTCAAAATTTATTTCCGGGGATCCGATGAAAGAAATTCTGCTCAATATTGAATCAAAAGAGACCCGCTACGCTGTGTTGATCAATGGAGCCCTTTATGACTTGATCATTGAAAGAAAGAAGAACCGTCAGCTAGCCGGTAACGTCTACCGAGGGAAAGTTACCAACATCCTTCACAACATCCAATCTGCCTTCATTGACATCAACGAAGGAGAAAATGGATTCATTCACATTTCCGATATCATTGAAAATACTCAGAAATTTCAAGAGATGTTTGAAATGGATTTTGACTGGGATATGGAGAATACAAAAAAATCCTCTGGCCAGCGCAAAGAAACGGACATCTCTAAAATCATGAAAATCGACCAACCTGTTTTGGTCCAGGTCGTGAAAGAACCGATTGGCACAAAAGGAGCGCGCCTGACCTCAAACGTCTCCCTCCCCGGCCGCTATCTCGTCTTACTCCCCAACACCCCTCATCGCGGAGTCTCCCGAAAAATCGAAGACGCCGCCTCGCGCGACCGACTGAAAAAACTGATCCGCGCTTTTGAGATGCCCAACGACATGGGCCTCATCTGCCGGACAGCCAGTGTCGATGCAACTCCGGAGATGTTAATTGCAGAAGCTACCGATCTGCATAAAACCTGGCAGAACATCGTTGAAAATTTTCAAAAATCGAGCAAACCCACTTGTCTTTTTGAAGAATCGGATCTTATTAAACGCGCTGTCCTGACGGCTGTCGATAAGAAATTCGATCGCCTTCTCGTCGACGACTACGCCACCTATCAGCGCTGTAAAAAACTCTATGCTAGATACAGCGGCGAGCACATCCTCAAGATCGAACTCTATCGCGATAAGTCTCCCATGTTTGAGCGTTTTAACGTCGAGCGTGAAATCGACAAAGCATTAAAGCGCAAAATTTGGCTACCCAGCGGCGGCTATCTCTTTTTTGACCGGACTGAAGCGATGTACACCATCGATGTTAACTCAGGGCGCAGCACCCATCAAAGCTCAACTTGCGATGTGGAGGAGGCTCTGGTTCGCATTAACATGGAAGCTGCTGAAGAGATTGCGCGCCAACTACGCATTCGCAATGTCGGCGGCCTTGTGATTTGCGATTTCATCGATATGCGCTCACGCAAAAACCAGCGCCGCGTACTCGACCGCCTCAAAGAGGCGATGAAAGATGATTCCGCTAAATGCACCATCTTAGGAATGAGTGAATTTGGACTTGTTGAAATGACAAGGCAGCGGAGCAGAGAATCCCTCACACAGACTATTTTTACCAACTGCCCCTACTGCTCCGGAAGCGGCATGATTAAAAGTCATGAAAGTGTTTCTGTAGAGGTGGAACGCGCGATTAAAAAACTGATCAACCAACAACAGCAATTTGGCTTAGAAATGATCTCCCATCCCGATCTAGATCATTATTTAAACCAGCAAGATAAAGAGAATTTGCGCAAAATTGCGCAAAAACTCAACGCCGAATTGCGTTTTGGCAATGATGATACGCTTCACTTGAATGAATTCCAATTTTACTCAACGACTAATGGAAAAAAACTCGAAGTCTAAATCTTTTTTTTCACAGCTGGAACAGTATATCGAGGAGGGATCGATCCCTCCTAAATATAAGCAGATCGTTGAAAAATTCTATCTCTGCTACAAAGAAGCGATTGCTGGCAATGGGGAGATAGCAGGTGCACATGATGAGGTCTTCTTCAGATTGCTCAATCTCATTAAGCAACAGTGTCAAAATCCTTTTGAGTTTCAACCTTACCACTCTAAAATTCGTACACCCTTTGATTACTATCAATTTGGTCAAGATCTAATCAAACCGCTGGTCGACCTTCCCCATTCGACCATCAATGGATTGGAATATCTTCGGGAGGTCGCCGCTTTGCTTGATAAAGGGGAAAATGCGATCTTTTTGGCCAACCACCAGACAGAAGCTGATCCTCAGGCAATCAGCATTCTACTAGAAAATACCTATCCCCACATTGCCGAAGAGATGATCTTTGTCGCTGGTGAGCGCGTCATCACCGATCCCCTGGCCGTTCCAGCCAGTATGGGACGCAACTTGCTTTGCATTTACTCCAAGCGCTACATCGATAATCCCCCTGAAGAAAAAATGAGAAAACAGCTGCACAACAAACGCACCATGGATTTAATGAGCCAACTACTTAGCGAAGGAGGAAAAGCCATCTATGTTGCCCCAAGCGGCGGAAGAGATAGACCCAATACAGATGGTGTTGTTGAGGTGGCCCCCTTTGATCCCCAGAGCATTGAAATGCTCTACCTGATGGCTCAAAGAGCCGGCCATCCCACCCATTTCTATCCACTGGCTCTCAAAACCTTCGAGCTCCTCCCACCTCCTCAAACGGTGCAAGTAGAGCTTGGAGAGGTGCGCATTACCAAACGCGCCCCCATCCACATCGCCTTTGGCCCCAAAATTGACATGGAACACTTCCCCGGAAGCGATTGCAAAGATAAGCATGAGCGGCGCGCTGCCAGAGCTGAACATATCTGCGGCCTTGTGAGGAAAGATTACGCTAAGTTTTTGTGAGCATTATAATTCGACTCTCCCGCGGGCGCTATCTAGAAAAACCGCCCCGCTCCAATGGCTAAAGTCCAGTCAGAGAAACACGGGGCCTAGCCCCGGGTTTCTCTATTGGGTTCTAGACAAATTTGCCTGCTTAGATCCTCCCTTCATCATCCAATTGCAAAATTCTCCTGCTTTAGTGCATCATGAGGCAAAATAGGAGATAGCCATGCTTTGCAGGAAACCGACCGCATTTTTGAGCCTTTTGCTTTTAACTGCTCTTCCAATCAACTCCCAAGAGAGCCTGGCGCCTCAAAACTCCTATCAAGTCGTCGAAGATAGGGCAACCCTTCCCATCCTCAATCCTGCACTAGAGGGAAGAAAAGTTGAAAAGCTCATTTTAGACAATGGGCTGCAGGTTTATCTCATCTCTGACCCGGGCGCTGATCAATCTGCAGCAGGGGTTGCCGTTGGAGCGGGTTCCTGGGAAGATCCGAAAGAATATCCGGGAATGGCCCACTTTCTCGAACATATGCTCTTTATGGGAACAGAAGCCTATCCTAATGAATTTGAATACATGCAATTCATCAATGACCATGGCGGCAGCGTGAATGCATTCACAGCATCTGATCGCACGGTGTACATGTTTTCGGTGAATAATGAAGGTTTTGAAGAATCGCTTGACCGGTTCTCCCACTTTTTCATCGATCCCCTCTTGTCCCCCAACTGCATCAATAGAGAATTGCATGCTGTCGATCAAGAGCATTCCAAAAATATCGAACACGATGGGTGGCGGCAATACATGATCATGAAAGAGAGTGGAAACCCCAAT
Organism: Acidobacteriota bacterium; assembly: GCA_903970255.1. GTDB lineage: Bacteria > Chlamydiota > Chlamydiia > Chlamydiales > Rhabdochlamydiaceae > CAJCIW01. Next base: position 24,844 of record CAJCHM010000031.1, read on the forward strand.
CACCCCTCTAGTGCTTTCTCCACTGGCAATGCTCAAACACTCTCCGGAATTCCGCAATCTGCTTTGCGCAACTGGTATCAAACCCACTATAGCGCCGACCAGATGCACCTAGTGATGATCTCCCCTTTATCGATTGAGGAGATGCGCTCGCTTGCAATCCAGGACTTTTCTAGAGTGCCGTTGTTTAAAGTTTCACAAAAACAACTTCCCGCCAATATGACATCTGCAAAGCAGCGCGGGTCTATGATTTTTATTAAACCTGTCAAAGATATCAAACAGCTCTCTTTGAATTGGGAAGTTCCGGCAATCTATGCAGAAGACATCAATCGGCAAGCCCCCTCCCTGATTGCCTATGCCCTTGGCCAAGAAGGGGAAAACAGCCTCACCCAAGTGCTCAAAAATGAAAAAATCGCAGAAGGGGTTCGGGTGAGCTGCGATAGATTTAGCAAGCAAAGCCTCTTTTTTTCCATCGATATTATGCTCACAGATTACGGTTTGACAGCGATCGATACCGCGATTGGACGGGTCTTTGAAACGATTGCACGTTTAAAAAAAGAAGGATTTCCCGCTTATCTTTTTGAGGAGATCCAGACGATGGCTAAATTAAACTATCAATTCCAATCGCGCGATGATGCTTTTCATACAATCATGCATATCGCTTCCGATATCCCCTATGAAGATCTCTCCACTTTTCCAGAAAAAACCCTCATTCCAACGCAATACGATCCTGCTTTTGTCCAATCTTTTGTCGATACCCTCAAATCAGAAAATTGCCTCTATTTTGTGCTGGCCGATCCTAAAAAAACAGGGGTTCCAACCGACACAAAAGAAAAGTGGATGCATGCAGAATATGCGATCAAGCCGATCACCTCATCTCACCTTATAGGATGGAATCGGGTCGAACCCATCCCCATCCTTCAACTTCCACAGCCTAACCCCTATTTGCCAAAAAATCTCGAGCTTATCTCCTCAGCTCAAAAACACACTCAAGACAACCCTCTACTGCTTGCATCTGATGCGGGAAGCTGCATTTACTATGCTGCAGATACTAGGTACAAGGTCCCAGAAGTTTGCTGCCTGTTTAGTTTTCAATCTCCATTGATTGACAATACTGCCACCTCGCAGGTGCTGTGCGATCTCTATGTAAGAGCTCTTTCTGAAAAACTCTCCTCCGATCTTTCTTTAGCATCCAGCGCTGGGCTATCGACTCGATTTTATATGGATGACTTTAAACTGAAGATGAATCTCTCTGGCTATAACGATAAGGCGCCTCTGCTCTTAACCCAAATCTTCTCCTCATTTAACGCTATAGCCCCAACAAAAGAAGAATTTGAAATCTACCAAACTTCGCTCAAGTCGGATTACGACAACTCATCCAAAGAGCTCCCAGTAAAGCAAGCAATGGAGCAACTCGATGGGGTTCTATTTAATAAACCCACTGAACTTGAGAAATTGGCCGCAATCCAAACTGTTTCCTACGATCAGTTCATTCTATTTGCCAAAAACCTCTTCCAAAGGGCATATACGCAAGGGATGATCTACGGCAATCTTAGCCGCCAAGATGCTACAGCATTATGGAAAGATTTGCAGAGCGAGATTTCCTCTCAACCTTTCCCCGTCTCTGAACATCTTAAGAAGAAAGTCTTGGTACTTTCTGAAAAATACGGCCCCTATAAACTCATTGAGCAAACAGATCGTCAAGGTAGCGGTGTTCTCCTCCTTCTCCAAGAAGGACCCTTTACTTTCCCAAACAGAGCGATCCAGCAAATTTTAGGTTATGCGCTCTCCGACTCTTTCTTCGACACTCTGCGGACCAAACAACAAACAGCCTATATCGCTAAAGCATGGAATACCGAAGAAGAGCGGCAACTGATGCAATTTTTTGCTGTGCAGTCAAGCACCCATGCACCAAGCGATTTACTTGCTCGCTTTGAACTTTTCTTAGAGAGCTTTGATAAGAATCTCAATGTTCAAATCCCTGAAGGAAGATTTGAGAGCATACGCGCTACGCTAATCACTCTTTTAAAAATGCCTCCGGAGAACATGCCAGCAATGGCATCCAAGCTCGATGAGCTTGCATTTGAATATCACGATTTTAGCTGGATCAACAAACGGATTGAGAGCATGAAAAATTTAAGCTATGAGCAGTTCTGCCAGATCTCGCATCAGCTCCTCTCGCGCAGTAATCCTCGCCGCTTAGCGATTCTGATGGAAGGGATGATCACTCCCGAAAATGACTTTCATTATGAACACATCACTAAAGAAGACATAGGCAATCTCGGCTCTTTTATCACTGCCAAATAGTCATTGAGGGGATTGCAAAACATGGAGTTTTGCAATTCCCTCTAAAGGTCGGGATCTTTGCTGCTGCGCAAGATCCTAACGCCAAGCGCCCATGATATAAACTTCACAACGACTGAAAGACTGTAGATCGATGCGAATGTAACTTTACCCCAGATGCGGCGCATCCTTTCATACCAAAGCACATCCGGACCCCGCTTGGAGTTATCGAGGCGATCGAACAGTTGCTGCGTATCATCATAGCGCTGCATATAGTAAGGAAAAGTTGTATTGTCAAATACCCGATGAGAGTGGAGTTTAAAAGCTGCAGCCTTCTTATCATCAAAATTTCCTTCCATTAGCTGAATATTGACATCAGGGTGATCGACACCCCAGCCTAAGTGCTTACCTCCGATGTAATCACAAAAATCTCCTTTCATTCGGAAAATCTGGATATTTAATGGCTCCCCTCTTCTCCCCATCGAGTTCATTCTTTGAGCAAATTTTTCCGCAGTCTCATCATCCACACTTGGATCATTATAGAAAACAGCATAGGAAACGTGATCTGCGTGCACCGCAAGAAATCTTTGGGCCTGCGCTCCGCCAAGGCTATAGCCAGAGATCGAAATCTTTTCATTATTTCTTCTAAAATGCGGGTCAGACATTAACTTTTCAAATTCAGCAGCAGCTCCCTTCCAGCCCATCTCCCCTATATTAAGCTGTACATCGTTCAAATACGTTTCAAAAGTATCCTCATTTGAAAGTGCCCACTGAGAAGGACGAAAGACAATCAGAGGCTTTAGGGTGGAGTTGTTTGTAGCTGGGCTCAAGGCATAGGCAACTAACCCATCTCCTGTGGCAACTTTTCGATAAACCTTATAGTAATCGACATGCCCATCATGGCCAGGAGCTGGAATGATCTGCCCTTCGATGAGCTCGCGATTGGTAATTATCTTTGTCAATCTTTCTCGGTATGCGGGTAAGCTCATTTTCTCTACATCGGAAAAGAGCATTTGCTTTTCCTTATCCATCAGTAATTTGTCGTGAAAAAAATGGGCAAAGGTAGTGCCTGGAGCACCCGTCATCTTAGTAGGATCCTTGCATTCCCCAAGGATGGGAAAAGGTTGAATTTGAGCGATTCTTTCTTTTAGTTGCTCACGAGTAAGAGCTCTAATCTTTCCAGGAAACTTCGCCTTTATATCGCGATTGAGCACTTGTGCTGCTCCTACGCTAAATAACTCCACATGTTTTGGAAGAAGGGGAGCGCCGCTTTTTTTCATCCCAGTAAAATTCAATTTGGCGCGATAACGGTGGCAAATCCAATCGAATTTATGCTGTCCAATAATGTTGATCAGGCTTTCTTGAAAAATTTCCCAAGTCTTGCAATTTTGTGTTTTTGCCTGCTCAGAAAAAGAACTGGGGAGATTCATCGGAGTAACGGCAACACTCCCTGCACTTGCATGCAGATACTGAGAAGTAGGTGCTATATGGGCCTGTTTTGCAGCTTCTACAAAATGATTCATTCTTAAAATCGCCGACATAAAAACTCCATTTAAAGTTCATAAGATATTAACAAACAGCCTATTAAAACAACAGTGAAATCAAGATGGTTTTTCCATTTTTTTCAATAATATTTTATACATTGATAATTTATAAAAAATAATTGTATAATCAAGAATGCTATATCAAGATATAAATTAAACAATGGAGAATTATGAATATTTTAAATTCAGATCCAATAAATAACAATAAAGTACATGTAACTGGAATTGAAAAATATAATGAAATGAATCTAATTGAAAATATAGTTAACAAAATAACATGTAATTTTATTATTATTTCAAAAAACGCAAAAAATCTACAGACACAAAATAACTCTTGCAAAGAATTATATGAAAAATCATCGGAATATATTAGATATATACGATCATGCGTTTTATGTCTTAAAAATATTAATTTTCAGGTGCTTTTATCAAAAGATGAATTAATAGTAGATTACATCAGTTCGTTAAATCTAAATCAATTGATATATCAAGCAAATGAATTAAAAAAATCTATTTTTAGAATCCGTGAAAACTTCATACCAAAATTAGATCCTTTTAATCCTCCTAGACTCTCGGATGACACTGTTGAAACTATTAGGAAAAAGCCTGAAGAAACAATTAATTCCGAAAGAAAAACAACTAATCCTCAGACGAACAAAAAATATGCCTTGCGTCTCGAAAACGAAAAAATTAGAAACCTTTTAAAACAAAAAGACATGGAAATTAGAAAATTTTTAGAAATGCCCTCCACACACGCGACGGAAGAAATTAGAGGGATTAATAATCAAACCGAACCCAAGCAGATGGAAAACACTTATCGACCACACTATGGAACCTACCCAACCTGCCGCAAGATTCATCGCGTTGATGGGTGCCAGTGAGATCGAAAGAAGCAAAAAAGAGATGGAAAATAACAATCAATACTTAGGCTGACCCAGTTTTATTCCATTTTCATATTATGGAAGACTGCATCGACATCATCAAGCGATTCTAAATACTCGATGAGGTCGAGATTGAGCTTTTGGATCTCTGGGTCGCAATCGACATAAACCTTAGGGATCATCTCTAGCTCTGCTTCTTCACATTTAATCCCTGAGCTCTCGAGCTTCTCTTTGATTGCAATGAGTTGATCGGGAGCTGTTGTGATCAGAAATAGATCTTCTGTCGATTCAAAGTCGTCAGCTCCAGCTTCAGATGCGGTTAGAAAAAGGGGATCCTCAAGAGCATTTTTCTTTAAGACCTGGATGATCCCCTTGCGATCAAAATTGAATGCGACAGAACCGGGTGTGGCAACCGTTCCCCCCTTTTTATTGGTGGCAATGCGCATATCTGAGGAAATCCGATTCTTATTGTCTGTCATCACCTCAGCGATGATACCAACCCCCCCATGGCCATAGAGCTCATAGGTCATTTCAGTAAAGTCAGCTTGGTCGGCAGATGTTGCTTTTTTGATATTGCGCTCGATGTTCTCATTGGGAAGATTGGCGATGCGCGCCTTTTGGATGACAATGCGCAACCTGGAATTAGATTTAGGATCGGGACCGCCCTGTTTTACAGCGCTAATGATTTCTTTGACCAAACGGGAAAAGACTTTCCCTTTAGCAGCATCGGCTCTTCCTTTGCGGTGTTTGATATTTGCCCACTTACTATGTCCTGCCATAAAACCTCAGTGAAAAAAAAGTTTTTTGTTTTCTTCTTCCCAGCGCTTTGCTGCAGCATAATGGGCAAATTCCATCTCTTTCTTTTTAAAATCAAGATGATGGATCCGATACCCTCCTCGAGGGGTTTTAACAGGAGGACAGACGCTGTGGAGCATCTCATGATACACAACGTATGAGATAAAGTAAGGGGGAAAATGGGGCTGATCGAGAAGGCGGTGGATCTTGATCAGCTTTTCTCTAAAATAATAGAGTCCTAATTTACGATGGCGATAAGCTTTGCGCTGAGCGCTTCCAAACCAGGTGATTTCAAGATTGAGTTTGTTGCCAAAGTAGGATCTATTAAGATGATCATATATCGCTTTAAGATCGTATAATCTCCCCTGGGTTGGAGATTTGAAATTCAAATCCGTTTTGGGGAATTTCTTAGATTTAAGCAGGCGGGTAAAAAAAGGGAATTTAAAAAAACTCATAACATTCGTTGCATGAAAACCTTGGCACTGTATTTGCCATCTTCTTTTATAAACTTCTCCTGGCGGCCATACTCTTTAAAACCCAATTTTTCATAGAGGTGCCTGGCTGGATTCCCATCATAAACTTCCAAATGCAGAATTTCAATCTTAAACCTTTCCTTGGCATACTTCATCAAATATTCCAACAGAGCTGTGCCCACTCCCTTACCTCGCATCTCTTCTTGAAGAATGATTGAAAAAAGGCAAGTGTGCGCTTGTTTTTTGTAGGGTTGAATGTAAAGATTTGCCATTCCGCAGGGGGCCCCATCCCACAGAGCCGTCACGCCCGTTTCAATCTTGGAATAGCCTATCCAAATGCGGACAGCATCTTCAACCTCTCGAAGATCATACATCGGGAACCAACGCATGATGTTGGGGTCGGACAACCACTCCAAAAGAAATGGCGCATCTTCTAATTGGGTGAGCCGAAATGTCAAATGGGGAGAATTTTGCTGCATTGGACCCTCCTAGAGTAACTTTTATAAAACACATTCCAAAAGGATGCGGGAATGGTAACCGGTGCTGTCTTTGACGTATTTTTCTTGCCGGGTGTACTCATAAAAATCTTGTTTGAGCAAGATATGAATAAAAGGGTTGCCCTCATAAACCTCGATATTCATTAGCTCGAGATGAAAATAATTTTTGGCCAAGTGCTTTAAATTTTTCAGAAGAGAGGACCCTATCCCCTTTCCCTGGTGTTTTGGATCCACAACCAATTTGAAGAGGCATTGATGAGCTACTTTCCGATAGGGCATCAGAAATAAAGTAGCAATGGCGCAAGGAGAGCCATTAAGTGTTGCCGTTAAGCTAGAACTATAACGGCTAAAACCAATCCAACATTGTACGGCATCGTCAATCTCTTTCTCTTCTGAGACGGGAAACCATTTTTGCACTTGCGGGTTGTTTAACCAGCCCCGCAGATAAGGGGTATCGGTTATGTAAGTATAACGGATATCAAATCCTTGCAGCTCTTCCATCTTTTATCCGAACTCCTTCAGATAGGCGTTGATAAAATCGTCCAACTCGCCATCCATTACGGCATCGATATTTCCCACTTCATACTTGGTTCTCATATCTTTGACAAGTGTGTACGGTTGAAAGACATAATTGCGGATTTGACTTCCCCATTCAATTTTCTTCTTCTCCCCTGCCATATCTTTAATCTTACTCTCTCGCTCCATCAACTCTTTTTCATAGAGCTTAGCCCTTAACATTTTTAGACATGTCTCGCGATTTTGGATTTGAGAGCGCTCGCTTTGGCAGGAGACAACAATCCCCGATAGGATATGCGTCATCCTAACAGCAGAATCGGTTTTATTGACGTGCTGTCCGCCCGCGCCGGAGGCGCGATAGGTGTCCACCCGGATATGCTCTGGCCTAATCTCAATTTGGATATCGTCATCGATCTCAGGGGTCACATCGACAGAGGCAAAGCTGGTATGCCGTCTTGCGTTGCTATCAAAGGGGGAAATGCGCACCAGGCGGTGAACACCCCGCTCTGCTTTGCAGAAACCATAAGCAAATGGCCCTGATAATTTCAAAGTGATGCTTTTAATCCCGGCGACATCGCCGTCAACAACATCTAAGGTTTCCACCTTCCAATCCCTTTTTGCTGCCCATCGCTGATACATGCGCGATAACATCCCTGCCCAATCGCAAGCCTCAGTGCCACCAGCTCCTGCGTTGATACTCAAAAAACAGTTTTTGTTATCTAATTCTCCCGAAAGCATTCTGCGCACTTCAAGCTCAGAGAGTTCTTTATCCACAGCATTTAATTCAGAAATCAGCTGGAAAAAGAACTCTCCATCAGTAGATTCATCGATCTCTGGCAGAAGCTCTACAACATTATTAAATCGCTGTTTTAACCCATGATAAGGAACTGTCCAGACTTTTAGACCATTGCACTTTTCAATCACCTTTTGGGCAGCATTGTTGTCATCCCAAAAGTTAGCTTCTTGCATTCTAGCTTCAAGTTCTTGTATTTGCCTCTCTTTATCGGCTAAGTCAAAGATACCTCATCATATGATTGAGGCGGCCATCGATATTTTTGATCTGATTTTGAATTTGTTCGTTCATAGAGCCTCTTAAGTGATTGTGTTCTACCTGACTGGACTTTAGCCATTGGAGCGGGGCGCTTTTCCCAGATAGCATCCCCCAGGTAGGGGGAACTTTGTAATGGTGGCATATTCAAGCCTACCATTACAAAATTCCCGCTGCCTGCGGGCGCTATCTAGAAAAATCGCCCCGCTCCAATGGCTAAAGTCCAGGCTGAGTATGTCACACCTTTAAAATATAAGTCAAAACCGATCCCGCATAGAGGATTATCCAGCCTAGGAAAGGCATGGGATTTACAAAAACTTAACAAGCTCTTTACATAAATCAAAAGGAAGTTATAATCGTGCAAAATTTCAGGAGAACTCCATTATCAGGAGAGTCCAGCCTGGCCATTACCGAAAATATGAGGTAAAGAGGAAAAAAACATTTTCCTTGAAACATCGTTTTTCAGTATAATGCCAATATCTGGACGATTTCTCTTTGAGAAATTTAACGCTACATCTCTATTTTTTAGGAGGTCATTATGAAAATTCAAGAAGCATTCTCGAATTGCTGCCAAGGGATTAAAGAATTCACAGTAGCAGCTGCAACATGGATGGGCAAAACTGTAACTGCGTTGGGCTCCTTCCTTGCTGGAATCGCACGAAAAGTGGCCGAATTTGCAAGGCCTTATTTTGAACAACTGAGAACATTTGCAAGAGAGAACAAACAACCTATCATCGTTGCAACGATTGCATTTGCTGTAGGTGCTGTTGTTACTGCGGTCATCAATCAACTTTTCTGCAAAGCAACAGATGCCCAACCAACCACAACCACAGCAACTGCTTCTACTGTTTAATTCTTAAACACTAAAGCAAAAGCTTGAGTTCCTTTTCCAAGCAGCAGGTAATCCGCCTGCTGCTTTTTTTATACCTGAACTTTAGCCATTGCAAAACTGAATCGGCGTGGAAAGCGCGTGTTTGAGGCCGATCGGAGTATAAGTTTTGCAGTTCCCTCTACTCTAAAAAAATAGATCCATCATCATCAATGTGATAGATCCATCCCTTTGTCGGTTTCAAGAGATCTTCCTTTTTGAGTTTAAGCTTTCCCTCTTCTTCAAAAGCTGTCACTCTTACCCCATCATCGACCTCAATGCGGACAGCTCCCCGGATTGCAACATTTTCTGCGACAAACTCACCGTTGCCATTAATCACAATTTCGCACAGCTCCTCCCGCTTAATCTCACCCTTCCAATACACGTTTTCAGCCTTCCAATCGTATCCGCTGTTTTGAACAACGACATTGCGCAGCTTAATGCTGCCAACTTGTTCTGAGTACTTTAAAATCCCATCCTCTTCCAACTGACCGATCACCCTTTCTGCGAAAATATGTAGAGAGCCGCAGAGTGTTAAATTCTCAATATCAACCTCTGCAATTTCCAACTTTAGCTCACTATGAAGAGCAAATCTGCCACCCCGAATTTTTTGTGCAATAATCGAAAACAGAGGACCCAACGCGGGATGATAAGAAAAAAGAAACGAGGGCCCTTGGAGAATATAATCACTTACGGGAGGAACATCTGGGACCACAGTCTGGCAATGATCTGCCAAGAGATCATAGGCATTGCAAAGCAGATCGTAGAAACACCCTTCCGGGGTTTCTAAAAGAGAGCCCCCTGCCTGGAACATTTTTTTTGTAGTCGAGATTGTTTTTTTTCGATGGTTGTATGTCAGATAAGTTTTTAAAGGGATTTTGCTTGGAGGCAAGCTGCTATCTGCAGTCTGTCCAAAACAATCCGCAAGATTTTGCATCGTAGACTCCAGCCTTGCCACTTCTTGTTCTTTAGACTGACCATCCTCATCTGTAAAAGACATTTGTTTGAGATTGATCAGCATTCCGGGGATCGGACAACCCACAACACTCTCTTTCACAGCTGCGATATCGGCAAAAAGAATATTGGTATTTGATGGGAATTGGGAATAAAGGCTTCCAGGCTCAACGGGAACATCTTCGATCGAGAACTTGGAAAAATCGCAATATTCAATATTTGTCAGACATAAGTGATTTTGATCTCCCTCTTTTCTTTCAATCAATACATTGATCCCCTCTGCCGATTTGACCTGTCTTTGGCAAGAAGCAAAACCAAAAACCTTATCGCTTGCAAACCCCGCCCCGCAAAAGGCAAGAATTCCATAATCGATTCCAGCAATTGGATTGTTGATCTGCCGAACAAGCACTTTCTTTCTGCCAGTAGCTTCTAACTTATCAAAAACCCCCTCTTGTTTGGCAACCTTCCAAATAACGCCGTGACCGCCGGGCTTCATTAGCAGTTTCTGCGCTCCAATAAAGCACCATTTACCGCTACAATCCATCGTTGGAACTACTGGCTGGCAAAAGATCTGAAAAGAATCCTTAAGACGTCCAAACCACTTACGCTCTTCACAAAGTTGCAGAATATGGCGATGGTTGTCCTTTTCAGAAGATGTCATCATGACAAGTGGAGTGGTGATCTGCTCATTGAAGAGTTTGAAGTAGAGATATTCTCTAGCCTGAACATCGCGGATCAGCCCCTCTAGCAGAGAATAACCGCAAAACTGCAATTTTGCAGCAGGAAGAGGCTGACCATTTACAGGATCAAAAAATTTTAATCGGTCCGCAGCACCGCCAACGGGGTAGATTTCAGCAAGCTGCGGCAAGGACACAATTCCCTGGAGAATATAAGTGATCACCGGATCGTCTTGAGATGAGATGTCGATCCCTGGAGGGGGATAGTAAGTATCTCCGGCTCGATCTCCAGGAGAGATAGGACCCAAAGACAGAGAAGACAACATGGTCCAATGGTACCCAACAATCCCACCGATCTCTTTATAAAATCTTTCCACAGGTTGTAGGTCGTCGAGCATTTTTCGCAACTTCTCTGAGAAACTGGAAAATTCTTCCCTTAAACAAAGCAGATGCTCTTCCTGTCCAATGGCAACAAGAGATTTAATGATCAATTGATCTTCTTGAGTTAGTGATGCAGAGATCAACCTCCATTCTCTTGAAGATTCCATCCACCTCAAGACATGTGCCTGCCTATCCAATACCTCATGGCGCTTCTCATCACCGCCACAGCTTTTAAGTTCTTCTACAAGTTCAGAAAGGTCGCCTAGCTGGCATTCCATACAAGACCTCTAACAATTTCACTCCAGCTGCCTACCTTACCCGAAGGTAATTTTTTTCCAAAGAAAATTCAAGCCCTGTGAGCACACATCTATTTTCTTTATTATTAACATGTTAGATATTCCATTCTCTAGAGATCCCCCTATGGATCGCCTACGGTGAGCTACGATTTTTTTTGACTATAAAATCCCTAGAGAGATACAACTTGTCATTCGAGGATGATTTAATTATATACTGCTGACTCTGAAGAGGGAGCAGTATCCTCGAAAGTCTGTCCAAAAGACAAAAGACAAATTTAAGGAGAGATCAAATGGCAAAAAAAGAAAAAGAAAAGGTATCCAAGTTCATGCAACCTATGCAAGTTAGCGCAAAGCTAGCTGCTGTCGTAGGCAAAGGACCACTACCGCGCACTGAAGTGACAAAAAAACTATGGGCTTACATCAAAGCCAATAAATGCCAAGATACAAAAAACAAACGCAACATCATTCCAGATGATAAACTTTCAGATGTATTTGGCAGCAGCGATACAATCAATATGTTTGACATGACAAAACTTGTTGGCCAACATCTTAGCGACTCTTAAAGCTTGAAATACAGAATGCAGTTAAAAAACTGCATTCTGTAGAGGGAATTGCATAAGTGGCTTTGCGGGCAAAATTTGATGATTTTGATGCTGATTTGGTTTTTTGCGGGACCACATAATCTACCAGGTCTTAGGGGTCCCGCGAAAAACCAAATCAGCATCAAAAGCGCAAATTTGGCCCCAAATGGATTTATCTAATTCCCTCTTTAAATACAAAATCGTAGTTGCCTATGATGGCACCGATTATGGTGGCTGGCAAGTACAACCCAATGCCGTATCGATCCAGTCACTCATTGAAAAAGCTCTAAATACCATTCTCCGCGCAAACACACACCTTGTCGGTTCGGGACGCACAGATGCAGGGGTACATGCTTTGGCTCAATGCGCCCACTTTACTACGCACGCCCCGATTGATATCCAAAAAACATGCGCCTCCCTCAATGGGATCCTCCCCCCGGATATCCGGATCCTATCGATAGAACAAGTTCCGCTCGAGTTTCACGCGCGCTATAGCGCCCTCTCAAAGGTCTATCACTACCGCTTGCACTTAGATCCCACCCCTGACCCTTTCAACCGCAGATACGCTTACCACGTTCCCCATAGGGTCGATATTGCACTGCTTAAAGAGACTGCAGATCTATTCCTCGGCACCCACGATTTTACTTCCTTTGCCAATGAGGCTGACCGGGGAACTGCGGCTAAGGATGCTATTAGAACACTTTATCGCCTCGATGTCGTTGAAGAACCTGGTGGGGTAAGACTGGAATTTGAGGGAGATGGTTTTTTATATAAAATGGTCAGAAACATTGTAGGCACACTGCTCGATGTGTGCGCCGGAAAAATCGATAAAGAGAAAATCCCGCTGATTTTGCAAGCCAAGGACAGAAAACAAGCGGGAAGAGCGGCACCTGCCCTGGGGCTCTACCTTGTCGAGGTGAAGTATGAGTAGAAGATCAAGAGGCTCTCAAAGTGTTTGGCTCCCATTTTTTTTGCCTCGCTTATGTAGCCCGTATCCTTGGGACAGATCAACACAGCATCGGCACCTGCTGCAAGCAAGGCCTTAAGCCCTTTCAAAGTGTCTTCAAAGCCGATGATCTTATCCCCAGGTTTTGCCAGGAGCGCGATGGCTTTCAAGTATCCTTCTGGTGAGGGTTTGGGCTGGGAGTAATCTTCTCGGGTGATCCACAGTGAGATCTTTTGAAGAGCGGGTAGAGCTTGTTTAATGAGCTCGATCTGCTCTTTTGGTGAGTTGGTTACTACAGCAGACTTGATCCGATGTAGATCCAAGGCGTTGATCAACACCTCGGCCCCTTCCATGAACTCCAGAGGTTTTTTTTGAAGCAATTCAACGTAAAGGCGCTTCTTTTCTTCATAGAGCATCTCTTTGGAGGTTCCTTCTAAGGCACGGGGGTGCTCTTTTTGCCATCCATCGAAGAAACCCATCGGTTTAGAATGGGCTACCTGGCAGAATCTTTGAAAGTCCCATGTTAAGGGGAACCCCTGCCCCCTTGCCATTTCCATATAGGCGGCATAGTGAAGCTGCTCGGTATCCACCAGAAGTCCGTCAAAATCAAAGAGATAGAGCTGATAATCCAGGACTGAATCCATTTTTGGCCGTTTTTTAGGATAGGGTAAGCTAGGATTATAACTCTTTCAAATCGCCCCTGTCTAGAACAGAAATGCTTAAAAAAAATACTGAAAAGACTAAAATCTCTGGACATTTTGCGGAAAATATGCAAAAATAACGATAAATCAAGACAAAGATAGGAGAGAAACACTTGTTATTGCAATTTTCAGTCAAAAACTTTCGATCTTTCGAGAAGGAAGAGGTTTTAAATCTATCCGCTGGCAAAGGCTCGGAACTGCTTCAATCCAATACTTTTGAGCTTTCTCACGGCCAGCGATTAGTGCGCTCTGCTGTGATTTACGGCCCAAACGCAGGCGGAAAAAGCAACTTGATAAAAGCTATCTATTTCTTACAGCAATTTATCCTCTCCTCTTCCACATCATTCCAAGAAAAACAAAAAATTCCATTACAGCCTTTTCGCTTAAGCACCAAATCCCAACAAGAACCCAGTGAATTTTCTATCGACTTTGTTTGCAATAATACTCGCTTTACTTATCACGTTGCCCTTACAGAAGATCAGGTCATTAAAGAAGAACTTTATGCCTATCCTAAAAACTATCGTCAAACCTGGTTTACAAGAAAATGGGACTCATCGTCACAAACATATCATTGGTATCATGGCCCTAGTTTCAAAGGGGAACATAAGGCATGGGAACAAATGACGCGGGCAAATGCCCTATTTCTTTCGACAGCGGTACAATTCAACAGTGAGCAACTAAAACCTATCTTTCTTTGGTTTAGAGACCAACTTGTCATTTTATTAAAAAATAACCCTGCACAAGAAACTCGTTTTAACCCAGACCTTACCTTTCAGTTTTTAAATGATCCAAATACAGCTCCCTGGATTCAAAAATTCATGGAATGTGCAGATGTCGGAATCGAACATTTCCAATTAATAGAAGAAGAAGCTTCCCCCTTGAAAAAAACTGCAGTCAGAACGCAACATAAAATGCTTGATTCTGACCAAAAGGTGTTTTTTGATTTATTCCAAGATGAATCTGATGGAACACAAAGACTATTTTCACAAGCGGGTGGATGGTTGAAAGCTCTGCAGCAAGGATTGGTTCTTTTTGTCGATGAACTTGACCTCCATCTTCATCCCAAGATCGTTCGGTATTTAATAGAACTTTTTCATAGCCCAAAACTTAATGAGAACAATGCTCAGCTCATTTTTACTACTCATGACAGTTCTTTACTGGATATTGATTTATTTAGAAGGGATCAAGTTTGGTTTGTACAAAAAGATGAACAACAAAGATCGCGCCTCTATTCCCTTTTAGATTTTAAACCGCGCAAGGGTGAAGCAATTGGAAAAGGTTATCTCCAAGGTCGTTATGGCGCTCTTCCATTTATAGGAAAATTTCGTTTCTCATGACCAGAAAAATTTCTAGGCGCTCTTATAATAAACCAGACTCTTTCTATTCCCCAATTGATTTGGTGGTATGTGAAGGTGAAACAGAAGTAGATTACCTCTGCGAAGTGGCAAGGATTTTACGAATACATGCGCACATATGCAAAGGGGATGGAACCGATCCAAAAAGCATTGTAAATACTGCTATACGAAAATCCAAAGAAGATGGGGTAAAATATGATAAAATATTTTGCGTCTTTGACAAGGACAATAACCACTCAGCCTATCTAGAAGCTATCGACGTATGTAAATCCAAGAATTTCGTGCCAATCGTATCTAATCCTTGCTTTGAATTATGGGCTTACCTTCATTTTCGATTACGCGATTCTGGATTTGGAAGTCCTCAAGAAGTGTTAAAAGCCTTAAAAAAGCTCCCGAATTTTGAAAGATATGATAAGGATGGTGTTCTTATGTTTAACCTTACACATCATCTTTTGGACACTGCGTGCAAAAATGCAACAATTCTGGTTTCTAAGCAGCAAAATAATCCCCTAGAGGATCCATACACAAACGTGCACCTCTTGATCTCAAGGTTTCAACTTCTTAAGAATGAACAAAACCACTTCAATACTCTACAGAACAAAAAAAGAAATGTACCCGATTCCTCATACACAAGATTATTTGCAGCTGCTCACTTTTAAGCATGGAAAAAAGGGAAAATAAAAGAAAAATGCCGATGACAGGACTTGAACCTGCACCCTATTGCTAGAAGTAGATTTTGAGTCTACCGCGTCTACCAATTTCGCCACATCGGCTTGCTATGTCCAAATATCATAGGACATTGCCCCTTTTTAGGGAACCCCTAAACAGCGCAAAATCCTCTCTGCCCCCGCAGTTGCGGCGTCGCAGTCGCCCAGAAGGGCGCGCAGTTCCCGGCAACCCTGGACGCAGGCGTCGTTCTCTTGCCAGAGGTTTTTGGCCTGTTCGGTCAGGCTGGCTATGGTCAGGTAGGGGCCGATCAGCTCCGGGTAGACCTGCCGTTTGGCCAGGATGTTGACGATGCAATAGTGAGGCAGGCGGATCCGGAAGATCCTCTCGGCTAAAAAGCGGTCGAGGGGGCGCAGCGCATAGTTCACAACAGCTGGGGTGCCAAAGAGGGCCAGCTCCAGTGTGATGGTGCCTGAGGTGGCGAGCGCGAGGCGCGCCGCGCGCATCAAATCGTAGCTGCTC